>QILK01000209.1 GCA_003233345.1 Gammaproteobacteria bacterium | reverse complement strand
CGCACATCAAAAAACGTCATGCCACCGCTGTTGACAAAACGAAGCAGAATTTTTTCACCGCGTTTGAATAGTCCCGTCCATCCTTCATCGGGCGTCTGACCATTGGTTAAATAGGTATAAGTATAACCAGTCACATCCGATATATCGGTTTGACTCATACGCATCGTATTCCACATTTTTCGACTAGCCCAAGTATTTTTAGCGCCATCGCGTTTGATGTCCCGCATCAGTGTGCCGATCGTACGTTCATTAAAATTATAATAGTGACTCAGTTTTTTTAGCTTGGCATAAATACGGGTTGGATTCTCATCCGACCAATCAGATAGTTGCACAACATATTCACGGTCGTATTTATAAGGAGGCGGTTTCTTGGGATCGATTATAATTGTGCCATAGGCACCTGTCTGTTCTTGAAAACCGGAATGACTGTGATACCAGTAAGTCCCAACCTGATTTGCGTCAAATTTATAGTGATAAGTTTTGCCGGGTCGGATACCGTCAAAGCTCAGTCCAGGTACACCGTCCATATCAGTCGGTAAAATAATTCCGTGCCAATGTATAGAACTGTCTTCAGAAGAAAGTTTATTGGTAACATTTAATTCTATATGGTCGCCTTCACGCCAACGCAAGATCGGTGCAGGCACAGTTCCACCAATCGTTGTGGCCATTCGCGACTTTCCGGTAAAATTAACCATGGTTGCGCTAATGTCTAAATTAAAACGCTTTCCCCGCAATGTTTTCATTGCTGGTTGTTTTACCGGCGAACTTGCAAGTGCTGAATAAGCAGGTGTGCCAATTCCAGCAACGGTGGCGGCAATACCTGCTCCAGTGACGAATTTACGTCGTGATTGATTTATTTCTTCAATCTCTTTATCGAAATCTTTTTTGTTCATACTTAACCTTCTTTGTTAGCGATTTAAGGAAAACTGAAAAACCAACCTTGGTTAAGGAAATAATGTATGAGACTAACTTCAAACTGAGTCTGTACCCGAAGAAGCCGGTACACTATTTGTCGTTAAATCCAATCATTCCAAAGTCGATTTAGAACGCTTAGGTTATGGGAGGACGATACAGGGAACTGCTGGTATTGAAAATCTTAATTCGTTCAGTGAAACAGGTAGACGACACCAAATCCAGATCGTGTGGTAACGTTTTTACAGGTAATAAAATGGCGGGTAAAGTAGTGCAGACAGTCATACAGCTGGAACAGCTTGAGTCGATATTGCAATGTTCGCAAGATTCATCTTCGCTATTAAAAGCCTGGTTGTCTGGCGATTTACTATGTGTGGTATGGGTGAGTAAATAATCTTTAGCTTGAGAAACACGCGTGTCAATCTTGCTTGAATGCGTTGAAGATGGACTGTGAGCCATTTTGTGAGCAACGATACTCGCGAAGCTCTGATTAACAGACAAGGTTACCAGGGCAATAGAAATCACTGCGCTTATAAAGCAACGTATTTTTAATTTTGCTTCGAACACTGTTAACGACCTGCGTGCATCAATTTGAACCCATTTTAAACTGAGTATAACACATAGACAATAGCGTTAAGCGATAAGTTCAGAAACTGCGGGCTGGATCGATATTGATAATATAACTTATTGATATATATCAATATACTGTCATCCATGGCAATTATCGTTGTGTTGCAGTAATGTTCATTAGTGACATTGAGAATGGTCGACTGTTTGTTTCAACGGTGTCGTGTTCTATTCGCCGCGTTCTATTCTAAAGTATCTACTAAGGCATCTATTATAGAGGGTGGTTTTCGTATGAGAGCCGTTCGTATCTTCTTATATATACGTATTAAGTTTTTATACATCTTATTCTAGTATTCATCGTAGGCGATTAGCGAAGATTCGATCGTGTTAATGACTATGCCGCTTCGTTTAACTCTGATTTTTCTTTATGTGAAAGCTTATGCTAGACTTGCTTCTTCTAATTACAATCTGAGTGCCGGAACCAGTTGTTAGCTAATTAAAATTATGGGCGATCGTAAAAGTATCATGTTTGATAAAGAAGAACTTTCAACACTATTGTCGCAGATAGCGTTAAAGAATGAGTCCGCCCTGGATCGGTTGTATGGGTCCATGTCATCGCAACTATTTGGCTTTATCTTGCGTATTATTAGTAGAAGGGATTGGGCCGAGGAAGTATTGCAAGAAACGTTTATCAATATATGGAATAAAGCCGATTTATATCGCCCTGATCGGGGATCCGCATTAACCTGGATAATAAATCTGGCACGTAACAAAGCAATCGATTGGCTTAGAAGAAATCCGAATAAGATAGATCTCTCTGCAGTTGCTTTAGATGAATGTGAGCATCTGATGGAGCGCGATATCACCGGTTTCGATGAGCAGGATAATTTACAGCTGGAAATGCTACATAAATGTATCGAGGAATTGGAGTTGTCCCAACGTTCAGTTATTATGCTTGCCTATTTCCGTGGATTTACGCATGCAGATATTTCCAAACATACCCAGAATCCGCTAGGTACTATCAAAGCGTGGTTGCGGCGGGGTGTGGATAAATTGAAACGGTGTTTAAAGCTATGAACCTGACTGATCCAGAGCTTCAAAGTCGACTTGCCGCTGAGTATGTTCTGGGAACATTGCATGAAAAAGCCCGCACACGTTTTCAAAAACTGGCCGCGGTTGATAGAAATCTACAACGCTGTGTGGATCAATGGACTGAAAGATTTAACTTACTGGCATTGCAAGTCGAGCCGGTGACTCCGCCTTCACATTTATTGCAACAAGTTAAGACAAGACTGGGAATCATAGACCGGGATGCGCAAGCTCGCGATTCGAGTATTTGGACCAATGTATGGTCAGGATTGATGGCATTCGCTGCAGTCATCGTATTGACGATTGCGATTACTGTATTGGTATATCAACCAGTAGAGGATAGCGTCGAATTTAGACCAGATTATATCGCTGTTATAAATCATATAAAGGACGCGGCGGCGGGGCCTGCATGGATTATTCGCGCAGATTTTCAAGGTAACAAAATTTTAGCAACCAGTATAAAAACGCAGAAAATTGCCGATGATAAGTCCCACGAATTGTGGCTTATTTTTGAGGGCAAAAAAGTACCAAAATCCTTGGGTTTATTGCCGAAAACGGGCGCAAAGCAGCTTAAATTAACCGTGCAGCTGATACAAGAAATGAAAAAAGCCAAGGCGGTGGCTGTTAGTCTTGAACCTGTCGGAGGATCAAAAACCGGCTTACCCACCGGGGCAGTCAATTATATTGGAAATCTTCATTCCTTATAAAATCTTAATATAACAGTTAGTTAAAGGCCATTACTGGACTCAGCGCCAGTAACGGCCAACCCTTTCAAAAATTTATATAAAAAACCTGCATCCAAATATCTCCAGTAGTCGTACTTATCTGTGTAATAAAAATATTGTCGTAAAAATATTTTTCAGTAAAAACATTTTTATAAAACATTCAAGTACAAAAATAGGAGTTTTCAATGAAAAAAGCTATAAGCATTTCAATGTTGTTGTTATCAATCAGTTTAGTTAGTGGTTCAGCGCTTGCGCAGGACAATCCATTCCATTCTCAATCGGTACAAAGTGAACTGTTGAGTATGGGTAAAAGCTGTGATGGCAAAAAAGGAAAAAGTGCATCGTGTGGAGGGAGTAAATCATGTGGCGGAAAAAAATCTTCTCACGGCAACAGCAAATCTTCTTGTGGTGGAAGCAAAGCAAAAAAATCTCATAAGACAGGCTCAGGATCGTGTGGCGGCAGTAAATAATTGCCTATTAGTTTTGGGTAACGCAAGTGTCTACGGGCACAGCGTTACCTGGAATTACTGTCAACTTGTGAATAAAGGCTATAAAGGGGCTAAACGTGAAACGAACCAATATAATATTAATAATTTTGACCATCTTTTCGATAAATACAACGACGGTTGCATCGACTACGACAGATAGCCGTTGGCGTAATTGGTCGAGTAATTTATTTACCCAGGCAAAAAAGGAAAATAAATTTGTTATCCTGGATCTGGAGGCAGTTTGGTGTCATTGGTGTCATGTGATGCGACAAAAGACCTATTCCAATAGAGAGGTCGGTATCCTTCTGGATAAGCATTTTATTTCTGTTCGTGTAGATCAAGACTCCAGACCTGACCTTGCCAATAAATATCGCGACTATGGTTGGCCGGCGACTATTATATTTAAGCCGAATGGTGAAGAGCTCGTTAAGCGAAGAGGTTATATACCGGCTGACACGATGATCACCCTTCTCAAAGCAGTTGCTGGAAAAAAAATTAAAAGCGAGAAAGTACAACAGATTTTACGTTATAACCCCTACGGGCGACTGGGGCAAACATTACGAAAACGACTAATCGAGAAGCACAATAGTGCCTATGATAAAAAACGTGGTGGACTCAACTTATTCCAGAAATTTATTGACTTAGACAGTATCGAGTATTCAATCGTTCAGGCGTCTCAAGGAAATAGTTTGGCTGCGGGCAGATTGGATAAATCACTATCGGCCGGAAACGCGTTGATCGATCCGGCTTGGGGAGGTGTCTACCAGTATTCAACACACAGTGATTGGCTTCATCCCCACTTTGAAAAAATCATGAGTAGTCAGGCTAATAGTTTAATTGCCTATGCATTGGCGTACTCAAAATTTAAAAATAAAAAATATTTACAGTCTGCTTTGAATATACACCGATATATGGATAGATTCCTGACTAGCCCCGAAGGCGCATTTTATACCAGCCAGGATGCCGACCTGAAACAGGGGAAGCACAGCGAAGATTATTTTAAATTACCCAGTAGCGAGAGAATTAAGCTGGGCATCCCGAGAATCGATAAACATCGATACGCCCGGGAAAATGGCTGGGCATCAGAAGCCTATATTGTCTTATATATGGCGACAAAAAATGACAAATATTTACGACAAGCAAAGCGAGCCATTTCTTGGGTATTAAAAAACCGGCAATTGCCTAATGGTGGTTTTAGGCATGGAAAAATAGATATAGGAGGGCCGTATTTGGGCGATACCCTAGCGATGGGTAACGCGTTTATTCGCTTATATAAAGCGACTGGCGATAACAAATGGTTGCAATATTCGGTGAAGGCGGGAAGGTTTATAACCAAGAACTTCAAAAATCCTAAAGCAGGCTATAACAGCGCTGGTGTTAGCGGAGACATTATAAAACCTGTGCAACATATCGATGAAAATATCGCAGTAACCCGGTTTATGATCAGGGTATATCGCTCAACAGGTAATAAGGAATTTGAAAACCATGTTCGCCATGGTTTGAAGTATCTGGCAACACCTGAAATTGCACTTAAGCGGATTTCAGAACCTGGAATATTATTGGTCGATTTTGAATTAGAACTGGCACGTAAAATACTCGCGAGTACAAAAGGATCCCGGTGAAGCCGATCACAAGCTATAGACACGGGAAACAGATCATTGGCAGAGACGATAAATAAAAATGGTGTTTATTATTAAACATCAAACGCGATTTGCCGATACCTCTATTATCATTTTTATTGAATAGTAAATGTGATTACTACTGCAGTGGCAATAAATATATTTGCCACACAGTCTTGGTAGTTTTATGGATCTGAGCGTACAAGGAAAATATTAATGAGTAAAATAGCATTTAGTATTCCGAAAATTTTTTGGCCTTTTGGGCTAATTCCTTTGGAAATATACTATATTTTTAGTGGTAACAATCGATATGTTTCGCTAGCGATATTCATTATTTTTTCCATGTTAGCCTTTATTATACTATTCAGATTATCAAAAAAGAACATAAATAGCCAGGTTATCATCGAAAATCAGATCGGTACGAAAGACAAATTGAATAGCCTTTTTCTGGGTGCGACGAACGACTCAGATGAGCTACAGTATTCCCAGCTAAAAACACTTAAAAAAGATATCCGTCAAGCACAGAAAATTCAAAAAAGTGCTATTTCCGGTTTAATCGGAAGTTTTAATGGTCTTGAAAATGAATCCAAGAAGCAGCAGTCCTTGATTTCCGAGATATTACAAGAAGTCTCAAAAAATACAAACGATGAGTCGGCCTTCAATGAAATAACTAACGAAACGACCGAATTAATTCAGTCGTTTGTCGATAACATTAGCTCGATGAATGATAGCAGCATGCTGTTAGTTGAAGCCATGAATCGAATGTCAAAACAGATTAATGAGGTAGAAAAATTACTTTGTGAAATTGACGGTATCAGCGAGCAGACAAATTTACTTGCGCTAAACGCTGCTATTGAAGCAGCTAGGGCCGGTGAGAGTGGTAGAGGGTTCGCAGTGGTTGCGGATGAAGTTCGAAGTCTGTCTAACAGAAGCAGTCAATTTAGTAATCAAATCCGTTCACAATATAGCGAAACTAAGTCAACTATTAAAGAAGTCGCGAGTATCGTTGGTAAGATGGCCTCGCAAGACTTGAACTTGACCTTAAACAGTAAAGATAAAGTCAGTAATTTAATGAATGAAATGGCTGAAATAAACCAGAAGGTAGAGCAGGGTATTAGCCGTATATCCGGTGTGACAGAGAGTATCGGCGTTAAAGTCGGTGACGCTGTTCGGTCACTACAATTTGAAGATATTACGGATCAGATTTTTTGTCATATGTTAGAACGATTAGGTTTTCTGGTAGAACTAAGCCGTGTCACCGAAAATATTAAGGAAATAGTTTTCAACGATACAGCTGAAATCAACGAAAGTCATGAATTACTGCACAAGGAAGTTGGAAAACTGAATGGTATACTTTCAAAAATATCGACTGTTACTACAAAAACGCAAAGCACCGTTAATCAGCAACAAAATATGAGTAAAGGTGAAATATCGCTTTTTTAGCACAATAATAGTTTGACTAGTAAAACTATTCTAAGGTTGATTACTATTAACATCAAAACGCGGTAGATAAACCTATGTCACAAAATACGAAACACACTTCCGGCCTAGACGATGTCGAGTACGATCACTGCGGAAGTGATTTCAGTACTAGCGAGGGTGCTTTGGGAGCAAACATACTCGTCGTTGACGATGATATTATTATTCAGAATCAGATAAAGTATATACTGGAAGAAAAAAACTATAAAGTCACTATAAGCAGTAGCGGCTTGAGTTCGTTGGAAACTTATGAACGGATAAACCCAGAAATGGTATTGATGGATGCCGTCATGCCAGGCATGAGTGGTTTTGAAACGTGCGTAGAACTTGTGAATCGATATGGAAAAAAAGTTGCGCCGATATTAATTATTACATCACTGAATGACACCGACTCTGTAGAGAAGGCATTTTCAGTCGGCGTCAGTGATTATATCACAAAACCAATTCATTGGCCGGTTTTATTAAAACGCATTGAAAGAATGGTTAGCGGTAACCGCAATAAGATTAAATTAGACAAGGAGAGAATTAAGGCCCGAAATCAAAGGGAGAGTTATCAAAAGCAGCTAATGCAA
Source organism: Gammaproteobacteria bacterium (assembly GCA_003233345.1). Taxonomy (GTDB): domain Bacteria; phylum Pseudomonadota; class Gammaproteobacteria; order SZUA-21; family SZUA-21; genus SZUA-21. The sequence continues at coordinate 20,162 of QILK01000209.1, read as the reverse complement.
ACGCATAAAATGGAGGCGCTAGGAAAACTAACAGGCGGAATTGCTCATGAGTTTAATAATTTACTAGCTACAATTATGGGGTATAGTGAATTATTAAAGGTTTTCCTGGAATCGGGTAATCCAGAAAAATGCGTCGCTTACGCAAACGAAATCACAATTGCTTCGGAACGTTCACGTGATCTCATAAAAAAGATATCTAACTATGGTCTCGAAGAAAAACTGGATTGCAAGGTTACAAACCCAGGCTTGATATTAAACGAAGTGAAGACACTCCTTCAAGCGACACTTACATCAGATATTCAGATTAAAATTAATGTTGAAGAAAACATTCCCGATATCAATATTGCCCCGGGGAAATTTCACCAGACAATTATGAATTTGTGTATAAATGCTCGTGATGCCATGTCTGGTAAAGGTGATATTCACATAAACGTATACACTAAAATGATGGAAGAAACTGTTTGTGACTCATGCAACCAGGTATTTTCGGAGTCTTATGTTTGCATGGATATTCTTGATACCGGAACGGGTATTGACAAAGAAAATCTTGAAAAAATATTCGATCCATTTTTTTCCAGTAAGCCGGTAGGACGGTGTACGGGTATGGGGCTATCAGAAGTGCACGGGATACTACACCAATATCGGGGGCATATTACTGTCAAAACTGAAAAAAATAAGGGTAGCAAGTTTAGTTTATATTTTTTAGTAAACAGATGATTTTAGTTTAAAGTTTTTATGCCGATATTTATTGATGGTAGTACAAAATATCAATCGGCCGTGTTCCTAAAGGTAGCATTAGTGAGATTTATTTTGGAATATTCAACCGGGTTTTGGGAGAAATGGTGCACAGTATGGCAAAAATACTAGTAGTAGACGATGAGCCACAGGTTAGAGTTATGTTAAAAGAAATGCTCTTAGTTGATAACCACGAAGTGTTAGAAGCAGAAAATGGCAAACAGGGAGGAGAGGTCTTTGTAAATGAAAAATGTGACTTATTAATAACAGACTTAGTCATGCCAGGTAAAAACGGGATTGATTTGATTATTGAGCTAAAGGAGATCTATAACAACACAAGAATTATAGCTATCTCCGGTGGCGGTGGTCTTGCAGGACGTTTTGACTATTTGGTTATAGCTAAGTTGATGGGTGTGCAAGTCGCCATCAATAAACCATTTTCGTTGGATGAAATTCGTCGTGCTGTACAGACGGTATTAAACTAGCGCAAGGGTTTTTAGTGAAAATATTTTGTTATTGAAAAACTACTTTGACTTGCAAATTGGTAAGATTTGCGGCGAGCTTTGATTTCAGAATACGAATTTTAACTTCGATGACTTTATTGTCTTTACTATTTTCGCCAGTATTTTGTAAATACTTTTTCCTGAATTTTAGAGCAATGCGTTCGGCTTTACCTGCTAGTTCATGCGGTAAGGTGGGACTATGAATAATAACTTTTTGTCCTATCTTTATTCGTGAGATATCAGTTTCATTTACTTCGGCAACAACATACATCGTTGTTGTTTCACCGATTTCCACAATACCTTTTTTGCCTACACGTTCACTTTCACGTGCATGTATTTCCAAAATTTGTCCGGTGATCGGGGCGCGTACTTTCAGTAGCTCGAGTCTGGCGCGTGCACGTTTTAAAGCAGCGTTTGCGATATCTTTTTTAAGGTTAAGTGAATGCCAAGTGGCATCGGAGACGGTTTTAAGGGTATGAAGTTTTGTGTTTCGTTCCAACTTGTCTTGTGCATCAGCGAGTTGCGATTTAAGTTTTTCTATTTCGGCCCGTTGTACATCAACCCCAGCAAGAATCGCGATTATTTTATTCTTTTCAACGGTATCACCTTCTTTGACCAGGAGTTGTTTGATAACGACAGAGCTATGTGGCGGCCCTGCAATTCGTATAACACCGTTACGAGGTTCGATGCGGCCCAGTGCAGAGACTTTAGTTGACACTTGCCGTGATTGGATAATAGGTGCTTCTGCAGCGTACGCATTTGTGATGAGTGACAAATTAAAAGTGCTAGTGCATGCCACTAGTGTGGCTATGCCAATAGTGCTAGTGCTTAGTATGCTCGCATAGTGTGATTGTTTAGGCGTCATCATTAACGTAAATCAATTGCGATGTTGGTCAGGAACAGATAGTAATAGTATATATCTTTAAAGTATAGCAAGACATCGTTTTTATTTTAGGTTTTGAAAGAGTTCTGATTTGAGAATTAAATCACAGGGTGAACTAATATATTGGTGTATTATAAATATCTAATATAGGTTATTGTTTTTTATTTCGATAAAATAAAATTATCGACTACAAACTTGTCGTTTTAACTACCTTAAAAGGAAAAATCAGTGAAGCATTCTATAAAAAATATTTTAGCGATTACAATATCAATGATTACATTATTTGCTATTAACAATAGTACTCTGGCAGCAGAAGCATCAAAAGATATATTTATGATAAGTACCACAAGTAAGTCTATGGACGAGGTGGTTAGCGCGGTAAAATCGCATGTGAAAAAAAAGAAATGGGTTTATCTGGGAGATTTTAAAGTAAAAAAAGGTCAGGTCATTCTGGTAAAATTTTGCATAAAAAGTGCCGGTAAAATAGCATGGAAAGCTGGATTAAAGGTTAGCGCTATGTTGCCTTGTGGCAATATGGGTATTTACCAGAAGGACGGTAAAACAGAGATATCAGTTTTAAACCCAAATTATATGAATACGCTGTATCCCGATGCTAATTTAAAGGCAGCCGGGGAGTTACTTATTCCACTTTACAAAGAAATGACCGCGGAAATACTAAAATAGATGATTTCTAGTCGCGTAGCAGAATTTGTATGATCTTGATGGCCTCCCCAGTTTCTATAAGATTGGGGAGTGCCGGTTTTTACCACTCCGGTTTTTGGTCTCTTGAACCGATTTTCGAAAGTTATGTAACTGCCTTATATTGAGAACGCCTTTTTTATAGATTTTGTTAAAGATAACAATGAGCAAGGTATGTACATGCTTAATTTATTCCATTAAATATTTCGATAATCAATATTTTTTCTAGAAATATGGTTATAAATTTTCGACCTCCGATTTTATTCCATTAAATATTTAAATAGTTGGTGACTATTTAAAGGGTCAAGTTACCATAAACAACCACATAGAAATATGTTCCATCAATATTTTGAATAACCCTTGCATAATCGCTTTTTACTTACGATATGCTTGTTTGTGTTTATTGATTGTTGTGACTTATATTTTAATTCTTACGATAAAACATTAAATAATACGAATTAAAACTTGTGACGGACTTCATTAAAAATAATCTTGACAAATAAATTTTTCAATAAATACATTGCTGAAAAATTTTTAAGAAAAAGTTAGGTTAGTAAATCTAGTTATTTTTTTCAAACTGAATTAGTCGGTTTATCGAAATTAGTTTCAAACTCCTCTATACTGATTGTTAAACCTTAGTGAAAAACTATGATACTAATTAACAAGAATTTACAATAATAGAAACGAAGTAGGTAAACGTACAGAGGCAATCGGTTCTGAAGTGCTGCGAATTCGTTTTTTCGCTTTTGTATCAGGAAGACTATCTACTATGAGTTTTAAGGAGTGATTGAAATGCGTGTTTTTATTATTGACAAACATGTTTTGTTTCGTCGTTGCATGTTAGCTTACTTGCAGGAATATAAAGACCTATCAGTGGTCGGTGAAACAGAATCACTGGAATCAGCCATCGAAATACTAAAAACGGGAGAACAACTACAGCCGGATATTTTCCTGGTTGACACGGATTTGTCTAATCAAGATGGTGCTGAATTATTGGTTCGACTTCAAACGATTGCAAAAAAAGCAATTATCGTCATTCTTTCAGAGATTCCGGTCGAAGAGCAAATAGTGCAGGCCATTAAATTAGGTGCTGGTGGCTATTTGGGTAAAGACATCGAACCGGAAACGCTAATCGAAGCGTTGCATAGAATTTTTAATGGCGAAAAAATATTTCCACAATATTTGTTAATCAAGCAAATAGAATCAAGTAATGAAGATTCGGAAAGCTTCTCAAAATCGGCCAAGGCAAAATCTGCCAAGGATATTAATCTGACCAAGCGTGAGCTTGAAGTGTTGCAACTGGTTACACATGGCTTGATGGATAAGCAAATTGCGGAGAAACTCTTGGTTAGCGAAAATACGGTTAAGAATCATATGAAGAGTATTAGGCGGAAATTCGGTGTCTCCAATCGCTTGCAGGCAACATTGGCAGGTATAGAGTTAGGAGTGACCCAACAACCTGTCCTTACTACTAATACTTAGCAGATGCAAATACCCGTCTTTTTATTGTTATCCATGATGAGATCCATATACAAATGTTTTTTATATCCAATTAAAAAACGGCATCTTAAGTACGAAGTAAGCTAGGATGGGGCCTATAATCTTATTGACTATAAGCCTGCATCAAGAAGTGCGATTAGTTTCCATTGCCACCTTGGTCGCCACCTCCTTGACCGCCACCACCTTGACCGCCACCTCCTTGACCGCCACCTCCTTGACCACCACCACCTTGACCGCCGCCGCCCATGCCGCCTCGTCCTGCATTTATTCTTCTACCCATAATAATCTCCTTAGCGTGTATGTTTGTGGATTCTAATTAAATAGGATGAAATAAATTACTGTTTACACCCGTGCAACAATTCAACGCATCTATTGTTGAAATGCTCAGAGGAGTTTGGTGAGGATTGGCAAAATCGTCAAGAGACCAATAATGAGTATCTAAGTGTAGCTAATAGTGGCTAGCTAGCTTTGTAAATCCTTTAGCAAGGCTATTTGCTCAGCTTATTGTTCAAAAAAATGGAAAAGAAGAGCAGCGATTGAATGCGTTGTTTTGTGACTAAAATCACAAATACAAATCGCTGCGCGAGCACGTTATAAATATTTCCAAGATCACACTAGAGTATAGCCAGTAATGACTATATGTGATTACTACTATTCGCTATATATCAGCAGATATTACGATGGTATTCTGTATTTAGCTAAGTAGCAATTTTATGCGCGGAATGGGTGGTGGCCAAGGAGGCAGCAGCGGAATGGCAGGTGGTGTCATTCAATGCATCTGGGGGGGTTGAAATAGATTCGCGTTGGTATACATTACCCTGGACGGCAGGAGCCTGTGACGCTGATGTCGGATTAAATTATTTAATCCATTTTTGAAGTTTTAGAAGTTAAATCGAATGCCTGCACGAACGATATAATCGTTCTCAAGTGCAGAGCCATTTAAATTTTGACTGATGGGAAGTTGAACACTGCCTTCGAGAATCCAGCGTTTAGTGACATACTGAATACCCGGGCTGATAAAAATACGTGTACCATTGGAATTAGGGTCGCTTGCCCCGTTTAGTTTATTTCTACTTTGGTTTATGATGTTAGTTTCAAGCACGCCATAAAGATAGTGAGGTAAACCTTGTTTAGGTTTTGAGTGCCAGAGTCGATACTGCAAAGAACTATCCAAACGAAAAATATCACCCGCCTCGAATCCGTTCGCTTTATTATTGAGTCGATAGCTGATTTGCGTATCAAGTTGATACTTAAGTGTTTGATAAGTAAATACCAGGCCGCCAAAAACGTCCGTTGACCCGGTTGAGGTCTGTACGGCTTGCGGCAACACACCGAGACTATCTTGTACACGGTCATTGCCGGTAGGTAACTTAAGGCCTAAAAATGGTGCGACTCGAAATGTTTTACCGAGTTGGTTTTTTTGATAGGCACTATAACGCGCAAACATGGTCAGATCTCCAAAGCGCTGATTGTTGCGGTTGATACGTTGTCCACCCGAATCTAAATCAAGGTTAATGTCACGGTAGGGGAGAATGCCAAACACCGCCCAACGTGAATTGATACCGTAGCCCATCGCGGTAACGGAAGACTGCTCCGTCCGATCCCGGTTGGCGCCACTGGGATCGCCAGCGGCTTGATTAACGATGAATTGTTGGCGAAATAAAAATTCGTCTTTAGCCACAGGTAACGCCGTGTTAAAGGTAATGGGTGCGGCCAAAAGTAGACTGCTATTCGATAGAATTAAAGCAGTGAAAATATAAAAAATTTTTGTTTTCATAAATTTCTAATGTCATATATTGATTATTTGTTTCTGTTTAAGGGCATAAAAAATTCTAGAAACCCAGCAAAATTCTTAACGGCAGCGCAAGAAAAGCGGCAAAAAATCCAATGCCCCAAATGACCACTGAAGACCAGTAAATTCGTTTATTCCATTTGTGAGCGCTGGTACACTTTCGTGCTAATGCCGGGTCGGTTGGGCAGGCTCGGCCGGATCGAAACATTAGCCACCCTGAAAATGCGAGCATCAATCCAGAGAAAGCAAAAACCCATGTTTTGTATATACTTAGCGTTATCAAAAAGGGAAAGGTACTGGTCATGGCTGCCACTGTTGCACCGAGTCCCAGTGTTACTAGCATAATCGGTAAGGCGCAACAAATTAGTGTTCCGGTTGTGGTAAAAAGTGTAAAGTAGGTAACCCTGCGCTCTTTCACATAGCCTATTTGAGACTCTACGTTTTCAGTGTTCATTTAACTTGCGACCTCATTATTTATCACAGCTTTTTTTGTACCATACTACGGTAAGTGAATCCGGCATCCTTAAACAGGGTTTTCATTTGCTTTTCATTTAAAAGGGTACCTTCGCTGGCATCAACGCTGACAAGTCCTTTATTCAGATCCACTTGAATATTGCTCAAACCGGAAATTTTCTTAAGCTTTTTTTCAATACCATAGGCACAATAAGGGCAAGCCAGTCCGTCTACTCGCATTGAATACCGGGTGCCTGCGGCTAAAACTGAGATGGATATACTCATTAACAGTATTGCAATCAGTTGTTTCATTGATTTACTCCTCTTTTTCGATGTCTCAATTAATTAAATATAATCTCTGATAGGTATGACAACCTGGACCCTGCTACAGGTTCAATAATTATTATTAAGTTTACTATCTAGAGTGAACTCCAGGTCAAGGATTAAGTGGAAAAATAATAATATATATACAATACAATATCTTATGTAGTATTTTTATTGTTTACTTTAGTTGTATTTTGACAGTGGATTGGGACCATTAAGTAGTTTTTTTCGGTTTTAAAAATTAACCTTGACCTGGAGTTAACTCTAGGTAATAGGCTATTATTAGTTTACACGAGTTAGCATCCTTTTTAGGAATTTACATAGCCATGTCAATTAAAGTAGAAATTTTCAGTTCACCCGGTTGCACCAAATGCACTCAGGCAAAGCACCAGTTGTTAAAGTTAACTACTGGTTTTAGTCCTCAAGTTATTGATATAGTTGAAGTCGATGTTCTGGAAAACATTGATTATGCAGTGAGTCTGGGCGTATTGAGTACACCTGCTATTGCCATTAATGGAAATCTTTGCTTTACCGGATTGCCGTCAGCGAAAAAATTAAGGGTTTATCTTGAGCAATTTCTGGATAAAAACCAGGAACAACTTGCGACTAAAAATCCACAAGCGGATAAGCGATGACTTTTATCTTATTACTGTCAGCAACAGTCTTGGGTTTACTTGCATTTTTTGAGCCTTGTACCATTGCAACCCATACACTTTTTACAGTGCGTGCACATCGCCAAACACCGAAAAAATGTTGCCATGCCCTAATGTCCGTTTGGTTAACGCGCTCTGTATTATGTGCCGGGATTTTAGTTTTACTTGTGAGTCTGATTAACGCCCCTGTCTGGGGCAGTTTTATACCCAGCATTATTCTGGCAACGATGGCGATAATTTATCTGCTATCACGTAAATTTTATATTCCTGTACCGCATTTGGCGTTTTATCATCTACTACCGAAAGGAAAACATCTACCGGAAGGCGTCAAGCTTGGGCTGACACTACCGGCTTGTACCTTACCTTTATTTCTAATTGTGGCAGGCGTTTCAGTAACCTACGGCTCAATTTTTTACGCATTCGTAGCCGGACTTTTATTTGCAACTTTTTTTACCATACCGATGGTGATCGCCAGTTTAAAAGGGATAGGTGATCAGGGACAGGATCTTTTACAAAAAGCAGCCAAGGGCAGTCCGTATTTAACAGCAGTGTTATTATTTGCGGCTGCGTTATTTTTAATGCTTTCTGAATTTGATTTAAACGCAGAAAATTTAACTAGCATAATGACTAAGGCGAGTTGGTCCGGTATCGGTCTGGCATTTTTAGCGGGTTTTGCTTTTAGTTTTAACCCAGTATCGTTTGCCTCGATTCCAGTTGTTTTAGCTTATGTCACCAAGGCACACGAAAAAAAACAGGCGATCTATCTTGGTTTAACCTTTGTCGTGGGGTTGATTACGACGCATGTAATTTTAGGGATCGCCGCCGCATTAGGAGGAGAATGGGTTAAATCGATAATGGGTCGGGAGTGGGGGTTAGTATTAGGCCCTCTATTGATTTTGCTCGGCTTTATTTGGGCAGGATGGATAAAGCCGCGCTTGCCATGGATGAGTATGCGCGCAAAAATAGTGACCGGTTACGGGGGCGCGTTTTTACTAGCGATTCCATTTTCAATCGCTGTTTGTCCATTTTGCACACCCGCTTTATTAGTGGTCTTGACGGCTAGTGCCGCTGTAGGGTCGGTGGCTTTCGGGTTTGCCTTGTTGCTTGCGTTTTCTATTGGTCGCAGCATACCGATTATACTAGGTGCATGGTCGATGGGATGGTTAGAATCCTTGCGGGGATTGTCTCATTATCAGCGGCCTTTGGAAATAGTGGGTGGTTTGGTGCTTGTTGCCACTGGGTTATATCTTCTAAATGAATATTTTTTTATATTATGAATGAAAAACGATATTATAAAATTGGTGAGGTTTCTAAAATAACAGACTTATCTGTCGATACTTTGCGTTATTACGAAAAATACGGTTTACTAACTAAAGTAGGCCGCAATGATGCCGGCGTACGCTCCTACGATGAACACAATATTTCGACTTTGCGCTTTATAAAACGTGCACAGCGGATGAACTTCACACTGGCTGAAATTAAGGACTTGTTACATATGCGTCGTGATCCGCAACATGCGCGTCATGAAGTCAGGCGATTGACCCAGCAAAAACTGGAAGTGATTGAAAACCATCTTGAAGAACTGGCAACATTAAAAAACGAACTGACATTGCTTCTTAATCTGTGTCATTCAAGTGAAAACGGCTGCCCGATTATTGATGAGATTGATTCAGAGGATTCTGAATCTGACAACAATAAATAATTTAGTCGCTGTATAGTGCTTCTTTTTAATTTTTTGCATAACAAGAGAGTGGAGGCGGGGGTTATATTCAGAAGCCATTAGGACTTGACCTGGACTTAACTCTAGGTTGTAAGCTTATCCTGCATTGTCGAATTGCTGTTAAATACGGTAATTCGCATATTATTTATTAACCGGATAAAAATATTAGGTATAGTTATGCATATAAATACAGGGTTTAAATTTTTAGCGATGATATTGGTCTTATTTAATAGTACTTCTGCTTGGTCCCACGATCCTATTTTTGGGCTCGGCCCACATGTGTTATTTAAAGGAGGGGTTGAAATCTCGCCTGAAATTCATCTCAACAAGGCGGGTGATAACAAGCAATCTGAATTCGGCTTAAACCTAACCTATGGCATTACCGGGGATTGGGCTGCCGGTGTCGAAGTCCCTTATCTAAGAAAAGAAAACAATATCAATAGATCAAGCGGATCAGGCGATATTAAATTATTTACAAAATATCGATTTTGGCGCCAGGATTCTCTCGGGGTGCAGCAAAGTGCCTCTGTTCTATTGAAGGTAAAACTGGACAACGCGGATACAAATGATACGCCAGCGCTGGGGTCAGGTTCGACGGATAGTATTCTTGGTTTAACCTATGGGTATGAGGGACGAAAATGGTACCGGTGGGCAAGTATACGCCATAGACGCAATGGTGAAAACAGTGCGGGTTTACGCCGAGGCGACAAAGTACTACTGGATCTTGTCGGTGGAATACGACTTAAACCCACGGGCTATACTCAACCGGACACAGTTTGGTTATTGGAGCTCAATGGGGAGTTTGGTTCTCGGAGCGAGTTGAGAGGCGCTAGTCTGGCTAATACCGGTGGAGACGAATGGTTTATTTCTCCCGGTATATTCTGGACTAAACGTAACTTTGCGATTAAGGCCGGTGTGCAAATTCCCATAGCCAGTGATCTAAACGGCTCTCAGGCAAAGTCGGACTATCGTACCAAGCTTGTTTTTGAGTGGCATTTCTGATATTGCTGTATCTGAGAATTTTAATCGTAAGATGAGGACTATTCATGATTAAAAAAATGGCGCTAGGTTTGATAATGACCTTGTGGGTGACACAATCTTTTGCGAAAGAGTTCAACTACCAGGGTAAAATTGAAGGCATGTCATGTGCTTTTTGTGTCTATAACGTTGCCAAAAGCATTAGCAAAATACCAGGTGTTAGTGGTAAATCGGTCAATATTGACTTGAAATCCGGTGTGCTTACTGTTCGCAGTAATATCGAAATTGATAAGAAAAATATAATCACCCTAGTAAAAAAAGCGGGTTTTAGCCTGATTGATTTTAAAGAAGCAGCTAATTTTTCCCTGCAAAAGTATAAAAAAAGTCCTATCGTATCCTTGAAAATAAATTCTGTGAATATCAAACAGTATAAGGCTATTTTGGAAAAAATTGGCGATGTTGCAGCCAGTGGATCGGCCAAACTGGTCATCCATGCTCCCAGCTCGATCGAAATCGCGCTGTTAAAACCACTAATTGCAGGACGCCAACAGGTGGCAAGGGTTCAATTTATCGAATCGAAAACTGATGTAATTCAACTCACCCTTTATCAAAAATTAAAGTTATAACCAAGTAACAGCCCGCAATATTTTTTACATGATAAGACACTACGATTTGAAGTTTATGGGGCAGCAGTGATGATAATATAGGCACTTAATTGCCCGAAGAAAATACGCGGAATAAGTTATAATATAGTATTGTTATATGAAACCAAGTTATCTAAATTTTGCTTCGCTTCAATCCACGTTACTATATAAAAATACATCAAGGAGGCAATGAATGCCAAAAGATCTTTTCGATATTCTAGATACGACTGTAAAAATTGGTCTGGGGGCGTTGATTAGTGCTGTTGCGACTTATTGGGTCACGAAGTTAAATCATAGAAAGGCCATAGAGAAAGATGGCTCGCAAAGACGCCGGGAGTTAATTGAGGATGTGGCGGAGAATATCGAACGACTTTTTGCGTTATTGTTCAGGTTTCGTGCCGGCCTTTATGACTGGATTAGCGCCAGAGACAAAGATAAAAATATGTCCGATGAAAGGCACGAAGAAATACTGGAAATTCAACGGGAAATACCCGGGGCCTATAAGGAAATCACAAATTCTGAGGCCAAGTTATTATTGCTCGGCGAAAAACGTGCTCAGGATTTACTGCGAAAATTTGGCGATGATATGACTGAGCTAAGGAAAAAAGTTCGCCTCGGAAATAAAACACTTACGGCTGAAGAAGTAAGGAATTTTAGAAGCGCATTGTTATCCCATCGAGAAGATATATTTGATGAGCTAAGCAAGATATATATTTAAATATAAAGCTTGGCGGGTCAGTACGCATTAACCTTTATCTGATTTACGCCATTCACGGCGATTGATTGCGTAGTCGGATATTTTTCCTTTAAAAGGTAATAGCAACATCCCAGGTAACCAGGACACCTGTTTTGGCTCATGGTATTGGTGAATTCCGATGGTCATATTTTCATGCCCCTTTCTTGGCTGGTCTTTGTAAGTACCAAATAGTCTGTCCCACCAGGGTAGGTTAAATCCAAAGTTGCTATTGGCTTCGTCATCATTGATTGAGTGGTGAACCCGATGCATGTCAGGTGTCACCATAAACCAGCGTACTATCCTGTCAACGGATTTAGGAAGTTTTACATTACCATGGTTAAACATAGCGGTCGCATTGAGTAATACTTCAAAAATGATCACGGCGATAACCGGGGGGCCGAGAATAATAATGACTGCAAATTTGATTAACATGGACAGAATAATTTCGAGAGGATGAAAGCGTGCGCCAGTGGTCACATCAAAATCAGGATCAGCATGATGCACGCGGTGCAAACGCCACAATGCAGGTATCGCATGTACCATCACATGCTGAAGATAAACAATAAAATCCAGCGTTATTACCGAAACCACTGTCGCAAGCCAAAACGGTACTTGATAGTAGTTCAATACCCCCCAGCCTTGCTTACTAGCGAAAATTGCCACACCGACTGCTGCGGCAGGGAAAATCAGGCGGATTATCAAACTGTTTAAAAATACAATGCCGAGATTGTTTAGCCAGCGTACTGGCTTGGAAACAGTTAATTTGCGTCGTGGTGTTACTACTTCCCAGATTGCCATGATGGCCAACATTGCAAAGAAAAAACTCATTCGGATCACTTTTTCATGCGTGGTGACAAACTCGGCGAATCCCATTTTTGGTTACCTCTATGTTTAACAAGGAGTTAGTTGATAAACTGTATGTTGCGCTATATCTAATAATATAGTATTCAAGTGATTAGTAGAATAGTTTAATAGATGTAACGCCAATGTCAAGACAAAGTTTTACCCATGATTTATTTACCGTGGTTAGCGTTTAATGAACTATTTCTTCAGTTTGAAGTCTGTACTTAAGTACGGAACTGTATGGTGAAGAAATAATGAAGACAGAAACCCTAACCATCGGGCGCTTAGCCGATAGAGCCGATATTAACATTGAATCAGTTCGTTATTACGAGCGAGTAGGCTTAATCAGGCAACCACGAAAACCCGTTTCAGGTTATCGGCAATATCCAGTTGAATTAGTCGAACGTATACGTTTTGTAAAACGGGCTCAAGCCTACGGATTTAGTCTCCATGAAATTAAAGACCTACTCAAAATTGGCGATGGACGCTGTCATGATGTACAGCAAAAAGCGATCGAAAAAAGAGACTATATAAATAATCAAATCAATGATTTAAAGAAACTTGTTCAAACTTTGGATCAGCTCATAGAGGCCTGTGATTTAAATCAGTCAAATTCAGGTTGCCCAATCGTTAAGACGTTTAGCCAGTCGCCAACAGCTTAGAGGAATAGGGCGCCGATACGCATTAATCCGACTTGACTCCGTATATAGGTACGGAGTTTATACTTTAATAGTACAGGAGAAAATAATGGAAGAACTATCTCAACCTAAAAAAAGTCGCTCGTTATTTTGGGCGTTTCTCGCTGCCATTGGCGCGTCGCTCTGTTGTATTGGGCCATTGGTATTGTTAGCGCTAAGTATCGGTGGGGCGTGGGTGAGCTATTTAACGGCATTAGAGCCTTATCGACCAATATTTATTGGAATTGCTTTAATTTTTTTATTTCTTGCCTTTCGAAAGCTTTATCTAATACCGCGAAGCTGCGCATCGGGCGAGGCGTGTGCCACCCCATCCACTCAGCGTAATCAGCGAATTATTTTTTGGGTAGTTGCTGTTTTGTTAATTGCTTTACTGACCTTTCCCTATTACGGATTGGTTTTTTTTGAATAATGATCAGGAGATAGATCTATGACCAGGTTAATTTTTTTGCTAATTTTGACAGTCTCACTACCATTGTCGTCAGCTTATGCTGCCGCTCCATCAAAAACCGTCGTGCTAGACGTTCCTGGCATGACCTGTAAGTTTTGTCCTATCACTATTCGCAAAGCCTTAAAAAAGGTGCCCGGTGTGATTAGCGCAAAAGCGGAATACAAAAGCAAGACCGCAACAGTGACTTTTGATCCGAGTAAAACCAATGTTGATGCCTTAACCAAAGCAACGACGAATGCAGGGTATCCGTCAACACTAAAGAAAAGCAAATAGTCGGGCAAGCAGTGGATCTTGTGACCAATACAGATGTTAGTGAATCTATGGAGAATTTAGAATCGCTCGGCGAGATGTTTGTTAGTGCATTTCCGACCCTGAGTTTTAGGGACCAACGTCTGGCGTTATCTCTGTATGCTTTATTAATGGAAGCCAGACCGGTTAGCTTATCCTACTTGTCGTCCCATACCAATTTGTCCCTTGCCTATGTTGAGGAAACTCTCGGCGTCTGGCCAGAGGTTTTTTATGACTCGGATAATAAAATTACCGGCTTTCTCGGGCTGACGATAAATAAAACTAACCACCGGTTTAAAGTGGATAACTTAATCGTTTACACCTGGTGCGCATGGGATAGCCTCTTTATCCCTGAATTACTTAACGCAACAGCAATCATTACTTCTCAGTGTCCAACAACTGGCGAACTGATCAAGCTTAAGGTATCGCCAAAAGAGATTGAATCGATTTTTCCAGACAGGACAATAATATCTTTCTTAGCGCCTTCACAAAATGCGTTAAAAGAAAATGTCACCCGTAACTTTTGTCGATATGTTAATTTTTTTAGTTCTCAAGCGGCAGGGCAAGCGTGGAATAAAAGCCACCCGGGTTCATTTTTATTATCGCTACAAGATGCATTTGATATTGGTAAAAAAGTCAATATTGCACGTTACCCGAAAATGTTGATCGATAACAAGGGAACAGATTATGAAAACTAAAATACAAGAAGGCGCCGTTAAATCGACTGGACAGGGCGATGGATTACAGATTGCGATTGTCGGCACAGGTTCAGGCGCATTTGCGGCAGCTATCAAGGCCGTAGAAAACGGCGCCCAAGTAACGATAATAGAAAGTGCGAAACTCATTGGTGGGACTTGTGTCAATATTGGCTGCGTGCCTTCCAAAATTTTTATACGCGGTGCCAATATCGCCCATCTTCAGGGACATCATGATTATCAGGGCATTGGGCTAAACACACCCGCTATTGATCGTAAAGCAATGATGGAGCAACAGCAGGGGAGGGTAGAGAAACTGCGTTTCGCCAAATATGAAAGTATCCTTGAGTCTAACTCCGGTATCACCCTGATGCGGGGAACGGCCCGTTTTAAAAACGCAAATACACTTATTGTGACTCAGGCAGATGCGACTGAGAAAGAAATACAGGCCGATCGTATCATGCTTGCCGTTGGTGCGCGGCCGTCTATTCCCGATATACAAGGACTAAAAGAGACGCCTTATTGGACCTCGACTGAAGCATTGCTTACTGAAAAAATACCACAACATCTAGTAGTGTTAGGTGGTTCAGTGGTAGCACTGGAGCTGGCACAAGCTTTTCGTCATCTAGGTGCTAACGTGACTATCCTGGCGCGCAGTACGCTGTTGTCAAAAGAAGACCCGCAAATTGGCGAGGGTCTGAGACAGGTATTTGCGGGTGAGGGGATTGATGTACAGCTTAATACTGTTGCCGATGCCGTTGAACACGATGGCGAGGAATTTTCACTCTCGACCACTCGCGGTGACATACATTGTGATCAGCTATTGGTAGCCACCGGGCGACAATCAAATTCCGACTCGCTGGCACTGGATTCGATAGGGCTTAAAACTACCCACACAGGTGCGATTGTGATCGATGATCATATGCGCACATCGGTAGAAAATATCTATGCGGCGGGTGACTGCACCAATCAACCACAGTTTGTCTATGTGGCAGCAGCGGCAGGAACCCGAGCTGCACGAAACATGACAGGCGAAGATGTTGCCCTCGATTTATCGGTCATGCCAGCAGTGGTGTTCACCGATCCACAAGTCGGTACCGTTGGGTTGAATGAGCAGCAGGCGAAAGATCAGGGTCTGGTAATCGATAGCAGAACGTTAGCGATAGAAAACGTACCACGTGCATTGGCCAATTTTGATACCCGAGGATTTATCAAGCTGGTGGCGGAAAAAGACAGCGGGCGGATTGTAGGCTGCCAGGTGCTGGCCAATGAAGGCGGCGAAATCATCCAGACAGCTGCATTAGCCATTCGCAATCGTATGACGATAACGGATTTAGCGGATCAATTATTTCCCTATCTGACAATGGTGGAAGGCCTTAAACTCACTGCACAGACCTTTAACAAAGACGTCAAGCAGCTTTCCTGTTGTGCGGGATAGTGAAGAGTATGCTAATGTTGCTTAGCAACTCTGTCCAAAGTTACTGGGAAAGATCAGTGTGGGAAACTGTCAGATTGTCGATATATTTAGCGCTAATTTTTAGTTGCACCAATTTTTCATCAACTTGATGTGTTATCCAGTCAAGTTGATTATCCAACTCTGATAAATATAAAAATGACTCAATTTGAATTTTGTATTCATCTTTTGCATTGTTAGGCCATTTTTGAATGTCATTCAAACATTTGTCAATGAATATTTTGGTTTCATATGATTCCTCACACCAAATAAATAAACAAAGAATGTCGTACCATTGAATTATTGGATATAAGGTATCATTGGATCTATGTTTATTTATAAAGCTATTATAACTATCAATAATTTCAGTCCCTTTTAAATTTCCTTTTTCTAAAGCTGGAACTTGTTGTTTGAATTCAAGCACAATATCATCAATATTATTTCTGTGACGGTATATGCTTACATAATCTTCTACTTGATGCCTTTTAGTTAGTAATGCTGTATACGCAGAAAAAACAATTGTATCCTGAAGTGGATTTGCCAAGTTAAAAAAATGGTGCACCGGCAAATATTCATCATTGCTCCTGTTTCGATCCAAGGAGATACACTGTAGTAGACATCCATAGCGTCGTAGCAATTGCATCGGTTGATAGATCAAAAAATGGGGGAATAATTCTGACCAGTCTTTGGTGATTTCACGCTTAATAGTTGTACTTAGTTTTTCACTAAACATAGTTTTTTAGCAACACCCACGCATTATATCGATACAGGCCGTTAAATTTACTGAAACAACAGCGGCGAGCAATAACAATCGCATTTTTTTCCAAAACATAATTCTCTCCAGTTGCCTATCTACTATTATTCAAATTTACCCAGATAGCTATAGTCTTTTGGAGCTAAATAGTGGAAAGTAACGATATCAATCTAACTTTCTTTGTCGGTTTTAAAAATGACTATGACCTGGATTTATCGAGGTGTATTAAAATACTTTTTAGGTGGCGAGATAAAAATAATCCCAAACACATCCAAATGGCTAAGAATAAAGCGCCGGATTGGAATATCGCGCGAATGACAGCGTGTTCAAACATTAAAAATCTAGCGTTATCGGCTATAAAGTAAATACCCGCCAGTGCTGGTAGTAATAAGAGCGCCGTTCTAGCCCCCCATCTAATAGCAGGATCGATTTTTAGGCTAATGGTTGAATTTGCGGCTGTACTTTTATATCGTTTTACCGCGACATAACATAGCGCAAGCAACCCAATCCATGAACTTAGATGCTGGAGAAAATTGTAAAAGCGTAGATCATAGCTACCGATCGTCAATATCACCGCATTGAGGACCGGTAGCGTATGAGTTGAAAGCGATGACTGGTGAGTAAATGAGTCCCAAAAAACATGTGTACTGGCACCCAGAAAAACTGAAATCGCCACTGCGTGCCATTTAACGTCAGGCAAACGGCCTGCCGTCGAAAGTAAATTCAAGCGCAGTGTTATCGACGTAGGTAGCAATACTAACAGGGTAGGTGATATCAGCCGGTGATAGAGAGAATAAACCAGTATCCCAGCCGGTAGACTAAACCAGAATAGGGCAGCGAAATTGTGGGTATCGAGTTGTACTGGCATTCCAGGTAAATAATAAATCAAGTCAGGTACCATGCAACCGATTATCAGGGCGGAAATAACGGCCTGCGATTTCAGTGGTTTGATCAATAAAAATGCTGCAATTGAATGAGATACTGTAAATGGCATGAACAACCTTCTATTTGCTTTAACACTATTAATACTAGATCAGGGTTATGGTGGTGATATGAAAAAAATGTGCAAATTTGTTAAAAACGCGATTATTAATAGGCTGTGGATTTAGGCAGGTTTAGCAGGAATAGTGATGTGTTCGAGCTTTTTTAAGCTAATGTTGACTAAATTAATAGATATTATTGATTAGTGCTATAAGAGTACTGGTTTCGGCAAGATTATAATGGTAAATTATCGGCGTATCTGATTTCTGTCATAATACCTAATTTACGGTATTTCAAAGGCAATTTTAGATATTTGGTTCTAAGTAGACTTAATGGAGGCGTTATGACTAGGTATGTAACATGGTTTTTAGTTTTGGCGGTGGTGCCAGTCCTAATAAGTTTGTTTGTAGTGAGTAATGTATCAGCAAATGATACTCACAATGCCTCGGCGCCATCGCGCATACAGCATAAAATTCATCATCGACTTAAACGTATTAGTTATCACGTAGACAGAATTGGCCACAAGATTAATCGAAAAGTAAATCAGATTCAGCATCGCGTTCGCCATGATGTTTCTCATCGGTCCGATAAATAAGCGGGTAGTGGACATGATTTAAGGCGTTGTTATTCTGCCAGCAGGACAGAAGATTCCCATCAGCGGTAACCCAAATTTAGCTCGGAAAATCCCAGGGGGAATTTACTTTTTCCTCCTTTTTATATTCTAAGAAAATGCTATCATGTTATATACCTTTCACGTCGTAGACTAGGAAGCTCCAATGTCAATTAAAAAAATCTGTGCACTAATATTGCTTGTGACGCCTTGCATTGCTTTGGCAAAAACGCCTGAACCTAAAAAACTGGTTAGTAAAATAGATTCCGTCGGATTATTTAAGAATGGATATGCCTATATGACACATAGCGCAAAAATAGATAAAGCGGGTGTCTATATCGTTGGAAATATATTCAGACCTGTGCATGGTACATTCTGGATTGATAATAATAAAGACATTGAAGTGCGCATGAAAATGCAAGATGTCAGCAGTGATGACTTCTATTTAAGTAAAAATATCCAAAATTCCCTGGTAGGCTCAGAACTCACGGTTTACCTTATTGGTGTAGAGAAACCGATCCATGGCAAAGTGATAAAAAATAACATGGATGTTAAATCCACTGGTTGGGAGCAGATCTTAAACTCACCACGGTCTTATTATTCAGCAAACTTACCCGCTGCATCAAATACTGTAATAATCAAAAATAAGACCGGTATTCATGCCATTAAAACAAGCCAAATTGCGCATTTCATCATTACCAATTTAACAAAAAGAACAATTAAAAAACCAGTGCTTATTGTAAAGGTAAAAAAAGATTTAAAATCGCCCTTGGTTTTTCGCTATCTAACCAAAGGGTTTTCCTGGGCTCCCAGTTACCGTATCGATATTACTGATCCTAAAAAATTATTTATTGAGCAAAAGGCGGTGATCAAAAATGAATTAGGGAAAATCGACGCGACTGACGTTTATGTTATCTCAGGGTTTCCCAGCGTACAATTTGCCCATGTCGAATCGCCTTTATCGATTCAAACTAGTTGGTCGAGTTTTTTTCGCCAGTTGGGTCAAAAACCTAGCGTAGGTGGTAGTAGCTGGACGTCTAATGTTGTCAGCCAGCAATTAAAAATGAGTGAAAATATGGCTGCCAGTAGTTCGTTTAACTCACAAGCGGAGGGTGGCAAAGATATTCACTATCAACTTCTTGGCAAGCTTACCCTAGATAAAAACGAATCGCTGAGCCGAATAACAGCGTCTGCTGAAACAAAATATCAGCGAATTGTCGAATGGAATATTCCGCAAACACGACAAGCTGATGGCAAATATAAAAGTGTCGACAATGACAAAATACGCAAAGGTGTTTGGGATACCCTTAATTTTAAAAACCCATTGCCATTTCCCATGACCACTGCTGCTGTTGTGATTGAGGCAAACAAGAAATTCCGTGGACAACGAATGACTTATTGGGTAGACCAAAATGAAACTGCATCAATTGCTATTACCAAAGCTTTGTCGATACGGGCGAAAAGTACCGAGCAAGAAAATGCAGCAAACCGAACAGCGGTAACGATCGCTGGAAATAATTATCAAAAGACCAAGGTCAAGGGTTTACTGAACATAAGTAACCATCGAAGTAAGGCCGTCACGATGATTATTCATAAAAAATTTCACGGTGAATTTGTTAAAGCCGATGACAACCCTGGTATAAAACATTTGACTGATGGCACTTGGTCGGTAAACAGGAGCAATCAACTAACCTGGAAACTAACCCTAAAACCAGGTGAAAAAAAGTTAATCAGTTTTCATTATACTATCTTGGTTAAATAATATTACCTAA
>QILK01000136.1 GCA_003233345.1 Gammaproteobacteria bacterium | reverse complement strand
ACCCGACAACCTCTTATCAGAGGTACATCGGTCATATCCTGCTTTGTTGTTGTCACGATGTTGGTTTTCCCGGCGTTCGCTTCGCGAAGTCAGTGCTAGTACCGTATCGTGTGGTACACACGGAAAAAGGTTTGGTAACGGTATTTTTTATCACCGGCTTTGTCTGGTCTGGTGGTACAACATTAGGCTAAATGCGGTGCAAGGATAACCCAATTAGCAATTTTTTTCATTTAAAAATCGCGGTTTTTAGCGTCGCTCCAGCTCTTTGACATTATCACTAAACCAGGCGAGTAGGGATACGACCCGTCCCCAGAGCTGTTCTAGCAGGCGTTCTTTCCAGGGTCTGTTACGCCAGGATTGATAGTCAAACTTGACTGACTGTTGAAAATTCTGGGTAAAAAATGCTTTAACTTCAATATTAAACTTTGTATCGAGGACTTCCTGGTTGGCATCCAGGTTCCAGATCAGGCCCCATTTATCCATATTAGACGAACCAACGCTGACCCAGTCGTCGACAAAAAATACTTTGGCATGCATAAATCGATGCTGATATTCATAAATGCCAACACCCGCTTTAAGTAATTTATGATAGTAGCGGCGTGCCATATGCCTTGATCCGGCATGATCGGTGATCGGTCCGGGAAGCAGTAAACGGGTATCGATATTTTTTTTAACTGACTTTATCAACAAGCGCCGCATTTTTCGTGACGGCACAAAATAGGGCGTCGCGATCCAAATATGTTTTTTGGCGCTGCGAATATGCCGTATTAACGAACGCCGAATTTCTGAATGACTTAGTGAGCGGTTAGCCACTACCCGGCCTTTGCAGTTTCCGGATTTTGTTGTTTTTAGGGTGGACGCTGTGTCAACGTTTGTTAATTCGATTTTCGACCAACGTGACCAATTTTCTGAAAAAAGTGCCAACCAGTCAAACACACAAGATCCAGTGATTCGAACCATGACATCGTGCCAATAGTCCTCAGGAATTTTTGCTGGTGCAAATTCATCGGTAAAACCGGCACCACCGGTATAGGCGATTTGACTGTCTATCAGAATAATTTTTCGGTGGGTACGGTGCAGACTGCGTTTGATATGCCTAAAACTGAACGGATTATAAAACGCTAAATGAACACCGTTAGTTGTCAGGCGATCACGTTCGTGCATTGATAGTTTGCTCGAGCCATAGGCATCGAGCAAAACATAAACCTTGACTTGTCGTTCGGTTGCTTTAACCAGTGCATTGATAAGCTGCGCGGATGTTTCACCGGAGGTCATCAAATACATTTCGATACAGACAGAGTGCTGGGCTTTATGGATGTCGTCATAAATCGACGTAAAAAATTTATCACCATCGATTAAAAGCGAAAAGTGATTATCGTCGCGAATAGGGAATCGGCTTTTGGATTTACGCTGCGAGTTCATAGTTTGGTGTTTATTCTATATTGTTAATAGGTACCGGGGTTTCCGGTTCTGGTTTAAAGCCCAACACTTTTCCATAAAAATACAGTTCAGCTTCAAGCGAGTGGGCAATGTTTTCTGCCTGACGGAAGCCATGGGCTTCGTCTTCGTAGGTAACATAGGCAACAGGGAATCCCTTATCGATCAGTGCGGTGACCATACACTCGGCTTGATTCGGGGGCACCACCTTGTCTTTTAGCCCCTGAAAAAAGATAACCGGGCAATCCAGTTGCTGTTGATAGTTAACGGGTGAGCGTTGTGCATAAACGTCTTTATCGTCGGGCCATTTGCCGATCAGTCGATCCAGATAGCGGGATTCAAATTTGTGCGTGTCGAGCGCCAGTGACTTTAGATCGCTAATACCATAATAACTGGCACCGGCTTTAAAGGTATTATGAAAGGTCAGGGCGCACAGGGTGGTATAACCACCAGCGCTGCCGCCGCGAATCAGCAATCTGTTTTTATCGACAATCTGTTGCTCAGACAGATGCTTTGCACCGAAGATACAGTCCTCGACATCGGCGATACCCCATTGGCCACGCAAGGCATCACGATAATCGCGCCCGAACCCGGTGCTACCGCGATAATTTACATCGAGTACCGCAAAGCCGCGACTGGTCCAGAATTGTATTTTTAGTGACAGGCTATTGCTTGAGTAGGTTGTTGGCCCACCATGGGATATGACGATCAGCGGTGGTTTTTCACCGTCGGCCCCCTCATATTCCGGGTTTATCGGTGCATAGTAAAAGGCGTGTACTTGGCTGCCATCGGCAGTCTTAAAGGTTATCGCTTCACCAACTGAAAGAGACTCTTTTGCTAATGATATTTCTGACGATAATTTAATATTGCTTTCACAATGACTGGTCAGGTCATATTGCTTGAGGATATCGTTGTCGGTTGCGGAGGAGGCGATATAAACTATTTTCCCATGATCAGCCTGAATTGACACAAGGTCGGCATATTGCAGCGGTAAGGTGTTTAGCGTAGCGGAATCAATCGAAATAGTTGCCAATTTGCATAGGCCATTTTCTTTATAGCTACAGGCCAAGGTATTTTTATCGATAATGGCATAGGTCGATTGGCCAAAGACCCATTGTGGTAGTGCAAATTCAGCGTTCAGGCTAAGCAATGGTTTTTCGTCGGGGTATCGGTAAATATTCCACCAACCGCTACTATCGGCAACGTAATATAATTGCTGGTCGGCAGACCAACGCGGCTGGAAAACAGAATCGTGTTTATCGCGAATACACTGAATCGAGGATAAAAAGCCTTGTGCATCGAGTTCTCCGGTCCATAACCGGGTGCGTTCCCAAGGCATATCCGGATGATTCCAGGACAGCCAGGCGAGCCGGGTGTTTGTCAGAGTCTTTGTCGCTGGATCGATTGTTGAATCGATAGCAGGCGAGGCATAAAAATCTTCACCCGAATGCAGGGTAGTGAGCTTCCCGGATTGAGTATCTATC
This sequence comes from Gammaproteobacteria bacterium, assembly GCA_003233345.1. Taxonomy (GTDB): domain Bacteria; phylum Pseudomonadota; class Gammaproteobacteria; order SZUA-21; family SZUA-21; genus SZUA-21. The sequence continues at coordinate 12,875 of QILK01000136.1, read as the reverse complement.
TGTACCAGGCTATTTTCCGGTTCATTTGATTTATTGCTAAAGTGTTGTTCGCTGATGCAAATCAGGTATTGCCCTGAGCTGGCAAGCTGTAGATCGGCAAATCGTCTGTCTGTGAATTCGGTAAGTTTGTTAACAGCCCATAAACCATTATTTACTGCGCTGGAAGGTCTGACGCAAAAGTAGATTTGCTGGTCGCGATCATTGACAAAATAGAGGCCACGTTCGCCCACGCAATAACAAGCGCCACCATATTCATGAACACGGCTGCGTGCGCTAAAATCCGCTGGAATCAAATCGATGTGGGTTTTACCCTGGTCCATGACAACGGTTGCCCGACCTTTTTCTGCTGGACGGGTCTCAAGCCAATAGAGTTGATGATCGAATACACGGATCTGATCCAGCCATACCTGGTCAGAGACGATATTTTTGGCGATGATCGGCGACGGCCACGAACCGAATGTTTTTTTTATTTTTGCCATATTGCTTATTTAAGCGCCTGTAGTATCCTATTACCCGTCGCAAATACTATCACAAACCTGTTTGTTGTATTGCTGAGTTTGTCAGTGTTTATCAGTAAAAAGGATTACCCAGAATTATGTTAATTTTAATTTCGCCATCCAAAACACTCGACCTTGTAACCAAGGCTAAAACCGATATGTTTACCAAGCCTGATTTTTTAGCTGATTCCAAGCAGCTAATCAATAAGCTAAAGACCTGTTCGCGTGATGATCTGCAAAAGTTGATGAAGATTAGTGCTAAGATCGCCGATCTTAACTACCAACGCTATCGAGGTTGGAAAACACCGTTTTCTATAACAAACGCAAAACAGGCGATCTTCAGTTTCAAAGGTGATGTTTACGCCGGGTTGGATATAGATTCTTTTGGAAAAAGAGATATTAATAATTGTCAAAAGCGGCTTCGAATTTTGTCCGGTTTATATGGTCTGCTAAGACCATTGGACTTAATCCAGCCTTATCGCCTGGAGATGGGAACCCGATTAGGTACCCGACGCGGCGCTAATCTCTATCAATTTTGGGGCGATAAAATTGCTAATGAAATAAACAGCGAATTAAAAAACCAAAAGACATCAACGCTGATAAATCTTGCGTCAATTGAATATTTTAAGGTGGTTGGCGAAAAAAATATACACGGAGAGGTGATATCGCCGGCGTTTAAAGAGTACCGGAATGGGGAATACAAAATGATCGGTCTTTTTGCGAAAAAAGCCCGCGGTTTAATGTCCCGTTATATTATTAAAAATCAGATTAAAAAATCAGCGGATTTAAAGAATTTCGATCTTGATGGTTATTCATTTAATAACAAATTGTCGGTCAATCAACAGTGGGTATTTACCCGCTAATTTTATTTTTATATAACTGAAATAACAAGTAGCCCGGACTTCGCGCAGCGAACGCCGGGAAAAAGCATAACCCGCTGTCAGAAGTTAATGTTCTGGTGCATCCTGCTTTGCTGCTGTCATCTTGTTTGTTTCCCCGGCGTTCGCTGCGCGAAGTCCGGGCTACTCCTTTTTTTTAGATAGGCGAAATAGTTTGATTAGAATTAGGATGCTCGGTGTGCTGTGCATTAATAAATCAAATATATCTAGCGGCTTTACCAAGGTGCCACTAACCAGCATTCGAATCTTTTCCACTAGATGAGACTCAGGCAGACTTTGAAACGGTAAAAGCGCTAATACGATAGCCGCGATAAGTAATGGCAAAAAAGGGATTTTATCTAACCACGAAAACATAACAGCTCCAGGCAATAATGAACGAGCGAATCTTAGCCTTTTTCTGCTTATTTGTCCCGATTTGTTTAAGTTGTTAACGCAAACTCTGTGAAACCTGTAGACAGAGTGCATATACTTATCGTTTTAGGCAATAACTAATTTTTATTAGGTTTGGCTGGTGCTCAACCTTTCCGGTTTGAGCTCGACAGACGCACGTCGTTTGGCATGCAAGGCGATTGTATCAGCACTCTATTCAGCTTATGGTTCTGGTGAGCAGTTGGGTACAGGACTAATACTTGAAGAAATAAAATCGCCCCGGCCTTTGTCGCGGTGATGTTCGAGGCGGTAGAATCACTAAGATTATGGGCTAAAACACGCACGGTTATGGCTGACGGTAGACAGACCCGGTAATCTTGGTTGTGGGGTGTGATGAATAAATATCTAACTATGTAATTTTATTCCAGTTTAGTATAATTTAGTTTATGTCAAAGTTGCTTTTGCTGTGCGTCCTTAAATAGTTTTTAAAGTTAAAATCGCCTATAAAAACAGGTAAAAAAAATAAATGCAAAAAAATGCGGAAAAAACGCTATTTTTTGTCTTAAAACCTTTGCCAAATTGTTACGATATGCTATAAATACTGTAATTTCCGATGTTTTAGAGTTTTTGATTAATTAGTTTTTATAACTTTAATTTCATTGGAAAGTGGCAATATTTTTAGTAACAATTATTTAGTAATAACTTTGGGAGTTTCTAACAATGGCAGCGAAGAAAAAATCTGCAAAAACTGCGAAGAAGGTTTCCGGTGTAAGAGCACGGATGACAAAAACACAAGTATATGCTGAGCTTTCTGAAAAGACCGAATTGAGTCGGAAACAGATCTCTGCGGTATTTGAGGAATTATCGACTCTTATCCAACGTCATATCAAAAAGGGTGCAATTGGCGAGTTTACATTGCCTGGTTTGTTGAAAATCAAGACTAAAAAGAAACCAGCTCGAAAAGCGCAGAAGAATGTACCTAATCCGTTTAGACCTGGCGAAGTAATGGATGTAAAAGCCAAGCCAGCTTCAATTGTGGTAAAGGCGCTTCCGCTAAAAGCGTTAAAGGAAATGGCACAGTAGTTTCTGTGAAAGGTAATATTTGTTTTATCTAAATATTACTCACTGGAAGCATAGAGGCCTCTCTAGGCTTCCAGTTTTTATCAGCGGCTATTCGGTAAAAAATTGTTTTCTAAAGCCCAAGGTATAGATACTGCTTTGTGCTTCAGGTTTTACTGTCACTTTAAAATTCAAATACTCTTTATTACTGATATTAAACTCACCAATATAATAGACACCTTTCGCCGAGTGTATTTTTCTCATTTTAGTTTGCTTTAATTGTCCGGTGAGATTGGTGGCGATGGCAGTGACGGTTGCCGGGACAGGATCTGCCGTACTCGCTGCGTTTTTCTTCTTGATAACAATATTTAGCAGAATACGATTTTTACTGCGTTTAAAATTATGTTGTTTGGCGATATTCGAATCTAGAAAACTGGAGGGTAAAGTATTGTAGTGAACAATATAATTCCCAAATTCTTTGGACTGCTTCTTTTGGGCGTTTTTTGCCGAAGCGGAACCAACTAGAAAAACTAGCAATGAAATGAATAGTGCGTTCTTTTTTAGGGTCATATTATGCTCCTCAACTTCGATATACTTTTTTAAATACAGCCGCTTAAAAGGGCAACTGGCTGTTTATTGGATATACATTAGGTTGTTATTTAGACTTACCTAGACTATAGCCCATACACTAGATTAAAATCCAGTACTAAATATTGAGTTAAATCACATATAATTCAATTATTTAGTTAGTGTATTTCACGTTTAAAATGATAGAGCGCGATTTCCCCCATTAGATTGGGGAATAGTCGGGTGCGAAGGGTAGGCTGGTGTGAAATATCAACCACAGCCCGTTTAAGAATAACAATATTTCTTTTTTGGCAGAATTTTTCAAAATCACGGATGGTGCATAAATGAATATTGGGGGTATCGTACCATCGATTTGGTAATGAACGGGTCACAGGCATACGTCCGCCCAGGGTTAAATTTAACCGTGTTTTCCAGTGACCAAAGTTGGGGAAAGTGACTATTCCTTCGCGGCCGACTCTGAGCATTTCATCGATTAATAAGTCTGGCCTGCTGATTGCCTGCAACGTTTGCGTCATAATAACAAAATCGAATGAGCTATCGTCAAATTCAGCTAAACCAGCGTTTAAGTCTGATTGAATAACATTTACCTTTGCGGCAATACAGTCGACGATATGCTGCTGATCTATTTCCAGGCCATATCCGAATACCCCGAGCTGTTGTTGCAAATAATTAAGCAAGGCACCATTACCGCAGCCCATATCCAAAACACGGGAATCTGTCGTAATCCATTTACTGATTATTTGTAAATCTGAACGCAAGTGTGAGTCGGTAATCATAGTCCGTCCTCATTAGCGATGGTATTCATATAGGTGCTGAATATCTCGATATAGTCATCGATAGGCATCAGAAAAGCATCGTGTCCCTGGTTTGCTTCTATCTCGACATAGGTGACCGGTTTATAGTTATCCAACAGTCCTTTAACTATTTCCTTTGAGCGCGCCGGTGAAAATCGCCAGTCACTGGTAAACGAGATAACCAGAAACCGGGCGCGAACATGCTTGAAAGCTTGCGCAAGGCTATTATTATAGTCCGCGGCCGGATCAAAATAGTCCAGGGCTTTTGTCATTAGTAAGTAGGTATTGGCATCAAAACGGTCAACAAAAGCGTTACCTTGATAACGAAGATAGCTTTCTACTTCAAAGTTGACGTCGAATCCAAAATTAATTTTGCCTTCACGCATATCGCGACCAAATTTTTGTCGCATGGCATCGTCTGACAGATAGGTAATATGGCCGAGCATACGTGCCAGCATGAGTCCTCTTTTAGGGCTTACATTATGCGCATAATAATTGCCTTTATGAAAATCCGGATCTGACATAATAGCCTGACGGGCCACTTCATTAAACGCGATATTCTGCGCTGACAATTTTGGCGCCGCAGCAATGACTAACGCATGCTTTAACCGGTCTGGATAGTCGATTGACCACTGAATGACTTGCATTCCTCCAAGACTGCCGCCAACGATAGCAAACCATTGCTTGATACCTAATTTCTGGCGAAACACCTCTTGACTGCGAACCCAGTCTTTGACAGTAACAATTGGAAAATCTGGGCCATAGGGTTTATTGGTTTCCGGGTCAACTGAACTAGGGCCGGTAGAGCCTTTACAGCCGCCAAGGTTATTACTGCAAACGATAAAAAAACGATCGCTATCGATAGGTTTTCCCGGGCCGATACAGGTTTCCCACCAGCCAGGCTTTTTGTCGTCCGGGCTGTTATAACCGGCCACATGGTGGTCGCTGGAGAGTGCATGGCAAATCAGTATGGCGTTGTCGCGATTTTTATTTAGTGATCCATAAGATTCATAAGTTAAGTGGTAATCTTTCAGCGATCTGCCGCAGTCCAGCGCAAGCGGTTCTTCGAAATGCATTGTCTGTGGGCTAACGATGCCGACAGAATTTTCAGGGTTGAAATCGGGCATTAAAAATCAGTTGCTGATATAAGTAGTCGTCAGTCCAGAGTAAGTCGAGTACTTAGTATATCCAAGAATGTGTATTAACTAAAGCGATTGTCCGCATTTATGAAATTTCCAGGCGGATTTAGGTATGATCCAGATGCAGATAAAATCCTATAAACAAAGAGTAGCCCGGACTTCGCGCAGCGAACGCCGGGTAAGCAAACCGGATATTACCCGCTTTCTGGTAAAATAGGGGTAGTCTAGCGGTTGCAGGGGTTTTGTTGCATTTTAGAGACTATTCTTTTCCCCGGCGTTCGCTGCGCGAAGTCCGGGCTACCTTGCGGTGGAGAGATCAATGGTAATCAGGCACAGTTTGCTTTGTCTTCCACGGCTGTTTGTGTGGGTGCATGTAGGTTATTTACCGTCTCGTCGAGAAATTGAACCTGTTTGCGAAGTTCCGCTTCTCGGGTTTCCAGCTGCTGAATTTTTGCATCGAGCGTATCACGTGATTCACTGATCTTTCGAAGTGTCTTGATTCGGCTTTCCATCATGGTTTTATGATCCTTGATTTGTCTCACGAGTGGATTCATGACTTCACGTAACCATGCTTCGGATGCCTGATTGGCCTTAAAAAAAACGTTTCTGGCTTGACTGACCAGACTTATAAAAAATCGTTTTACCACAAAACTTTGCTCAGTCATCGTCGTGATTGGGCTTTTTCTGAAATGATCGGCTTCATCGTATAGTTGATCCATTCGGCGCTTGAATCTATCCATGGCAAAGCTTTTAGGTTCGATGGCTGGTAAGCCATGTTCAGAATGAAATTTTTTGTAAATAGCGCATACCAGACGACGAGCCTGTTCTGAATGTTCCAATACCTGGTGCATTATTTCCTGTGTGCCATTAAAAAAGGTTTGTATCCCTTTTTTAAGACCGAGGGTCGTCCAACTCCCCATCATATCTCGACGGGTTGTATTGGTTAAAATATCTAGAGATTCAACGCTGAGTGCGGATAACATTTTTGCTGCCTGTCTTTTTAGCAACAAGCGACTTGATTGAAAGCTTTCAACATTTTTAGAATAAGCGGTTTGTTCTTCGCGGCTTTTTTTCATTAAATGCATGATCATATCGGAATTTTTCCCGCTTAATCCGTGCAGTTCCTTCAATTGCTTTACGGTACCGTCAAGTTTTGAAACGACTGTAATTCTAGCCTGTTCTGCCAGCGATCCAATGCTGCTAACGATATTGTCCTGGAGAATATTTTCGCGTGAAGGTAGAATTTCATCGCAGAGAAACCGTTCCAGTTCGGGCAACTGGCTCTTTACCAGCAATGCACTGTCGTTCTTGATTTTCGCCAGCAAAGCCTTTTGAGCAGAGACGGTAAAAATTGACTCCGGTTCTATGCCCAGCATTAGCGAGGTTTTCTGTCGCTGAGAGTCAAGCATTTTATTGATGTCACGATCGTTCTTGATACCATCCCAAAGCGTATCAATCTTATTCAGTACTACGGCGATCCCTTTGTTTTGCTTGTTGCGTCTAAATCCCTCTACATGGTATTGCCAAACATCCAGGTCACTTCGAGTGACGCCAGTATCGGCCGCCAATACAAAGAAGATGGCCTGCGCGGCGGGGAGCATGTTGAGTGTTAGTTCAGGTTCGGCGCCAATCGCGTTAAGTCCGGGGGTGTCAAGAATGACCAGTCCCTGCTTGAGTAAGGGGTGTGGAAAGCTGATTAATGCATGTCGCCATTTCGGGATTTCTGTACTATCAATATCAAGCGCGGGTGCACCATTGATTTCACTATCGGTGGCTTTCATATAAAGACCGAGGCGTGTCGCTTCTTCAACACTAACCGTTTTCGTACTCACAACTTCGCGTAGCACTTGTTCCATCTGATCAGGTGAATCCACGTCTAGCGGTATTGTTGTCCAATTTTGTGGTTCTTGCTTGTAATCAGAAATTGTTATTTTTTCTTCCAATCGGGTTTCAATGGGGAGTAAACGAATATAGGATTCATTTGATTTGTTGTCATAAAACAGTTCCGTTGGGCACATGGTCGTACGCCCGGCATCGGACGGCAGCAAACGACGTTGATAATCTGAAAAAAACAGGGCATTAATAAGTTCTGTTTTGCCACGAGAAAATTCTGCGACAAACGCGATGTTTAGCCGTTCATTAATGAGCGAGTCACGCGCTTCCAGAAACCGAAGTGTATCTTCACTGGTCTCCAGATTCTGGCTCTCCAACCATTGTTGAAATCTATCCAGTGTTTCAATGAGCGTCTTTTTCCGACTGTCAAATGCTTGAATTTTTTTTTGTAAATTTTCGGTCGTCATGTTTTATCACAATCCTTTCGTGCGCGAATAGAGTATCCTGAAACCATATATAACCGTATAGACTTCTTATTAATGCAAATTTTATGCTAAATACTGCTAAAAAATTTCGATACTTGCTCTAGTATCGGCAAAAAAAGTATTCTCTTTAACATTAGGGTTAAAAGGTAGGGAGAAGAATACTCACCTTCGGTGAGTATTCTTAATGATAAGTTGTGTTGCTGTTTTGTCCGGAATCAGGAGTGACTTATTGAACTTATTGGCTTTATCGGAGGCTGCTGAGATACTTTCCGACAAAATTTCCTTCCTGCTCACCATTGGGTTTGGTAATGACCCAGTCTATCAGCTCACTTTCAGGAAAAGAGTAGGCTTGTTTAAACTCATACCCACTAACGTTATTAAGCTTATTAAAAATATACCCTTTTATGATGCCATGTTTTATTTCGTTGACTGAAATAAATACCTGTTCTTCAACCCCGTGTTGATCGCGAATACGGGTAACCACAAAGAAATATTGGCCTTTAGGTAGCGCCTGTTCCCATTTTTTCTTGGCTTCAGGGTAGCTCGCTCTCGCCTTTTTGATATAGGGTTTCATTGACGAGTAGATTTTTTTGATTTGTTGGTTATTTAGATACATGCCCCGATCAACCGGACGCGTTGGGGCAGCCTGGTTGCTGGTATTGTTTTTTGCCGCCTGAGAAACGGGTATCAGTGCAAAAAAAACTGCAATGGTTACCAGGAAAGTGTTATTCATCTAGCGTGTCTCCGTTTGAAAATAATGTGTTACTACCTATCTCATTATATACATTGGGTTATATACATTGGGTTATATACGTTGAGTTATATGCGTTGGTGAATTGACACAATATCGTTATAGTACTGAAAAATATCGCTTATATTCATTAAAATCAACACAGGCACCAGGCCCAAAAATATAATTGCAGATAGATAAGTCAAAATACCGTAATGTTGCGGTGTTGGTCCATATCGATTATCAGATTTCGTGCCAGGTAAAACGCAATAAGCAACAATAAGCAAATTGAGTCCTGGAATGAGTAACACAATAGACAGCCAAGGTGACTTGTTTATATCACGCAATCTACCCATAGCGATGATTAGCAGTGATATTAGCCAAAAAGTAATGCCAATAACGATATAATAAATCGGCTTTATCTGAAATCCATTGTCGGTGACGGCCGCTTGGTTGAACATCAGCAGCACCAGTTTAACAAACTTGTCCATTGCCGAAATAAAAAGCAAGGCCAAAAATGTTGCCGCAAAAATACCGATGCAGGCTCTAAATCGATCCAATCGACCAACGACCGATAAAAACGCAGAGTAATCGCGGGAATAGGTATTTCGCCATGAATTGTAACGATTGCCTGTAGTCGGTTCGCCTATGGTAATATCATCGGTTTTATCTTCGGGTGGTTTTTCCTGATAGCGGCCACGCTCAGGGTAAATCTTGACACTGACTTGTTCACTGTCATCGTCATCGTCAAGTATTTTTTCATCAATATCAATTGGTTTGAATGTCGGTTCGACTTTATCGTTACTCATACAGGTTCTCAATAACTCATTGTTTCAATGGATTTTTAGTTTTATTATAGGCTAACTATGCCAAACACTGGTCAGCGGGTCAATAGCCTGGCAACGGGTTCTCAAAGTGTAGGTTAATATGGGTGAAATTGGTGCTTAATGAGTCTAATTTCTAGTGTTCGATGGCGATTTATTTCGATTTTTTAGCACTTTTCAACCAGGCTATGATTTGCCTCCAGGGTTATTATTCGGTGGGGTAATATTAAATGGAAATGGGGTCACCTTGTTATCTGTGTTACTTTTTTTATGTATTTTATTAGCCCCCTCCTTGGTGACTTCGTCAATACGAATGATTGCTTGCATGGGGATATAACTTCGATTTACCGCAGAAAACTCCGATTTTAGCTTTTCTTCGGATGGGTCAACCAGTACTTTAGAGCGTTCACCAAATATAAGATCTTCTATTTCAATAAAGGCATAAAGGTTACTTTGACTTATTTTGTGCGCATACAATTCATATACGTCGCCCTGATTATAAAAAATAATTTTGTAAATAATTTTTTTCTCTTCCACGATTGACCACTATTTTTGCTAAAGCTGTTGCGCAATTATATCAGTATATTTGTGATAGTTCAGGTGATTATCGAATAATTCGGTTATCTGGATTCAGGGCTGATATTCGTTTCCCCCGACGTTTGCTGGGCGACTGGGCAAGTATAAAATAGGTCGCCCGGACTTCGCGTAGCGAACGCCGGGAGAACGAATATCCTATTTTATCCTGTCTTAGTCAGTTACCGACTATCTTGCACAGTCGCCTGTTTTAATTGGATTTCGAATCCTATTCCTTTTTCCCCGGCGTTCGCTGCGCGAAGTCCGGGTTACTGGCTTTTTGCTTCCAGCGGGAAATAAATTCGAGAAAGCGTTTTTCTGAATATTTTCCATTTTCCTGGAGCATATTGGTTGCTTGGGATCTTAAGACCGAACCATTATGATTGGCAACAAACAAGTGAGGGTACCCGTGTGCTTTGGGAAAAGCTGAGAGAAATTTTTTATTTTTATTCTTATCGCTGACATTGATTTTCAATATAACGAAATGTTGATGCAAATTTTTATAAACCGAAGGCGTGGTCTTGATAAATTTGTCCATTGCCCGACACCATTGACACCAATTTCCACCCACTATAATCAATACGCGGCGATTACTCTGCTTGGCGAGATTAATTGCCTGTCGTCCATCAGCAAAAGCGTTTCTGGCGGGATCATATTTTTGGCTATATTCAGGCAGCGAGTCGATGGTAGTATTAGAATTTGCGAATGTAGTTAGCGCTGGGGTTAGTAATGCCAACGTGATAATTATACAGAGTCGAAGCGATTTCAAAGTCATAGGGATACCATTATAAATTTAAATTTTATAAGCGTAAACTGCTATTTTTGTTGCAAGATTAATCAAATACCGACTGTGTACCAATGTGACTGTTCAAACCGGCAAGGATCTAAAATTCAGTTGGATCAGACCGGATTTTGTGTCAATAATTCAAACTATTTTTTAATATTTTAAAGAACTTGTCTGTAGGCCTAGTGTCGAATTAAGCGAAATGGGCAGAAATCATCAATATGGGCAGAAATCATCAATATTTCGATTTACAAATCCTCGAAAATTTGGTGTTATCTTCCCTGTTGAGTGAATATTGAATTTAATCGAATTTCCCTGGAGGAATGTTTTATGAAAGATACAAGCAAATTGGTTAAAGGTGCTTTGGCGAGTGTTCTTGCTTTTGGTATGGTCGTTGGTAGTGGTCAAGCATTTGCTGGCAAAAAAGGTATGGAAAAATGCAAAGGTATTTCCAAAAAAGCCATGAATGATTGTGGTACCAGTAAACATGCCTGTTCTGGCCAGTCTAAAACAGACGGTGATGCAGAAGAGTGGGTATACGTTCCTATTGGTACTTGTAAAAAAATTGTTGGTGGAACAGTTAAAGCTGCCAAAAAATAATTATTTGCAAATATCGCAAGTATCGCAAGTATACTTTTCTCAAGTATGCTTCTCTAAAGATACAAAGAGTCTAATATGCGTGTATCTAGCAGGCCGGACGTGATGTCTTCTGTACCCGACACTGATATTTCTGGTGTCGGGCTTGGCCTGCGCTCTAATCATTATCATTATATTGAATCGCGCAAACCGGCTGTCCGCTGGTTTGAGATTCTTGTGGATAACTATCTCAATAAAGGTGGTTCTGCGCTATCACATCTACAGCAGATTCGTCAGGACTATGCTTTTACATTTCATGGCGTGGGTCTGTCGCTAGGGTCTACGGATCCTTTAAATAAAGGTTATATGCGCGCACTAAAAGACCTGATCAAACGATTCCAGCCACAACGGGTTTCTGACCATCTGGCATGGGTGTCGGTTAATCAACGCTACGTACATGATTTGATTCCACTGCCTTACACGAATGACGCGCTAACACATTTTTGCCAGCGTGTTAGTGAAGTCCAGGATTTTCTTGGGATTCAATTACTCATTGAAAACCCTTCAAGCTATTTGAATTATAAATTATCGGATATTAGCGAAACAGATTTCTTAAAGGCTGTTGTCGACAAGACTGGATGTGCATTATTACTGGATGTTAATAATATCTATGTCAGTGCCAGTAACAATAATTTTAGTGCTGAACGGTATCTAGATGAAATACCGATAGCAGTGGTTAAAGAAATCCATTTGGCAGGTTATGAGCAGCAAGATAAATTTTTACTCGATACGCATGGGCAACGTGTTCATGTGCCTGTCTGGGAGCTCTATAGCAAAGCGCTAGCGAGGTTTGGCCCGGTACCGACCCTGATCGAATGGGATACTGATATTCCGGAATTTGATGTACTTGCCGAAGAGGCAGCGATTGCCCAACGATTGATGGATCACACATGCCGGGTACCAAAACAGCCACTGTCGACCAGACGAGATCCCAGATAATGTCATCTTTAAATGAATTACAACAATTGTTTTATCAAGCGATTTTTGAAAAAGGAGAACAGGGGCCAGCGATGAATGCATTATCGAGTCTGGTGAATGACACCGATCAATTGGCTGCCAGCGAATGCATCAGTATATATAGAAACAGTGTTATTGGTACTTTTATTGTGGTGTTAGGTGAAATATTCCCCGTGACCAAAAAGTTACTTGGAGAGCAGTTCTTTGATGCCATGTGCAAGGTCTATGTTAAGGACAGTACTTCCGGTTCGCCTGATTTATGTGACTATGGGCGAGATTTTCCTACCTTCTTATCCCAGTTTGAACACACGGTTGCGCTAACTTATTTGCCGGATGTCGCCAGTTTTGAATGGCTGTGGCACCGGGTATTTAATGCGATTGACGCACCTGGGTTTAATTTTAACAAGCTCGCCGAGGTACCTGAAAAAAATAAGGCTAATCTGGTGTTTCAATTGGCTCCGGAAACGGGAATGCTGCAGTCAAATTTTCCAGTATTGCTTATATGGGAGAGTAATCAACAGGAAAGCAATGATTCAGAAACAATTGACCTGGACTCGGGTGGCGTGCAGTTAGCGATTTGGCGGCAGCAGATAGCGTTAATGGTGGAGCCATTAAATGATCAAGAGTGGTTTATTTTGCAGGGCTGCGAGCAATCGCTAAAATTCTGGGATTTATGTTTTCAGTTTGATCAGCGTTTTCCTGGTGTCG
>QILK01000107.1 GCA_003233345.1 Gammaproteobacteria bacterium | reverse complement strand
TTATTTATTACTTGGCAGTGGTTTTTCAATTGCTGTATTAAATGAAGTAGAAATACGCGGTATAAATTTACATTGGGGAACTGATATCTGGATACCCGTATTTTTTATATTGACTGCGATTAGGTACCATTCGGCTAACGAAGTGGGGACGCTGGTTTTCATATGTCTTATCCCTATTTTTACTGATGGGTGTTCCAACGGGCACTTTTTTAGGCAGTTTCATGATCTGGCATCTAACAAAGTTTCGTGCTTCATTTAACCGGTGGTATTAACAGGTAATACAACATATGAAGAGAAAATTAGAGCAATGGGACGGAAAAGATGTTAAGTATCTTGAAAAAGTATATAAACAGGAAAAATCCGATAAATTTATAGCGAACATAGTTATTCTAATTCATGAGAATGAGTTAGTACAAAATGCGGCAACATGGTTACTAAAAAGGGCATTGGAAGATGGAAGTGTAATAAGTCAAAGCCAAATAGAATATATCTACAAGAATGTAGATAAACTGGATTTTTGGGAGTCAAAACTGCATATTTTGCAAATAATGCAATATATGAAAGTAAGCAAAAAAGTAAAGGTGCAGGTCGAGCGGTTTTTAAGGGACAATTTAACTGATTCGAATAAATTTGTCCGGGCGTGGTCATATAACGGATTTTATGAATTATGCTTAGTGTTTCCAGAGTATAAAGACGAAGTAAAAAATTTCTTCGAAATGGCCATGAGAGATGAGGCACCCTCGGTTAGATCAAGAATTTGTAACATCATGAAAAGTGGCTTCTAATTTTTATAATGAGCAACTAGAGTTTTTTCGCAAAATCTGTAATAGTTAACCTAAAATACATAAGCATCAAGTTTCTCGAGGTCTATCCTCGAATGATTAGATGTCACCTATATGCTATATACGGATGGAGGTAATCACAATGGGCACAGAGAAACCAAAAATCGCCTGTCTGCCGAACGGGCCATATTATTTGCTTAATGATCTTACACCAAGAGAAATTCCAAATATTCAAAAATCCAATGGTGACGCCTGCGGTACCATTACCGGGGTAGCATTGTGTCGTTGTGGTGGGTCTAACAACAAACCTTTCTGTGATGGTACCCATGGAAAAAATGGTTTCACCGATAAGAAACTAACGGATGGGGGACTCAACAAACGCGATAATTACGTCGGAAATCAGATTACTATTCATGATAACCGCAGGATTTGTGCCCATGCCGGCCACTGCACGGACAATCTCAATTCGGTATTTAAGTTACGTAAAGAGCCATGGATTGATGCTGACGGTGCCTCAGTTGAGGATATTATCAATACGATTAAAAAATGCCCATCGGGTGCGCTTAGTTATACTGTCGATAATACTGAACATCGAGATCAGGATCGGTTACCAATGGTTACCGTTACAAAAGATGGACCGTATGCGGTTACCGGTGGCATTGAACTTGTCGATCAGGTGCAAGGTGAGGGCGCTTCTACGGAACATTATACGCTTTGCCGTTGCGGGGGTTCGAAGAACAAACCATTTTGCGATGGTACTCATTGGCATATTGGGTTCAAAGACGAAAAAAATTGACGGTTGATATCAATATTTAAAATTGTTACCCAATCGATAGGCCAGGTTGATAACAAGGCTTACCCGTCTCGCTATAGTGGGAGAGAGTAGAAAATGAAAATCACCTGGAACGAGCTTACAGTAAAATTTGACAGTGGTGAAACTGATTTGCTTGGCGACTGGCGATGGCTTATCGGCGATACGGTACAGCCTGTTCTCATCGCCGCACTGGGTGATGTGTTTCTTCAGGAAATCGATGATAGTGTTTGGTGGCTGGATATTGGCGCGGGCCAGTATAGTAAAGTTGTAGATTCGTCAGACGAACTCGAACAGGCGATGGTTGCCAATGTCGACGATTGGTTTGCGCCGCAACTTGTGGGTGATCTGCTTGATTCTGGACTCACCCTTGGGCCCAACCAGTGTTTTTCTTTCAAGATACCTCCAATTCTTGGCGGCAAATACGAGCCAGCCAACCTGGAGCCCACTGATTTGGCTGTTCATTTCAGCATTCTGGGACAGATTCATCAGCAAGTAAAAGACCTGCCTGAGGGGACGCCTATTAGTTCAGTCAAAATAGGCGAGCTATGACAGTTTCATGTGCAGCAATTTTGATATTTGCTCGCTATAGAGCATATGGAATAAATTGATAGTAATACGCGTTGTTGCCTAATTCCAGCATTAAGAATGCAAGGTATTCATATGATTCGAATTGCTAAATCAAGTGATGCAAAAGCAATTGCAAATATTTATAACTATTATATCGCCAATACGGTGGTAACCTTTGAAGAAGACGCTATTTCATCCGCTGAAGTAAATTGTCGTATTAGTGAGATAGCTTCAATGGAGCTACCTTGGTTAGTCGCTGAGGATGGTGGTGAAATTATAGGCTACGCCTACGCCAGTCAATGGCACGGACGCTGCGCTTATCGGTTTTCTGTAGAAATTACCGTGTACTTATCCCATCTATCAACATCTCAAGGGTGGGGGACTAGACTATATGAAAATCTGTTTTCGGACCTTAAAAAGAAGTCTATTCATGTAGTCATAGGTGGGGTTGCGCTACCAAATACTGTAAGCATCGCTTTGCATGAAAAATTTGGTATGGAAAAAGTTGCGCATTTTAAAGAAGTGGGGTTTAAATTTAATCGATGGGTAGATGTCGGTTATTGGCAAGGAAAACTTAATGCCTGACAAAATGTCATCAGATTATTTCCACAGGCGGTTATTAAGGTGTGGACTTGGTTTACAAAAGTCAGTAGCCTATTGAAAAGTAATTACAAATCGGTATGCTAGGCATGTTTAGGTAGATGTTGATGAGAACACGAAAAAAATTATTTTTTAGAGAATCGGTGGAAGCGTAATGAAATACAAATTATATATTATCATTAATCTATCTCGGGATAGAGTGATCGAATTATATGACAATCCGGAAAATTTAAAGAAATGGCAACCTGACTTACTTTCTTATGAACATCGATCTGGAGAAATAGGCAAAGTCGGATCCACCTCGCAGCTAATATACGGAATAGGTAAAAAAGAAACTGAGATGATAGAGACTTTAGTATTAAAAAAATTACCTGATAAAATATCGATGACGTATGACACAAAGAATACTTGGAATCGGGTAGATAATAAATTTCTTTTGCTGGAAGCGGGAAAAACCAAGTGGGAGTGCTCAACGGTGTTTAGATGTTCCGGGGTTATGAGGATTATGTCATTTTTGTTGCCGGGTGTTTTTAAAAAACGGTCTTTAAAATACATGAGACAGTTTAAAGTGTTTGCAGAGAGCGCCTGATTAATTTTTCACACAGAGTGTGTGTCTATACTGGTTTACGCAAGCAGAAAAATTATGGAGATACGCAATGATTTTGGAAGTCGCAGTTCTTGATGTTAAAGCAACAATGGAAAAAGAATTTGAAGCGTCATTTTTTCAGGCACAAAATATTATCAGCTCAATGAAGGGTTATATATCCCACCAGCTGCATAAATGTATAGAAAGCAACAGCCGTTATATTTTGCTGGTTAATTGGGAGACGCTCGAAGACCATGTAGACGGATTTAGAAACTCATCAGAATATCAGCAGTGGAAAAAATTATTGCATCATTTCTATGAGCCATTTCCAGAAGTAGAGCATTACCAGTATATTGCCGGAAACCCTTCCTGAGTAGAGGTCGTTATTATTCAGATCTATGGTAGACATTTTTATAACAAAGGCAAAAAAAGCAGACAGTAAAATCGCCTGCAATATACTGCGCCGGTCAATTATAGAAGTTTGCCAAAAAGATCACAATGGCAACCAGGCTCTATTGGCAATATGGCTAGAAAATAAGACGGTTAACAATGTTGCCAAGTGGTTTGCTGCTGATAATTCACTCAGTTTGATCGCGGCGTTGAACGGAAATAAGGTTGGGGTTGGAATGGTTAATAATGCTGGCATTATTAATCTTTGTTATTTGTTGCCAGAGGCATTACATCAAGGTGTTGGCAAAGCGTTGTTGAAAAGTATGATCAAATATGCAATTGAAACCGATTTAGATAGTGTGTTTGTTACTAGTACTGCGACAGGTAAAAAATTCTACGAACGTAATGGTTTTGGCTACAATGGTGAGTCTGAGAAATACCGTGGCATCTATGGGTATCCATTAGTATTGAATTTAAAACCTTCCTCTTAGTCTTCTCTTAAATCTATTCATAGACCTCGATAGAATAATAATAGTTTTAGGTTCACAATCCGTATCGCTACAGGGTCTGATCTTAGTTGGCTGGCTAAACAGTATCAGTTTAAACCGTATATATAAGATGTTTTATAAATAGACATCTACATTAATAGCGAATATTTGTACTGATTCGCTTGACCACAACACATTTAATAAGTAAGTTAATTCATGCTTTATATTATCGTCGATGACAAGTCTGGAATTTTGAGTTCAATATATCGAATCTTGTGGAGTGCAAAATATAAAATCATATCTAATAAATTTGGTGAGCGTGCAATCGACGGTAAAGCATTTGTTAAGATTGTATTTGAACACGGGCGCTTGCCGTTAAGTAATGCATTGAAACGTGCGCTACTTAACATAAACGGTTGTTTGGACATACTTTATGAGGAGCCAATTCAAAAGGGAAATAAATCAGTATCCAAGCAACAGGATTCAACGAGGTTAACTGAAGTTCAAAGAGAAGTCCGCGTAATCGTAAGACAAGTCACTCATATGTTTCACGAATTTGATAGTCTGGAAGAGAGTTTTGCAAAATGTGTAGAGAATCAAAATCCATTAAGTTGTTTATATTCTTTGGGTTTTAAAATTGGTGGGGCGGTTTATGACAATGAATATGCGTTGGGCAAACCCCTCAAACTGGAGTTGGCGTTAAAACGCATGCTTTCCTGCGCGATTAAAGAATTTGGAGTCATTGATCAATATGATCAAACTATTTCGATAAAAGATAATATATTTTGCAATACTGTCGACATCGGTGGAAATTGTGATTTTACTTATGGGTTTATGGTTGGGTTTTTAAAAGGTTCACCGAAAACTAACGAGGTACATGTAGAAAATAGGGGGTGTCGTAGTCATGGTGGCAATGCCTGTTCATTTGAGTTTTATTGATCAGTTTTAAAATAGCATAAAAATTAAAAAATAAAGGAGTCATGTTTTGGATTTTATTACATCGTCCTATAACCTTGAGCTATTGGTTCTGTCCTTTGTCGTTTCAGTTTTCGGATCTTTTACCGCATTGCAACTCGCGATCAGAATTCCAATGGCCAATAGACGCGCCTTGGGCTTCTGGGTGCTTGCAGCAGGCATCGCGCTTGGCGGAGGTGGAATTTGGTCTATGCATTTCATCGGAATGCTAGCAATGAAAACGCCTTTTGAATTGCAGTTTGATCTTGCGCCGACCTTACTTTCTTTTGTTATTGCTGTTACTTTTGTTAGTGTCGGCTTAGTGGTTGCAGGCCGCGATTTGTTGGGAGAGGCGAGTTTGATTCTGGGTGGTATAATCGCAGGTCTGGGAGTATCCAGTATGCATTATTTGGGCATGTATGCATTGAGAGTACCGGCGACCATTAGTTACGATTCGCTGATTGTAGGCTTATCGATAGTGATCGGTGTAGTCGCGTCCATTGTCGCATTGTGGTTGGCGTTTAATCTGCGCGGTGTCATGCAAAGGTTTGGCAGTGCTATTTTAATGGGCGTGGCTGTCTGTGGAATGCATTATACCGGTATGTATGCAGCAACGATGAAACCTGACAGCAATATCATCATCCCAGTTACTAAAAGCTTTTCCGGTTTTTGGCTAGCCAGTACCGTTTCATTGATTACGATTGCTTTGCTAGTGACTATATTAGTTTTGACGAGCATCAAGACTAGAAATGCGCGCCGACTTGCATAATAACAACTTTTCGATTCAGTCTATTGGCGTGCTGTAGCAAATACATCGGCCGTTTGCTTTACTCAGACAACTAATTAATGCATATATTCCCGATCGGGATTTAATCTGATTTGGATATAACCGACAGGAAACTCAAATTAGTGTTTGTGGTTACGGCAAAGCATTTAGTGACTTGGCGTTTATGCTTTGTGGTCACGAAATATGCAAAAAAATATTTTTTCTAAAAAAACATTGGCAATGGTAATTTAAATACCGTGGACTTTATGAATAAAGGTCTTTATTCTATTTAGTTTTCAAATTTATACTTTAGAATATTTTTAGCCACCAATCATACTCGAGATTATTAAACGACGATCAAGGAGAGTTATATGATCCCACCTGAGTTTGAATATCATCGACCCGAGACGATAGACCAGGCACTTGTATTACTTACCCAACATGGTGAAGAGGCTAAAATCCTTGCAGGCGGGCACAGTTTATTACCGTTGATGAAATTGCGCTTTGCTGAACCGGCACATCTTGTCGATCTTAATTTTATCGAATCATTACGTGGTATAAAAGAGTCTAACGGCTTAATTGAAATAGCAGCGATGACGACAGAAAGTCAATTGATAACATCGCCGCTCTTGTTAGATAAATGTCCTTTGATTCCTGATGCGGCCAGTCAAATCGCAGACCCTCAAGTTAGAAGTCGTGGCACCATCGGTGGCGATATTGTCCATGCTGATCCTGGCAATGACCACCCAGCGATTATGTTGGCGTTAGAGGCTTCTTTTGTAATTCTTGGCAGCAATGGCGAACGCATTGTTCCGGCAAGCGGTTTTTTCCTGGGCGCGTTTGACACCCAGTTGGAAGAAAACGAAATTCTCAAGGCGATCCAGGTCCCCGTTTCGGTTGCTGGCAGTGGCCACGCTTATTGCAAACTAAAGCGTAAGACCGGTGATTTTGCCACCGCCGCATCGGCAGTATCGTTAGTTGTGGAGGGTGGTGTCTGCAAGAAAATTAATATTGCACTGACCAACGTTGGCGCAACTGCGTTAAAAGCGGAAGCGGCAGAATCGATTTTGACAGGACAAACACTTAGTGATTTGTTAATGGAGAAGGCAGTGGAAAAGGCGATGGCGATCTGTGATCCTGCCGAAGATTTACGCGGTGACCGAGAATATAAAATTCATATGGCAGGTGAGATGACTCGGCGTGCAATTCGTGAGGCGTTTGCTAAAGCAACAGGAGGCGGGTAATGGCTAAAAAACATATTTCCTTTACTTTAAACAGGCAAAACATTGATGTTCTGGTCGAACCCAGGGAACTGCTGATTCATGTTATTCGCGAGCAGCTACAGAAAACTGGCAGTCATATTGGTTGTGAGACCAGTCATTGTGGCGCTTGTACGTTGGATCTGAATGGTCAATCGGTTAAGGCTTGCACAGTGTTGGCAGTACAGGCAGAGGGTGGTGAGGTATTAACAGTAGAAGGTTTGCTGCAAAATGATAAATTACATCCACTGCAAGAAGCTTTTATGCAAGAGCACGGATTGCAATGTGGTTTTTGTACCCCGGGCATGCTAATGCGCGCCTATCGTTTTTTACAAGAAAATCCACAGCCAACGGAAGCAGAAATTCGCAGTGGCATGGCAGGTAATTTATGTCGTTGTACCGGTTATCAGAATATTATTAAGGCGGTACAGACGGCAGCGAAAAATATGGCATCAGCTTAGGAGAATGATCAATGGCGTCAACACCAGAAGACAAACAACGAAAAGAAAATCTGGCGGGAATTGGATGTGCCAGAAAACGCAAAGAAGACCCGCGTTTTATCCAGGGCAAAGGCCATTATGTCGATGATATTAAACTGCCTGACATGGTTTACGGTGCGTTAGTAAGAAGCCCGTATGCCCATGCGCGGATCAAGGGCATTAATAAAGACGCAGCATTGGCACTGCCAGGCGTGCTTACCGTTTTGACAGCAGATGATCTTAAGCCGTTAAAGTTGCATTGGATGCCAACGCTGGCTGGCGACGTTCAGGCGGTTTTGGCGGATGA
The DNA here is from genome assembly GCA_003233345.1 of Gammaproteobacteria bacterium. GTDB lineage: Bacteria > Pseudomonadota > Gammaproteobacteria > SZUA-21 > SZUA-21 > SZUA-21. Next base: position 7,818 of record QILK01000107.1, on the reverse strand, counting down.
AAAAGTTTGTTTCCAGCAACAGGAAGTGGCGATGGTCATTGCGACTGATCGTTATATTGCTGCCGATGCGGTGGAGCTTGTTGAAGTTGACTATGAAGAGCTACCCGCATTGGTTGATCCACATCAGGCGATGGTTGACGACGCACCTGTTATTCGTGAAGATCTGGTGGGTAAAGATGAAGCCGGGCAGGGCAAGCGAATTCACGATAATCATATCTTTAGCTGGGAGGTTGGCGACAAGTCAAAGACCGATGCCACCTTTAAAAAAGCGGCGGTGACGGTTAAGGAGGAAATGTTAAACCAACGTGTGCATCCATGTCCGTTGGAAACCTGCGGTTGCGTGGCGTCATTTGATAAAGTCAATGGCCATCTGACAGTGCATATTACCTCACAGGCCCCGCATATTGTGCGCACAGTGGTGTCAATGTTGTCTGGTATTGCAGAAAGTAAAGTACGGATAATTTCGCCTGATATCGGCGGCGGCTTTGGTAACAAGGTAGGCATTTATCCAGGTTATGTCGTGGCCATTGTTGCTTCCATTGTTTTAGGACAACCCGTTAAATGGATTGAAAGTAGAATTGAAAATTTGTCGAGCACGGCCTTTGCGCGCGATTACCATATGGTTGGAGAACTGGCCGCCGATAAAAATGGGCTGATTCAGGCAATGCGCGTCAATGTACTTGCCGATCACGGTGCGTTTAATTCGCATGCCCAGCCGACGAAATGGCCTGCTGGTTTATTTAGTATTTGCACGGGTTCTTATGATATTCCAGTTGCCTATGCCCGGGTTGACGGTGTTTATACTAACAAAGCGCCAGGCGGTGTTGCGTATCGTTGCTCGTTTCGTGTCACCGAAGCGGTCTATGTGATCGAACGTATGATCGATGTGCTGGCTAAAAAACTGGCGATTGACCCGGCCGAAATTCGGCGTCGGAATTTTATTAAGGCTGACCAGTTTCCCTATCAGTCAGCGTTAGGTTGGAGTTACGATAGCGGCAATTATCCTGCTGCGCTGGATAAGGTTTTAGAGGCAGTTGACTATGAAGGTCTGCGTAAAGAGCAGGCTGAAAAACGTGCGCGTGGTGAATTAATGGGTATCGGACTTTCAACCTTTACCGAAATTGTCGGCGCTGGTCCCAGTAAGGCATGTGATGTGCTCGGTGTGGGTATGTTTGAAAGTTGTGAAATTCGCGTGCATCCGACAGGTAGTGTCATTGCCCGAATCGGGACGATTAGTCAAGGCCAGGGCCATCAAACAACGTACGCTCAAATTATTGCCAGCGAACTCGGTATTCCCTCCGATCAAATTCAGATTGAAGAGGGCGATACTGACACCGTGCCCTATGGATTAGGTACCTATGGTTCGCGCTCAACACCGGTCGGTGGTGCGGCAGCCGCAACTGCGGCGCGTAAAATTCGCGACAAGGCGCGAAAAATCGCAGCACATCTTTTAGACGTTAGTGAGCAAGATTTGGAATGGGATATTGACCGCTTTCGTGTTGAAGGCGCACCTGATCAGGTTAAAACCATGAAAGATATTGCCTGGGCTGCTTATAACAATGTGCCCGACGGTTTGGAAATGGGACTGGAGTCTGTGAATTATTATGATCCACCTAATTTTACCTTTCCATTTGGCGCTTATTTATGTGTGGTGGATATCGATAAATATACCGGTGAAACCAAAGTCCGTCGTTTTTATGCACTGGACGATTGCGGTACCCGTATTAATCCAATGATCATTGAAGGGCAAATTCACGGCGGTTTGACCGAGGCATTTGCAGTCGCTATGGAGCAGCAATTGGTATTTGATGAGTCGGGTAGTATTCACGGCAACAGTCTGATGGATTATTTTCTGCCTACTTTTGTCGAGACCCCGGTTTGGGAGACCGATTATACGGTGACGCCTTCACCCCATCATCCGCTGGGTGCAAAGGGTGTTGCTGAGTCACCTCATGTTGGGGGTATCCCTTGTTTTTCCAACGCCGTCAACGATGCGTTCTCGCACCTGGACATAAAGCATATCAATATGCCGCATAGTGCATTTCGCGTATGGAAAACCATTCATGCGCAAGGACTTGATAAGCGAACCTAGTAGCTTTTACATTAATGATGGGTTACAAAAATATGGGTACTGGAAAATGAAAATAACACTGGAAAAAAAATACGCTATAGACGCGCCGGTCGAAAATTCCTGGGCTTTTTTGCAAGATATAAAAGCGGTCGCCGAGTGTATGCCCGGTGCTGAAATTACTGAGAAAATAGACAGTACGCACTATAAAGGCATTGTAAAAGTCAAACTTGGACCCATCAAGATGGCCTTTAACGGCGATTTTAATATCGCCGATATTAACGCTAAAGACAAAGAATTGCATTTGCTGGGTAAAGGTGTGGATAATAAAGGCACCTCTAGTGCGAAGATGGATCTAGTAGCTCAGGTGTGTGCAAATAATCATAATCACTCTGCGCTGATTGCCAGAGCCGAAGTCACGGTGACCGGCAAACTGGCCAGCTTTGGCGGGCGTATGCTGACACAAGTGTCGGAGCAAATATTAAAACAGTTCTCGCAACAGTTTATCAGTCAAGTGCTGGCGCTGGATAGCGAGACTAAGGCGAAACCGGTGCAGATAAAGCGTCAACAAAATTCGCAATCCCTGAATGGTTTGGCATTGATTTGGGCGGTGCTTACCGGCTTTATCAAAAATATTTTTACCAGCAGATCAAAAAAATAGCACGATCAAAAACGCGTAGCCCGGATTTCGCGTAGCGAACGCCGGGAAAAAAATAGGGTTCGAAATTCAATTAAAACAGGCGACTGTGCAAGGTCGTCGGTAGCTGACTAAGATAGGGAATAATTGGATGTTGGTTCTCCTGGCGTTCGCTGTGCGAAGTCCGGGCTACGGACTAATGAAAAATTAGTGGTTTGAGGGAGTGTTGTGGATAGCGATAAAATTCTGGCTGCAGCGGCGCGTTTAAGGGCTGCGAATATTCCATTTTCATTAGTCACTGTGGTGCGTTGTGAGTCGCCGACGTCAGCAAAAACAGGGGCAAAGGCTATCGTTGAGGCCGATGGATTAATTCAGGGGTGGATCGGTGGTGGTTGTGCTCAACCCGCCGTGATCGAGACTGCTAAACAGGCGATCATTGATGGCGAGCCGCGTTTGATTCGAATCAGTCCAGAAAGCGAGTCTGTTATCGAGGAAGGCATTACCGGTTTTGCCAGCAGTTGTCTTAGCGGAGGCACATTGGATATATTTATAGACCCGATTATCGAGCGGCCAAAAATACTAATTATGGGTGTCGCACCGGTAGCCCAGACATTATGTGCATTGGCAAGTCGTGTCGGTTTTACAGTGAGTGTTTTTTCCCCGAGTGTCGATCGAAAACAGTTTCCTGATGCCACTCAGATAATTGAAGATGTTGAATTGGCGAAGAGTAGCGTTTGCAGTTCAACGTTTATTGTTGTCGCGACACAAGGTCAATCTGATAAAAGTAGCTTGGAAATGGCGCTGGGCAGTGAGGCTGACTATATTACGTTTATTGGTAGTCAGCGCAAGTCGGCGAAACTGTTACAATCTTTAAAAGATAAAGGTGGGGATAAAAAACGAATTGAGGCAGTGATTGCACCGGCGGGTGTGGCGTTAGGCGCGGTCACACCGGAAGAAATCGCTTTGTCAGTTTTAGCCGCCGTGGTAAAAACCTATCGTAAACGACGCGCGGCGTTAGTGTCTGAAAAATCATTGCCAGCCAATTCTGTAGATAAACATTCCGTTTCCAGTTGTTGCAGTGAAAAAACAGCGGCTACAGAAATTTCCACGATTAAAGAGCAGCTTGATCCGGTCTGTGGTATGCGTGTTGATACTGCCCGCAGCGAATCCAGGTTTGAATTTGAAGGACAGTCATACTATTTTTGCTGTCAGGGTTGCCAAAACAAGTTTGCCACTAACCCAGGGAAGTATCTTGCGTCAACGCTCTAAAAAACATGGTGTGAGCGGTATATTGCTCGCTGCTGGAGAGTCCAGGCGCATGGGCAAACTTAATAAGCTGGCGTTAGCGGTAAACGGAATATCCTTGATAAAGTATATGCTCACGCAACTTAAAAACTCATCTTTGCAAGAGCTTGTCGTGGTACTTGGTTATCGTGCCGACCAGGCTGCTGCATTGATGGCTGATCCGGCACAGAAACGAGTGATTAATCTAGATTATCAGCAAGGACAAATGAGCTCGGTTCATTGTGGTCTAAAGGCGCTCACAGAAAATTATGATGGGGTTATGATTTGCTTGTGCGATTTACCTTTGCTCAATAGCGACGATATCAACTTCCTAATTGACAGTTTTTACCAGAGACGCAAAGGATCAATTTTGTTACCGACTTTTAACGGTCAACGTGGTAACCCCATTATTCTTGATTATCAACATCGTGACGCCATACTCAGTGGCCAGGCAAACCTCGGTTGTAAACGATTGATTGCTAATAACCCGGATCTTGTTTCGGTGGTGGAATTTGCTAACGACCATGTTGTGGTTGATATCGACACGCCGAAGGATATCGAGAAAATAAATGGAAGACCAGGCAAGTCATTCACTCTGTCGGAAAATATAAAGGTTTAGACAAGCTAATGGCCAAAGAAATTCTTGATGTAATGTTGGCAATGCGTAACACAAAACAACCCTATGCGTTGGCGACGGTAGTAGAAACAATCGGTTCGGTGTCAGCAAGGATCGGTGCTAAAGCCGTGATAGATGAGCATGGTACTCTTGTAGCAGGCTGGGTGGGTGGTGGTTGCGCTGAGTCGATAACTTGTCATGCGGCATTGGAAAGTATTATATTTTCCAGAGCTTCCGTTATCGATATTGATATGGACGGTGATACTTTGAGTGAAGGTATGCCTTGTGGGGGTAGTATTAGAGTGTATATTGAGCCAGTGTTACCTAAACCTGAATTGTGGATACTGGGCCATGGGCGGGTCGCCGAATGTCTGTGCCAGATCGGCAGCCTGGTTGGTCTGGAAGTTGTGGTTAGTGATCCGGAAGTGAATCGGGATAATTTTGTGACTGCTTCACGGTTAATCACCAATGATATGGATCTTAGTCAGCTAACACCGGCTATGGGCGATTATGTGGTGATAGCGACTCAATCCAAAAGTGATCATGAGTCGCTAAAACGGGTATTGGCATCTGAGGTTGATTATATTGCTTTGATTTCCAGCCGCAAGCGCGCGCGCCTGGTCATGGAATACTTGCGTGATCAAGGCTTTGACGAACATGAATTACAAAGAGTAAAAGCACCTGCCGGCATTGATTTGGGCGCAAAATTACCTGAAGAAATAGCCCTTTGTGTCATTAGTGAAATTGTTATGGAACGTCGTGGAGGCTCAGGCGCCAGAATGCAAAATCAGCATCTGGACGTTAAACGACAGTCTGTTTTAAAAAGCTAGCAATATTTATGCGCTGGTTTTCTTTTCTTTTCTCTTTTTTTTGCTGCTTTTCTTTTTAGTATTTTTCTTACTGGTTTTACTGGCTTTGCCTTTGATCTTGTTCTTATCTTTATCTTTGGATTGATTACCCGAACTTTTTTTCCTTTTTTCTTTAGCCAGGTGTGTAATTTTTAATTGCTGACCCGATACCCAAACATGTTTTAGTTCATTAAAGATATCTTTTGGCATATCCTCGGGTAAATCAATTAGGCTGTAGTCATCCTGAATGTTGATATGGCCAATATACTGACTATCAAGGCCGGCTTCATTGGCAATCGCACCGACAATATTGCCGGGCTTAACACTGTGGTTGCGACCTACCTCTATACGGAAACGCTCCATACCCTTTTCCAATACGCTGTTCTTTTCTGACGAATGTCCGTGTATCTGCTGCTTCGCTTTGCGATGGTCGTTTCTATTACCTGATCGATTACCTGATTGATTACCGGGGTTGTCAGCGTGTGGGGTTTGCTTGTTATTTTTGTCTCTATTCGATTTACGTTGCGGTTTGTTCTGTAGAAGAAAAGGTGCATCGCCCTGTAACAGCTGAGCAAGTGCGGCGGCAATTTCCAGCGCGGGTATATCATGTTCTCGCTGGTATTGCTCGACCATTTTATAGAACAAACCTGAGTTTTCGGTTGCCAGGGTATCAGTGATACGCTGTTTAAATCGGGCGACGCGATTATCGTTAATTAATTCAGTGGAAGGTAAATCCATTATTTCAATTTTTTTGCGGGTCGCTTTTTCAATGGCATAGAGCAAGCGTTTTTCACGCGGGGTCACAAATAAAATCGCGTCGCCCTGACGGCCGGCACGTCCGGTTCGGCCGATGCGATGAATATAGGCCTCGGTGTCATAAGGAATATCATAGTTGATCACGTGGCTGACGCGTTGTACGTCCAGACCGCGCGCGGCGACATCGGTAGCAACGACTATATCCAGTTTACCGTTTTTAAGGTTTTCAACGGTACGTTCGCGTATGTTTTGCGGTATATCACCGTTAAGCGGCGATGCAGCGTAACCTCTGGCCTCCAGTTTTTCAGTTAACTCTACCGTCGCCGTTTTGGTGCGAACGAAAATCAACATAGCATCAAACGGTTCCGCTTCGAGAATGCGTGTTAGCGCATCGAGCTTATGCATCCCGCTGACCGACCAGAAACGTTGTCGAATGGTTTCCGCAGTAGCCGTTTTGACTTTAATAATAACCTCAACCGGTTTATTCAAATACTTTGAGGCAATACGGCGTATTTGCGCAGGCATCGTGGCAGAAAACAGGGCTATTTGTCGGTCTGCCGGCGTTTTTTCCAAAATCCACTCGACATCATCAATAAATCCCATACGTAACATTTCATCGGCTTCATCAAGTACCAAGGTGCTAAGCTTATTTAGTTTTAACGTACCTTTACGCATATGGTCCATGACACGTCCAGGCGTGCCTACTATGACATGGACGCCACGATTAAGCGCACGGATTTGTCCGCGATATTCCTGGCCACCATAAACCGGTAGCACATGAAAGCCTTGCAGATGTTTTGCGTATGTTTGAAAAGCTTCCGCGACTTGAATCGCTAACTCACGCGTGGGTGCCAATACCAATACTTGGGGTTCTTTCTGGTTTAAATCCAGCCCGGATAAAATCGGCAGGGCAAAAGCAGCGGTTTTACCAGTACCGGTTTGCGCCTGTCCTAATACATCATTTCCATTCAGCAATAGTGGTATTGTTTTTGCCTGTATAGGCGAGGGGGTTTCATAACCCACATCGTTCAATACTTGCAAGATGGATTCTTTCAGCGCCAGTTCACTAAACGCAGTTACTGTGTTGGTAGTCATATACATAGCCTAAAAGTAGATAATATGCGGAATGCCGAGGGTTGCTGGAATATCCGAATGTCCCTGTCTGCCTTAAAAATAATTGTCCTGAGGCAATTATCCAAAAGTGATTCAAAAGGTGGCATAGTGTAACGGTTTTAATCGAATGTTGCATGCTTTATTTCGTCGGCAGGTGCACCTTGTCACTCCCTGGCAAGCTCAGAATAGCGTACGTTTTCAATAATTAACTGCCACGACAGGAAATATATGGAGCAAATAGTGCAGGGAGAATTGAAATTAACTATTCCATTATCAGACACGCCGGGAAAACCATGTTAATAAGTACGGATAATCTAGTTGCTTCACAGGTTTCATTTGCGACTTGCATGGAGAAAGTATATCGGGGCCTGGAGAAGGTTGGAAGTATTCCTATTTTCAGTGCGTCGGTCAATCGCATTCGTTTTATGAGTTCCAGTGACGAAACCGAAGTCATCGAACTGGCAAATGAAATCATGAAAGACGCCAGCTTAACAAG
>QILK01000179.1 GCA_003233345.1 Gammaproteobacteria bacterium | reverse complement strand
GGTCCTGCCGTATCAAAAAATCCATTGTTGCACTTTACTTTTAAAGGTGGTGCTTCAGGGGATAAAATTGATATCAGCTGGAATGACTCAATGGGCAAAAAAGATTCTCTATCTACTGCTATTAAATAACTGCATCTGGTCAGTATCTTATGAGGAGCCAATCCATGAAGAAAATTATAATCGCAATTGCAGCAATGAGTATTGCAATTGGGTCTTTTGCGGCTTTTGCATCACCAAAAAGTGATTTAAATGCGATGAGAGCATATTTCAAAAAGAAATTCCCAAAAATCAAATTAGACCAGTACAAGGACGGTATTTACGCGCTGGACAAAGATCGTCGCGAAGCCTGGAAAGACTGGATGGATTTCGCACCGCCTTTTACCGATGCTTTGGATATGGGTAAGAAGCTTTTCAATAAGAAAATGAAAAGTGGCAAAACCATTGGCAGTTGTTTTAAGCGAAGAGGTATTGGTATTCGTCAAAACTTCCCTTATTTTGATAAAAATAAAGGTAGAGTTATTACGCTGGAAGCAGCCATTAACGATTGTATAAAGAAAAATGGTGATAAACCATTAAAATTCGGAAAAGGAAAGCTTGCTGCAATTTCCGCCTATATGGCGAGTACTTCAAAAGGTAAAAAAATTAATATAAAGATCTCGAACGATCCCAGATCGCTGGCAATCTATGAACGCGGTAAACGCCATTTCTATTCCAAACGCGGGCAATTGAACTTTGCATGCGCTGATTGCCATATTAGTAATGCCGGCATGATGGTTCGTGGTAATCTTCTGGGTGCAGTCCTGGGTCAAACAAGTCATTGGCCAACTTGGAGACGGAAATGGGCTGCTAAAGCCGCTGCTAAAGGCAAGAGCGGACCTACATCAGGCCTGGGTACATTGCATAGACGTTATACCGGCTGTAACAAGCAGGTACGTGCAAAACCATTCAAGCCTCAATCAGACGAATATACAGCACTGGAATATTTCCACGCGTATATGAGTACTGGAATATCGGTTAATGGTCCGGGTTTGCGACAATAATTGCGTTATCGTCATTAAAAAGCCCGGTTACCCGGGCTTTTTTTTTAACACCAATAAACCCGGCAATAACCCGCCCACTGTAGCCCGGACTTCGCGCAGCGAACGCCGGGGAACGAATATCATCTTCTTCCGCACTTAAGTTAGCTGTCGACTGACTTATTACCTATTCTTGTTTTAATTGAATTTAAATTCGTTTGCTTTTTCCCCGGCGTTCGCTGCGCGAAGTCCGGGCTACTTTAGCTTTTTCGAAGTTTGATGATGTCGCGCCGCTGCCTTTTTGTTGGCTTTTTCTTTGGGGCTTCGAGGTCTTTTCGGATTTGTCTGTTAATCGTACTTAGTGATTCACGTTTTTCTATGCTCGCCGATGTTTCCTGGTAGAGTAACTGTGCCTGTTTAGCCGGCCCACGCTTGTCACTTATGGCGATAACATCAATGATAAACTCATAGAGTCCTTTGCTGATGCGAACTTGATCGTTAACTTGGAGCAAATGAGCGGGCTTTACTCGTTGTGCATTTATTCGCGCCCTTCCGCCAGTGACGGCTTTGGCGGCCGCGCTGCGGGTTTTATAAAATCGCGCTGCCCACAACCATTTATCGATTCTCGTCTTTTGTTCCATTATCATTCATTGATAGTGACTTATTACCAGTGCCTATAATTTATAAATAATTGACTGTCCACATTCTATTTCTTAACCAACGCCGGGTCCAAGCCGTTTCGACGTTCGTTAAAAAAGGTAATATGCTGTTTTTTGGTAATATGAATTTCACCATCAAACGCTGCATTGTCCGATACCGCAACAATACCGCCGACAACATTACCTTTTATCTTGGCCGTATCCGTTAGCTCCAGTTTTTCCTTGGCAACAATATCACCGTGTACCGTACCAGAAATGACTACATTAGTAGCAACAATGCTGCCTTCCCAATATCCAGATTCGTGCAGAATAATGGTCCCTCGCACATCGCTTTCACCTTTAATACTGCCGTAGATAACAAAGTTACCTTCTCCCATGAGCTTGCCATGAAATACAGCTGAGGCACCGATCACCGTCGAAAACTGAGCGGTGAGATCCGAAATTCTTCGATAGGGCTTTGACTTCATTGTAGATGATTTCCTTGGTATTTCTGGTATCCAAAATTATATGTAACTTCCAATAATTCAATATTAGTACGATTTTTTGGTTACTCAAGCTATAATACCGGGGGAAAATCACTAATTACAATCAAAATTAGCACAAATTTCCCGAGGAAACTTACCGGGACAGTGCAAAACCCGCTAACATCGTATTTAAACGACTAACAAAAGCCGACGGATCTTCCAACTGCCCACCTTCGCTCAGTATCGACTGGTCAAAGAGTATATGCGCCCAATCGTTAAATTGCGCATCGTCTAAATCACTGTTTAACCGCTTAACCAAAATATGTTGGGGATTGATTTCCATCGTCGGTTGAATGGCTGGCATTTCGTGACCCGCCTGTTTAAACAGGTTTTGCATGCTAATCGCCATATCGCCATCCTCAACGATCAAACAGGCAGGAGAATCGGTTAATCGTTGACTTACCCTGACTTCTTTCACGCGTTCACCTAAAGCATCTTTCATTTTAGCGGTCAAATCTTTGAATTCTGTTTCCGCTTTTTCAACCTCTTCCTGCATTTCCTTGTCAGATAAATCACCCAGATCAAGATCTCCTTTGGCAACTGATTTGAATTTTTTGTCGGCATATTCGCTCATATGTGACATCATCCACTCATCAACACGCTCAGACATGAGCAGCACTTCTATCTCTTTCTTTCTGAAAACTTCAAGATGCGGGCTGTTCTTAACAGCGGTAAAACTGTCTGCGGCGATAAAATAAATATGTTTTTGTTCCGGCTTCATCCGTGAAATATAATCATCCAAACTGACATCGGCTGTTGACTTGATTTCATGTGTCGATGAAAATCTAAATAATTTAGCAATCTGATCTTTATTGGCAAAGTCTTCCCCCGCCCCTTCTTTTAATACTTTGCCAAACGCTTCCCAAAACGTCGCATATTTTTCCTTGTCGTTAGTGGCCATTGATTCAAGCAATGAGAGAATTTTTTTCACCGACGCACTTCTAATGCGATCGATCATCGGATTTGATTGTAAAATCTCACGGGAGACATTGAGGGGTAAATTATCTGAATCAACAACCCCTCTAACAAACCTTAAGTAATTAGGCATCAAATGCTCAGCATCATCCATAATATAGACACGATTTACATACAGCTTGACCCCATGACGCTTGTCTCTATCATACATATCGAATGGCGCGCGCTTGGGAATATAAAATAACGTGGTATAGGTATTGTTGCCTTCGACATGGCTATGAACTTTTGCTAGCGGTTCTTCATAATCCATTGAAACTGTTTTATAAAATTCATTATATTCTTCTTCGCTAATATCTTTTTTCGGCCGACTCCATAATGCAGAAGCCTGGTTCACTGTTTCCCACTCGAATTTTTTTTCTTCTTTTTTATCTTCTGTTTTATTATCTTCTTCTTTATTATCTTCTTCTTTATTATCTTCCTTGTCTTTTTCGGTCTCTTGCACCTCAGTCAACATTTTTATAGGTAGATTGATATGATCCGAGTATTTTTTAATGATATTCTGTAACCGAAACTGATCGAGCAAATCCGCTTCTTCGTCACGTATGTGCAATATGACCTTCGTACCTGTTTCGGGTATATCGATACTCTCCAGTGTATAAGAACCTTCGCCCTCCGATACCCAGTGCACGCCTTGGTCAGACTCAAGTCCGGCCTTGCGGGTGAGCATTTCCACTTTATGAGCAACGATAAATACCGAATAAAAACCGACTCCAAACTGACCAATAAGCTGTGAATCTTTTTTCTGATCACCGGTCAGTTTATCGATAAATTCCCGGGTACCGGATTTAGCGATCGTGCCGATATTTTCTATGACTTCATCCCGGGACATGCCGATACCATTATCGATAATCGACAAGGTCTTTTTTTCAGCATCGAACTCTACTTTAATTTGCAAATCAGCAACACCTTGCGTCAATTTCGCGTCCGAAATCGCATCAAACCGCAGCTTGTCACAGGCATCCGAGGCGTTAGAAATAAGTTCCCGCATAAATATTTCTTTATTTGAATAAAGCGAATGCACCATCAGCTTTAGAAGCTGCTTGGCTTCTGTCTGAAATTCAAAGGTTTCCTGTTCTGCGCTAACAGTCATGATTGCTGACTCCTGTATCAATTTTTATATAGATAAATCATTTACCCGGGTTTGGCTCGGCTTCAATCCGGGTTACTCGCTTAATCAAAATGCTGTCACTGTGTGCCTTTTTCAAGGTCTGCACGCTAAAACCTGTTGGTTTAATTTTCGGATATGGACTGCTTTTCGTGCTCAAGTAACCAGCTTTTGATTTCCATGTAGCGTCCACTGGTCTGTCCGGAAAATCCGCCTAAACCACTGGCTGAAATCACGCGATGGCAAGGGGTGATGATCGGCATGGGATTGCATCGACAAGCATTGCCTACCGACTGGGCTGAGCCACCAGCGGCTTTACTGATATCGCCATAGGTCAAGCAAACACCCGAAGGGATCGTTCTTAAAAAAGCCCAGATACTCGACTGATATTGAGTGCCTGAGTTAACTGGATTAATGGAAAACAAGGTTAAAGGATCACTAAAGTAGTGCTTTAGTTGCTCGATCACATCGTTGATAATCGGATCGCGACTTGATTTCAGGCGGGTACCCGCTGGCATAAACCGGAGTGACTGTAAATTCTCTGAATCGGCAGTCAAACCGAGTACGCCAACCGGTGAATTAATATTGGCACAAACCATTAGTCACTCATAAAAGCGCAAGCTATTTGCTACGTTTAGTCAACTTTTCCTTGATTCTCGCTGACTTACCACTGCGATCACGCAAATAGTATAATTTGGCACGACGAACATCGCCACAACGTTTTACGGTTATTGAGGCAATTTGCTGGCTATAAGTCTGGAATACACGCTCAACACCTTCGCCATGAGAAATTTTTCTGACCGTAAATGCTGAATTCAGGCCGCGATTTTTTTTCGCGATAACGACACCTTCGAAAGCCTGTAAGCGCTCTCTGCTGCCTTCCTTAACCTTGACTTGAACAATCACTGTGTCACCCGGTGAAAAAGCAGGAATATCCTTGCCTTGCATTTGTTCCTTTTCCAGTTCTTCGATAATATTAGCCATGTTTCACCTCAGTCACATTCTTGCTTGTTAAATTCTGCTATAAACTCATCGAGTAGTTGCTGTTCAGCTTTACTCAATTCCAATTGATCCAATAATTCCGGCCGTCTGAGCCAGGTCCGACCCAATGCCTGTTTTATTCGCCAGCGCTCAATATTGGCGTGATTACCTTCCAGTAAAACTGAGGGCACCTTGACACCATTGGTTACATCAGGACGCGTATAATGCGGATAGTCCAGTAATCCATTCATAAATGAATCCTGACTAGCCGAATCTTCATTACCCAATACCTGTGGTAATAAACGTGCAATTGCATCGATGACCACCATTGCCGCCAGTTCACCACCACTGATCACATAGTCGCCCAGTGACCATTCTTCATCGACACAGTTTTCGATTAAGCGCTCGTCGATACCTTCGTAACGACCACTAAGCAAAATCAAACTATCCTGCGTTGACCAGTCAATTATCTTTTTCTGGTTCAATAATCGCCCTTGTGGCGACAGATATATAATCTGTCCCTGATTCTGCGCTTTTATTGCTTGCAGACAATCATATAAAGGCTGGTACTTCATTACCATGCCAGGTCCGCCACCGTATGACTTGTCATCGACCGTCTGAGAACGGTTCTTGGCAAACTCACGCGGATTCCAGGTCTGCAGTATCAACGAGCGATCTTTCGCCCTGGTGACGACGCCATACGCTAATACTGACTCAACCAGCGGCGGAAATAACGTAATGACATCAATTTTCATTAACGGCTTTAAACTAAAAGTCCGGATCCCAGTCGATCGTCATGCATTGCTTTTCCAAATCGATCACTTTAATCACATCAGGCTGTAAAAAAGGTATTAGATGCTCCTCGCTACCTTTTACAACAACGACATCATTGGCACCGGTCTCCATCAAATCGATAACCTGTCCCAAATGCTGCCCATTTTCAGTGACTACTTGTAAACCAATCAAATCTGTCCAGTAATATTCATCAGCAGCCAGCTTTGGTAGCTGATCTCGCTGGATGGCCAATTCAGCATTGATAAATTCTGCGGCTGCGTCTCGATCATCTATTCCACTAAGATGGGCAACAATGGCTTTACCTTGTTGCCTGCCGTCCCGCAACGTGATCACTTGTTGCTGTCCACGCCGGTTTAATATCAGCGATTTATAATTAAGAATATCTTCTCGTTTATTGGTATAGGAACGGATTTTTATCCAACCCTTGACCCCATATACCCCAACAACTTTACCAACAATAATAGTTTCATTTTCCAGCGTCGACATACAATGCCAAAATCCAGGTCAAATCGATCAGGCGATACCGTTAAACAGATATTTAACCTGTCAGGACGGGCTTAACCTTAACCAGTTGGGAAACACGGTCTGACTTCTGCGCACCTTTTGATACCCAGTAATCAATTCTTTCTTTATCAAATCTCAAGCGTTCTTCCTGACCCTTGGCCATTGGGTTAAAAAAACCCAGACGCTCAATATAACGGCCATCACGCCGATTACGGCTATCCGTTACAACGATATGATAAAAGGGGCGTTTTTTGGCTCCGCCTCTAGATAAACGTATAGTCACCATACAAAATTCCTTAGAATATTTAGATACCGTTTTGCACCTGATCAAGATTATATAGAAAGATCCTGGGTATAGGGCACAAAGAACAGACAACACACTGCCGCCGCCACACTCTATGGCGGTAATCGCGCCATTCTACGGACATTTCACAAAAAGTGAAGTACTAATGACGATTTATTTTAGACTAGGATCGATATTTTGTTGCAAATAGAGGCACTTTTTTAAATACGGCTAATTTTAGCGATATCAGTTCAGTTTTTTGGTTAATAGATAATCCCCAATAATATCATTGAATATACTGGGCTTAAGAAAAGAGTCGTTAAGATGGTAACGTTTATTGGAAAATCCACTTTTACTAATCGTCGGTGTGTAGACATCAAGAAAAGCATAACTATGATCGACGACGGCCGCTGCAAGTAACACATTAAATTGCTCAAGAAAAGCAATGTATTTTTTCTGGCGATCGGGCGATATTCCCTTTAACTTTATATTAGCCGCCGGTGCACCGACAAAAACCAACTTTAAATGCCGCGCGCGAGCAATCACATCCAGGTGTTTGACATAGGCCTCGCACACCTTTTTAAGATAATTATTGCCTTTGCTGCGCTTGCTGCAAAAAGCTTTAAAGAGCGCTCCCTGAAAATGACAGGATTGCTCGTTAAAATCGACAAAGACAGGTGACTTATTTGGAATTTGATCAATCGCCGCCTTAAAACCTGCTTGAACCAGCCGACTATCATTATCGAGCAAAGCCGAAATGTCACTGTCTTCCACATATAAAGCGTTAACTCTATAGTCCAGGTCATTCATTTCAACAACGATATTAGCCGCAGGCAAGGCAGATTTATCGGATAGATAATAAATCGAGGCATTAGCATTACCCTCATAACAATCGCTGTGATTGACTTTGAACATGAACAAAGACGTAAACGATTCGATAAAATCGCGAAACGCTTCCGACTCTCGCAAGTGTGGCAGTATATGCGAACACATATTCAAGGTTTTTTCGCAGGTTTCATAATCGCTTTCCAGCCAGGCGTTGATTGCCTGGCGCTGCATCAGCTCTGCCCGTTGTTCTGGCGATAGTGTATTAATAGACAGCGAGTTATCGATAACTTCATTGCATTCATCGAGTCGATGCAAGCGCCCCAGTGATTCTGCCAAGTACATGCGCGACAAAGTATGCTCTGGATTCAACTCATTGGCATCATAGAAGTAGTCGATGGCATCTTCCATATCGCCTCTCATCTGCAAAATAACACCCATGTTATTATAGGCCGAGGCATATTGCGGATCCAATTCGACCGTTTTGGCAAACGCCGCAAATGCCAGGTCCAGATCATTGAGTCTGACACAGGTATTTCCGAGATTATAATAAACCGACGCATCATTAGGCGCGATACAGGTCAAGTCAAAAAAACACTGCTTGGCATTTTCAAATTCATCCATGCGATGGGCGATAATACCCAACTGTCTCAAGGCAATCTGACTATCAGGTTCAACTTGCAATACCTCTTTGCAGATGCGTTGCGCCTGCTTTAATCGACCTGATTGATAAAACTCCTGGATTTTTCCCAGCGCTTCATCGACATCCAACCCGTCAACAGGAAAAGCGATGTCTTTTTGTAAACTGGAGTGACCCGTTTTTGCATTTGCCATGTTATTCACCAATCGTTGCGATTAAACCGATATCCGTTTTTCGTCTGTCCACAGTTTACATTGCAATAACCGGGACATTACCTCCGTAATGGTTTTAACGGCTTTATAAATCAAATGTTTAGCGATATATTTACGGGCTAATGCTTGACAAAATCTAATAAATGGGAAATGACAAAAGTTAAAACGGCAATTTATTCCGGTACAAATTGCCTTAAGGAAAAACGGCTAATCTTGCGGTCTTCCGACGAAGCCGCCCCTCTCTTCTCTTTCTGGTTCAATATCCTCGCGGTCCGGTTTATTATCTTCAGCATCTTCCTTAGCATCCGCCCAGTCTTCATCACTGGAACCAAATACAGAGACTTTAACAGGCTTTTCTGGTGTTGAATCCTGGTTGTAACATTGGTAGCTGCTACTGCCTCCACTGGTGGTGCCAACGCAACAGGCACTACCTTTACAGGCGTTACAGGCCTTGTAAAAACGGGTACCCGATCCGGTTCGCACACACCAGTCACCCGCCCCGTTATCGCTGGTTTGAACTGCGGGGTTCTCCAGTTTCACCTTGACCTTGCGTACCAGGGAGCGATCGCGAAAACCCAACTCCTGATATCCTATCTGCGAACATTGGCATGCCTTTCCTTTAACACAACTGGATTTTTTAACGCTGACGGCTTGTGCGGCCAATACAGAATGGGCAACTAGCAGACTGGCACCAATGCCAGTCAGAAACATTAGCAACCTTACGAATTTAATTTTTTTCATGTCGTTCACCTTACGTAAGCTAATCGGCAATTTAAATAAATCATCCTGATATAAAATACACTGACTTTTTGTCATGATCCAGCGCGTTACTCATAACAATAGTAACGATTATCGAGCTGATAGCCAAGATCTTTTACTTCCATTTAGTCCACCCTCAACGATCCCTTTTCACCTATTAGAAAGAACAAGTAGCCCGGACTTCGCGTAGCGAACGCCGGGAGAACGAACACCCTATTCTTCCGTGTCTTAGTCAGCTACCGACTACCTTGCGCATACGCCTGCTTTAATTGAATTTCGAACCCTATTTCTTTTCCCCGGCGTTCGCTACGCGAAGTCCGGGCTACTCATAAATTTGTTTTATTTAATATTCACCCAGTCTTTGCGCGACGGACACACTATGTGTGAAAACTTAATTGAGTAGATCACCCGTTTGCTTTTGAACCCTTGCTGGGTTTGTTACGACATTAGGGGTAAGAACATAGAGGAATCAAGAAAATGACCACACTACAATTAAATGAAGCACCCGCTAAAACCCTAACGGCGAACGTGCAACCTGGATTTTACGATATGCAAACCGGCCTGACCCACCCGGCACGCTACGCCGATGGCCGCCTGGCGCCGATTCATATTTGTAACGGGCTACCTGAGGATGTCGCTGAACGATTGGATATTAACATCGTTTCTGGATTCATCATTGACAGCTTATTCTACACCCGAAACGAATTACAAAAATTGCAAAATAAAAATAACAAGAAAAAAGCCGCGTAAGCAAGACTCTGTTTACAGGGTCTTGTTTTAACAGTTGTTTTTTATCCCTGCGGCTAACACCAGCGCATCCTCCATTATAAACCCTCTACGGGTAGTTCAAATATTCTAAACAAGCAACATTAGTTAGTGCCAAAAAACCTTGGTTTTTTTGCTAAAATTAACTTACAATTTCTCTATAAATCAAAAACTAAGATAAAACTTAAGATAAAAATTAAGATAAAATCAGAAGGAGATTTATTTACCATCTTCTAAAGCGCAAATAAACAGAGACAAATGCAACCCCATGATTAGCGAGACCAACCTGGAGAAAAATTCCTTGGCAAATAATACCTGGTCAAACGCCAACAAAGCAATAATGCAAACCCATTATGACTGACGAAGACAGCAAATTACTTTCCCAAATCGCGGCTGGTAGCGAAGCGGCTATGTCAAAATTCTACGATAAGTTTCATTCTGTCGTTTATAGTTTTGCCCTCAAACGTATGCGCGAACCCAGCGACGCCGCTGAGGTGTTAAATGTAGTCATGATGGAAGTCTGGAAAACAGCCGGCCGATTCCAGGGCCGTTCTAAAGTTCGCACCTGGTTACTGGGGATTACTAACTTTAAGATAATTGATTCGATCAGAAAGATTGGCCGCCATGAAGGCGATGAACTCTCTGACGAAATGGCTGATCACGATTCTGAGTCGGCTATTGATGCCATTATCCTGTCTGAAAATGCTGAGTTTGTGAAATTGTGTGTAGGCAAGCTGTCGGATAACCACAAGCAAGTGGTGCATCTAGCCTTTTTTGAAGATTGCAGTTATAGCGAAATCTCGCAAGTGATTGATTGTCCTGAGGGAACAATCAAAACGCGTATGTTCCACGCAAAAAGCGCACTAAAAAAATGCCTGAAAAAGCTATTATCTGAGTAAATATGAACTGAAACTGAACTGAAACTGAACCGAAAGCCGGTTGTCAACGACAAACATACAACACCGTAACATTGACAACTTAAAAGGTATAATAACGTGAACAACGACAAACAGCACCCTGAAGAACTATTGCCTTGGTATATCAATGGCAGCTTGTCTGCGGCAGAGCAGCAATCCGTTGATTCGCATGTGCAATCGTGTGAGCACTGCCAAAGTGAAATTGCGTTTTTAAAAGTTATACGCGAACAGGTTCAATCAACCGAAGCACTGGCAGGTCCGGGTGATCTGACTAAATTGCGCTTTATGAACGATATCAAAAAAGCCAAAAAAGACAAAAAACGCACCGTCGCTGCAAACTGGTGGCAAATGGGATTGAGTGTCGCGGCAGTACTGGTTATTTCAGTGCAGGCAATCATGATTTTAAAAGTGGGTCCAGATCAATCCAGTACTACGCCAACGACTGCCAAAATTGATCCTGCAAGCAAAATGCAACTTGCCGGTTATGGTAAAGACAATCAGCTAAAACTACGATTTCAGCCACAAGCTTCTATTACCGAAATTAACACGGTTTTGAATGCGGTTAATGCCAGTATCACCGAAGGTCCTGATGCCGATAACTTCTATATTATTAGTATCAAAATTAACAATAAAAAATCGTCGGAAAAAATTGTAAGTGGTATAATCAGCCAATTAGAACAAAAAACCAAGCTGATTGAATATGTCGACAAACCCTAAGTTAGAACAGGTTATAACCCGCCAAATCCTGACAGGAATATTACTAATATTCGTGTCAGGATTTGTTCCGTTTAACGTTGCCGCCAAAGCCGCCGGACAGTCCAGCGCAATGGCCAAGGCTGACAAAAAATACCAACAAAAAAAACGGAAAAAGAAAAGGTCGAGGCACCGGCGCAAAAAAAATGCTCGCCAGCATTCTCATCATCTTCGCAATCCTGGTCTGGCGAAAATAAACAGCGTCTATCCCCAGTCTTGCGTACTAGGTGGCACCGTTATTATTCAAGGTAAAAACCTGGGTACACACCATGGTCAAACGCTATTAGCGACCAGCGGTCGAAAGCGCATTAAGTTATCTGTTAAATACTGGTCCAATAGCCGTATTGTCGCCGTGGTACCAAAAAATTCACAGATCAGCGCTGGGCAAAGTTTTAGCGTCGGTATTCAGAATCAAAAACACCGGTTTACCAGTAATACCAATGCCGGTTTCAGTATTTGTGGCAGTAGCGGCGGCGGTAGCGGTGACCCCCGTATCGCACGTACACCCCCGCAAGGGGCTGGCGGCATCCCCGACCTTGACTATGTTCCTGGTCAAATCGTGGTGATGAGCAATAACCTTAAATCAGCAAAAAGAACCCGAATTGCATTGGCTCGGCTAGGCTTTCGCCTGCACACCCAACGCAGTTTCCGTAGCTTGGGACTGGCAATGACTGTCTTTATCGTACCTCGCGGAATGGCCGTACCCGAAGCGGTACAAAGAGTACGCAAGCGGTTTCCGCGCCTAACCGTGGATGCCAACTCCCTGTATGGCTTACACCAGGGAATTAAACGTCCGAGGGCACCGCGCGATAGAGCGCCCCGGGATACCCGGCAAAAACAGATGATTAAATGGGGAATGGTACCACGGCATTGTGGCCGCGGTCTGCGATTTGGACTGCTCGATACCGGCATTGAAAAAACCCACAGTGCATTCCGTGGCGGACGTATCATTAGCAAAAACTTTGTCACTGGTAACTTTGAGGTGGCACCGAAAACCCATGCGACAGGCATCGCATCAATCTGGTTAAGCAACCGCACCGGCCTGGCGCCTTCAGCAAACGTCTATGTCGCTGGCGTTTTTAAACGTGATCAAAAACGACAAGTCAAGACCACCACTGCGTGGCTGATCAATGGACTAAACTGGCTGGTTTCTCAACGGGTAGATGTGATTAATATGAGTTTTGGTGGACCACAAAACAGCGCCTTTAAACAAGCCCTTAACCGCGCACAGGCAAAAGGTTTGATTTTAGTTGCGTCTGCTGGCAACAATGGACCAAGCGCGCCACCCGTCTACCCAGCCGCCTATAACAATACCGTAGCAGTGACAGCAGTCGACAAGCGTTTTAAAATTTATTCCAGAGCTAACCATGGAAGCTATATCGACTTTGCCGCGCCGGGCGTCAATATTTCCGTCGCCAAACCTGGTAATGGCAGAAAATTTGTATCCGGTACCTCCTATGCAGCACCGTATGTTGCCGCCGCAGTCGGCATGTTAAAGTTTAAACGACTATCCGGGTACCGGGCAAAAATGGGATATCTGCAACGCAATTCAGTGGACCTGGGCAGGCGCGGAAAAGATAACGCGTTTGGCTGGGGACTAATCCAGGTACGCAACGCCTGTCGATAATCAAGCAAATCCAATGTTACCCCGGTGGCTTAAAAACCCATAATGGCGGTATTTCGCCTGCGTCATCGAGCTGCTGATCGATTGCTTTATAATTAGCAATAAAACGTTGTACAAAATCCCAGAATTGGGTTGAATGATTAGGAAATCGTGTGTGACATAACTCATGAACCATGACATAGGTTACCAGTTCCGGCTGCAGAAAAAGCAGGCAGCGATTCAAGCTAATATTACCCTGCTGCGAGCAACTACCCCATCGGGTTTTTTGCGTGCGAAAAAAAACCCGGTGGTAAGCTAATCCGGTTATATCACTGACATACTCAAACCACGGTAATAAGTGTGACTTGGCCTTTTTTGACAACCAGTCACGAAGCAATTGTTGACTGTGACTGTTTTCAGACCCATGCACTAGCAGTTGCCGGCCAGAATTAACAGAATCTTCATCAATACGATTTTTTAGATGGGTATATTGATAGTCTATGCGCCATGTCTCGCTAATCGCCGCCAGGGTAATAATATCCGGTAATAATTGAAAGCGGATCGGATTTTTCAAACGTTTTTGTGTTTCCAGTTTCAGTTGCGACCTTAACCATTCCTTATGCTTATAAATCATTTGCACAACAATGCTTTTACACCACCCCTTTGGCAATACCGCCTCAAGGTAGCCTTCCCCGATCACCTTTAACTGCGCGCACCGAGCCCGCTGACTAACACGAATACGACAATCCGTTACCGGCAACCCGAGGTCATTTATCGCTTTTTTAGTGGAATTTATCATAAACAGGCGTTGTATAAAATTAGCGTATTCTGATAAGGTACATGATAGTCTGACCTTTGTCATGATTAAATGAGTATCGACTACTGATAGGAGAATAGATATGCCCGGCCTGATACCCAACTTCCCATATAACGGTGTAGTGACCGTCAATCGAGTGATTCTGAAATCTGGATATACTGTAGATGACCTCCAGGAACGGGTCGCACTACTTTGTGAAAATGTCAAAACATATCACTCAACGACTGGTTTTTATGGCGGATTTGTCTGTTTAAACAGTGGCGCTATTTCTAACGAAGGCAGCACGGTGGGCCAAGCGGTGGATTCAGAACTCAAGAATCGCGAAGCGCTGGTTGTTACCTTTTGGTCTAGTTTTGAAGACCATGAAGAGTCTCACCGCAGTGATACCTTCCAACCATTATTTCTAAAGGTTCTGGAATTATGTGAGAATGGCAATGAAGAAATCGCCTACGAAATGCTTTGGTCCGGCGCGGCTTATAGCCCGGAAGAAGCCGCATCAGCCCAAGAAGCCAAAGACAAATATTCATAGCAACTGATAGTAGCCCGGACTTCGCGCAGCGAACGCCGGGAAAAACAATAGCCATCTTAAATTCAACAATAGCCGGGTCATCCATAGATAGAAAATATTTGATGAGAAACACAAATAATACTATGTTTGTTTTCCCGGCGTTCGCTGCGCGAAGTCCGGGCTACTTGGCCTGACTGGTTTTTTCCGGGCGTTTGTATTGTGTTAATTTTGGCAACTGGCGATATTGGTGACTTCGGGGTAGTTAGTTTTTCCGGTGGCCAATAATGGAATCTCTTTAATATGCATCACTTTCCTGGGTATATTGATCTCGCCCAGGGACATGGATTTTGCCATCTTTTGCAAATCAGATCGATCTGCTTCCGTTTGCTCAGTGAGCAAAATAATCATCTCACCTTTTTGCTTGTCAGGAATGCTAATCGCTGCATGCATTGACTCCGGCCAGGTTTTTTTCGCCAACACCTCAACCAGCGCCAACGACACCATTTCCCCGCCAATTTTTGCGAAACGCTTTACCCGGCCCTTGATGCTGACGTATCCATCTTCATCAATATCGACAATATCGCCGGTATCATACCAACCTTCACCACATTCTGAGCTAGGCCGCACCAGCACACCAGGCTTCTCGTGCAGGTAATAACCTAACATTATATTCGGTCCTTTTACGTGTAGCTGACCACCGACATCAACCCCCGGTACTTTTATTAACCGCGATTCTATCGCTGGAAGAAATTGGCCAACCGTCCCTGATTTATTCTCCATCGGCGTATTAGCGGCCAAAACCGGGCTGGTTTCTGTGGCACCATAACCTTCGAAAATTCGCACACCAAATTTTTCCGCCCAGGTTCGTTTAATTTCCTCATGCAGTTTTTCTGCGCCTGAAAATACATAACGTATACTATAAAAGTCATAGGGATGAGCGTAGCGTGCATAACCGGCAAGAAATGTGTTGGTACCAAACATGATCGTCGCATTGATATCATAAGCCAGTTCTGGAATAATCCGATAATGTAACGGTGACGGGTAGAAAAATGTTTTAATACCGGAGAGCACGGGTAACAGCGAACCCGCTGTCAATCCAAATGAATGAAACATCGGCATGGCATTTAACACAATATCTTGTGAAGTAAAATCAACTCTTGCCGCCAACTGCTCTCTGTTTGACATCAGGTTCTTGTGTGATAGTACAACCCCCTTGGGCTTTCCTTCTGAACCGGATGTAAATAACACGACAGCCGGATCATCGGCCCTAACGCAGCCACTACTATAGCGGTAATAGCTAGTCGCAAAACGGGCTTTAATCCAGCCAGAAATCTTATGGCGGAGACCAATCTGTTTAGCCACATCTTCCAGATAATGGATTTTAATCCCTTTTT
>QILK01000171.1 GCA_003233345.1 Gammaproteobacteria bacterium | reverse complement strand
GTCTAGGTGTGTCTTGTGCGAACGCTGGGGGAAAATAACTACTTTGTATTCAATAGAAACCTTGCAATTGTGTGACGATAAATATTTTATTCGAAGCTTAGGATACTAGGTTCGTTTACCCGGCGTTCGCTGCGCGAAGTCCGGGCTACGATGATAGTTGTTAATTATAGCTTATGCTTCTTAATTGTGGCCATTAGCTGATGGACTGAGATATCATTCATGTTGGCATCACTTTTTTTCTTGTTTGTTTTCGGTATAACCGGGATCATATAAGACGAATTGCTCAGTGGCTGGGTGACTGCAAATAGGCCAATCGTCGGTGTCTTGACGGCTGCGGCGATATTTAATATGCCGGTATCATTACCAACGCAAAAACGCATGCATTTTATTAGTCCTCCTACCTGGTCAAATGGCAGGCTGATTATTTTTATCATCTCGCAATTGGGTTTGCTGAACCCCGAAGCCATGTCATCCGCCAGTGTCTGTTCTGCTGGCCCACCAATTAGAAATATTTTTTTGAATCCTTTGTCAGATAATTGCTCAGCCAGGCTAACAAAATTTTTTGCTCCCCACTGTTTTAATGGATTGGAACTGCCGATAGCAAATGCGACGGTGAGTTGTTGCTTATTTTCCAATTTATACTGACGTTTAATATTCTCTACAACTTTATCCTCAATATAAAAATCCGGCTCGCGATTTTTAAAAGGTATTCCAGCATATTCCAAGAGTCTATTTGACTTTTCTATCGAGTGTTTTTTTAGTTCTGATTTTGACAAAAAACAGGTCTGGGTTAATAATCGTTTTTGCGCCTTTTTTCCAAATCCATAAGTCACTGGTATCCCGGAAAAATATAGCGCCCACGCATAACGACTACTGCTATGAAATAACCAGGCTTCGCTAAATGCATGACCACGAAGGTCGGCCAGCAATCGGAAAAAACCGGCGACACCATCGTGTCTACCCGGATTTCGCTCCAGCCATATAATATTTTTAATACGCGGATCGGTCGCCAATAGCTTATCGGCAAATGAACGCGGTTTTGTCATTAATGTTATCGGCCCTTTGGCATCTGCCAACGCATGCATATGCGGTAAGAACCAAATGACATCACCGATACCCGGAAAGGGCTGTATGACCAGTATATTACCGTTGGCATTTCTTTTTTTGAATAACTTGTGAATTAATACAAAGGGCGATCTGAGCAGTGCTAACAGTTTGTTTTTTTGCTTACTCATTCACTTAGTATTTGCCAGCTCGTCATATACTGCCAGTGTCTTTGATAGCATATTTTCTAAAGTAAACTCATGTTTATTTTTAACAGGCGGTGTCTGCTGAGTCCATTGATACAATAACGCTGCCATTGCATCGGTATCACCCACGGTAACGGCTCCCTGCGGACACACCGCTTCAAGTTGCTCTTTGACCCCACCATGATTATAACCAGCAACCGGAATGCCAAGGCTCAACGCTTCGATCGTTGTGCGCCCGAAGGCCTCAGGGTCCAGTGCCAGCGACAAGACAACCTTTGAAATCGACATTATTTCTTTTAGATCGCTGCGATGTCCGACAAAGGTAATATGATTTTCAAGCCCAAGATCCGTAATTTTATCTTTTAAATTTTGTAAAAATTTTTGCTTGCGTTTGTGCGGCTCGCCGACGATCAAACCATGTACTTCTATCTTTCTGTCAATCAGGTTTTTTATAACCTTAATAAAGTCTTCCTGGCCTTTCCAGCGCGTTATTCTCGCCGGCAACGTCAGCAAAAACTTGTTTTCGAGCTCTGGAAAATCCTGCTTCCAGCACTGCAACCAGGCGTCCGTCGGGCGAAAACCGTGAAAGTATTTTTGTCTGTCTACACCTCGAAATACAATGCGGATATCCGCTGGCGCTACCTTTGGATAATTTTCAGCGATATAGTTTTTTATCATATGCGATATCGCGATCACCCTTTCGCCGCGAGTCATTACCGAGCTATAGCGTCCAACCGTATAGGGACCATGTACAGTTGTGACAAGGTGCGGGCGCGCTAGCGGATTCATTTTTTTCCAGGCGAGGTAGCCGATCCATGCGGGCAGTCTGGAACGTAGATGTAATATCTCCGGCTTGATTTCCTCGAGTAACGCTCTGACTTTGCCTATCCACAACAACACCCCAAGGCGCTTGGCGCCAACATCCCAACAATAATGCTCACTGCCTTCATCGAGCAATTGCGGCAACATCCGCCCACCGGCAGAAATCACGATAGACCGATGACCTTTGGCCACCAGGTTTTTTGCCGTTTCGAGGGTTCCACGTTCAACACCACCGGCATCCAGTGCCGGTAGCATCTGTACCACGGTTAAGCTTTTTTTATCCATTTTTCAAACACCAGTTTTGCACACCGTTCTGCCTCGTTGAATTTTTCACGCGTGGCTTGCATCGGCATGCCCTGCTTCCACTGATCAAAAGATAACAACAATTTTTCGTCAAGCAACTGGGCTAACCCTGCCTGAATTTTATTTGCCGGTTTGGCTTGTAGTGATAGTAACCCGCACGCCGACCCCGCGCTTAACGCTTCGTATACCATGGATACACTGTCTTCAGTAATCCACACAGTGCTGCTGACGGCAAGGTGCGATCGCATCCAGTCACTGTCCGTCTGTTCTACCGGCACAATATTCAGTCTCTGATTAACTGTTTTTTTTAGTTCACCCAAAAAATCCTCTGGCGTTCGTCGCGACGTCGTCAATGTCCAGGAGAACTTGTCTTTATTTATATTATCACCCTTTATATTATCACTATTCATAATATCACTGACTTGTTTAATGACGGTGGCGTTATCCCAACAATAATGCCTGGATGGTCCACCGATTAAGAACAAGCCTGCTGACGAATTTTTTTTTTCGCTAAAGCGTATTTTATTCAAAACACCTTTAGTCATTATGATATGCGCAGCCTTTATTACCCGATCATGTTCCGGAACAAAACACAGATCGAACCAGCGACTTGGTAAACTTGGTTTCATTAAGATAATGCTTGGAACTGAAAATACCCTGGCTGCTGCCAAGGCTGACAAGTGCGTCGCATGCCCCGCTGCCACCACTAGATCAGGTTGCGCTTCCCAAGGCTGAGGATATTTTTTTACTAATGCAGCATAGACTGCATGCATCGCTTTAAGCGCAGGCTGATCAATCACTTTAACAGGAACCAGTTCGCCAAGCGCATCGAGCAATCCGGCAGATTGATTTTCATGGCCAGGCTTGCCGTCCAGGTAACGCCAAACCGTCCAGGTCTTTTTCGGGTCGGAATCCGACCCTGCACCAGGTTGGGAATGATGATAAATACTCATTTATTCATCATACCCCGTAGCTAAGGCTACGGACACAACCCATTCGCGGTTTGCTTACGTGCAATGCTCAGGACTTTTCGCTTATTAGTACATATTCCGCACCACAATAAGGACAGTGAGCCTTACCCGTTTCTTCGACTGACAGAAACACACGCGGATGCGAATTCCATAAGCTGGTGTTTGGCATGGGACAATGCAAGGGCAAATCCGCTTTTGTTACCTGGTACTTGTTAACAGCATTCGGTTCCATCAGTGGCATTTTAACTCTATTTGATTTTGACACAATCTACTCCCAAATGTTTATTTAAACATAACTCAACCACTGCGTATATTCACTGCGCCGACCATGAACTTGATCAAAAAAGAGTGTTTGTAATTTTTCGGTCACAGGGCCGCGTTTACCACCGCCGATTTTGCGTCTGTCAAGTTCGCGAATCGGGGTAACCTCAGCGGCAGTCCCGGTAAAAAAAGCTTCGTCAGCGATATAAACTTCGTCGCGGGTAATCCGTTTTTCGATAGTCTCAATCCCCGCATCCTTCGCCAGCGTGATGATCGCATCGCGGGTAATGCCATCCAGTGCTGAGGTCAGATCCGGCGTATATAATTTTCCCTTGCGAACAATAAACAAATTCTCGCCACTGCCTTCCATGACATAACCCTCGGTATCCAGTAATAACGCTTCGTCATAACCGTCATTTAAAGCATCCTGCAAGGCCAGCATCGAATTAACATAATGACCATTGGTTTTTGCCCGGCACATGGTCACATTAACATGATGTCGTGAAAATGAAGAGGTTTTGATGCGTATGCCTTTTTCCAGGGCTTCCGAACCTAAATAAGCACCCCATTCCCACGCGGCAACGATAACATGGGTTTGCAGGTTATCCGCTCTGAGGCCCATACCTTCGGCCCCATAAAAACACATCGGTCGGATATAGGCCGAGTCCAGGTTATTTTTAGCAATAGAATCGATAATGGCCTGACTAATTTCATCGCGGCTATACGGCATTTTCATCCCCATGATTAACGCCGACTCAAACAAGCGATCCGTATGCGCTTGCAGGCGAAAAATTGCCGTGCCTTTTTCCGCATGATAGGCACGAACACCCTCAAACACACCCATGCCGTAATGCAGCGTATGGGTCAGTACGTGAACCTGCGCATCGCGCCACGGAACAAATTTCCCATCAAACCAGATTACGCCGTCACGATCGGCCATAGACATCATTCAAACTCCTGAATTTTTTGATTTTACCCGTTTTTTTATGTACAGATTCTAGCAAATAATGCACATTAACCTCTAATGCTAACTGATAATTTTGTTTCTATATGGATATTAATCTTTCAATATATGACCATTTTACCTCTTCATAACTCGATTCCATACCTCTGCGACAGATTTTTGCTGAATTCGAAACTGGCTTGCCGGTACCTGGGGTGATAACTCACGCAATGTTAACCGGTGTAGGCACGATCGATACCGCTGGAAAGACGTTAACAATACCTCAATATCAGCATCTGCCAGTAATTCAAAATGCTTATGCGCCTTCAGCTGCCTAAACACATCCGTGTATTTAATAATTTCTGGAAATTGTTGAGCATAGTTTAGACTTGTAAACTGCACAATAAATTCTATATCGGTCAGGCCGCCACGGTCCTGTTTGATCAGAAATGTCTGCTTGTCCTTACTGCCGAATTTATGACGCATTTGCTCGCGCATCGTGGTGACTTCGGCTTTGAGCTTATCAGTATCCCGAGGTTTCGCTAAGACGGATTGACGACAATGATCAAATTGCTGTGCGATTACCGGATCTCCCGCGACCACACGCGAACGGATCAACGCCTGGTGCTCCCAGGTCCACGCCTCATGATGCTGATAGTCGCTAAAGACTTCGATAGCGCTTACCAATACCCCGGATAATCCGTTTGGACGCAGACGTGTATCAACTTCATATAATATTCCGGTTGCAGTGCGTGTGGTCAGAATATGGATTATTCGTTGGGCAAGACGCGCATAAAACAGGGTATTTTCAATTGGACGCGGCCCATTGGTATTGCCGTTAACAACGTTTGACCTGTGTAAAAACACTAGGTCGAGGTCAGAGCCATAACCCAACTCAAATCCGCCCATCTTCCCATAAGCGACTATCGCAAAACCACAGATGTCATCTTGATGATCGCTATTTTTTTCCGTCACCCCGGTTTCAGGAACACCGTGCCGCTCGACCATATGTTGCCAGGCCATTTTTAGCACGGCGTCTAATATTGTTTCAGCAATATAGGTCAAATTATCACTGACTTCCAGCAGTGGCATGATATTGGAAATATCGACGGCAGCAATCCTTAGAATATTCGATTGCTTGAAATTACGCAGTACTTCCATTTGCGTTTCTAGATCGTGCTCGTCAATATGCTTGAGGCGGATTGCCAGCGACTGCTTCAGTTCTTTTAAACCTAACGGCGAATAAAGCATGCGACTATCGAGAAGTTCGTCGAGTAATGCCGGTGTACTGACAAGTTGCGCTGCGATCCACGAACTTAAGCCAAACAATTTTACTAACTGTTGCAAACTGTCCGGGTTTTCAATTAATAGAGAGATATACGCCGACCGGGTGGTAATTTTTTCGATTAAACCAAGCACGCGGATAAACACTTCATCGGCAGATTCCGAACCGGCGCAAATACGGATGACAATGGGTAGCAACTTATCCACCCGCTGTTGAGCAATCCCGCTTAGACTTCGGTATTGCCGACTGTGTCGAAATATATTTAGTAATCTGGATATTTCTGCTGGATCTTTAAAAGGGTAACTCGATAATAACGTGGTCGCCAGCCCCCGGTTTTCAGCCTCTGTCCATATTCTTGAGAAAGGATCGTTTTCAGACGTCGCCCCTGCGATTTCGTTGGGCTCAGGGGCAGTAAAGATCTGTAAAAATATTTGATGTATCTGCTCACGGGTTTGCTTGATAACCGCTGCCAGCTGGTCTCCGTGTTCATAGCCCATGGCAAATGCCAGCTTTGCCTGTTTGCCAATATCGTCTGGTAAACTATGTACCTGCTGTTCGTCCATTTCCTGCAACAGATTTTCCACCCGACGCAAAAAATAGTAGGACTCAATCAAGATGGCCACCGTCGCGCGCTGCAAGCAACCGGCATCGGCTAAATGATTAAGCACATCAATTAGTCGACAAGTTTGCAGTTGCGGATTGGTACCACCGCGCACCAATTGGAACGCCTGCCCGGTAAACTCAATTTCACGTATGCCACCGGCACCGAGTTTAATATTTTTTTCTAGGTCTTTGTTTTTAACCTGGAGACTAATCATACGTTTCATCTCACGCAATGATTCAAATGCCCCATAGTCGAGATAACGCCGGTAAACAAAGGGTTGAATCACCTTATTGAATTCGTCACCGGTCGAATGATCGCCAAAAACCACTCTGGCTTTGATCAAGGCATAGCGTTCCCATTCCCTGCCCTGCGATTGATAGTATTCCTCGATCGCCGCCAGACTCATCACCAACGAACCACTGTCGCCATAGGGTCTTAAGCGCATATCAACGCGGTATACAAATCCATCTTCCGTGTGACTGCTCAACAGGTGGATCAGTTGCTGGCCAAATCGCTGAAAATATTGTAAGTATTCGCCTTTCTTGCCGGTCTTAAATGTTCCGCTTTCCGCGTAGGCAAATATTAAATCAATATCCGATGAAAAATTGAGCTCATGGCCACCTAGCTTCCCCATCGCCACGATCAACAGCGACTGGGGCACTCCGGCTTTTGTCACTGGAACGCCGCTGATTTTTTGCAAACCCTGTTCGACATAGTGAGCGGCGACTTCAATACACACCTCTGCCAGCAGCGATAATTCCATCAATGTATCCTCTGTCGCCGACAGGCTGTTAATATCCCGCCAGGCAATACGAATACTTTCTCGTCTGCGGATTTGCCGTAATTCAGACATCATCGTGGATTCAATGACGTTATCCACTGACAACTTCGCAAACGCATGACTATAATCCTGCCTGTTCTTAATCCGCAGCAAATCGCCTGATGCCAGCAAATCTTCAATTAACCCAGGCCGGTTAATAAACGATTGCGCTATAAATTCACTACAAGTAACTGCTTTTACCAGCTGCTGGCCTATATTATTGTCGATAAAATCCAGTTCTAACCCCGTTGCCAATAGCTGCTCAAACCTGAGCATGGTTTGCTTCTGCAATGACGCTGGCAATAAGCTAATTTTTTCACTAACAGCGACTGGTACCTTATGCTCAATAGTCATTTTGCTTCCTGTTATGTCTCACCCGTTATTCATTGATTATAAATATATTTTCGAATAATCACCGACAAAATATGTGTTAAATTGCCTGACCTGTTAATAAGCCGGATATTAAACCGGGATTTAAACCGGACACCCACTAAATCAGAGGTTTATATTATTTGGCATCAAACTTGTAAAGTATAGATAAAGGTAAAAAAGTAGCGAAAAAATAAAGCCACCTATTAATTGGCCGAAATAGTGACAAGAAGACAAGCAGCGAGCATATCTATGAACTTTAAAGATTATCTGAAAATCATGGTCATGAAGGAAGCATCGGATATATTTCTGACCACCGGTGCGCCACCAAGCGCTAAGTTCCACGGCCGTATGAAACCACTAGAAAAAGCCACATTGCCTGCGGGTATGGTCAAAAAAATTGCCTATTCGATAATGGACGAAGAGCAAATCAAAAAATTTGAAGCAAAACCGGAAATGAACCTCGCATTATCTGAGCCAGGTATCGGTCGTTTTCGTGTTAATATTTTTCAACAGCGTAATCAGATTGCCATGGTAATACGCCATATCAAAACAGATATTCCATCGATGGAGACGCTTGGGCTACCGCCAATTTTAACCAAGATCATTATGTCCAAACGTGGCCTGGTTTTATTTGTCGGCGCTACCGGATCCGGTAAATCGACTTCTCTGGCAAGTCTTATCGATTATAGAAACACCAATTCTGCCGGACATATTATCACCATCGAAGACCCGATTGAATTTGTGCATAACCATAAAAAATCGATCATTAACCAACGTGAAGTCGGATTGGATACCGATAGTTACGCCGACGCGCTAAAAAACACCTTAAGACAGGCACCTGATGTCATTTTAATTGGTGAGGTGCGTGACCGCGAAACAATGGAACACGCTATATCCTTTGCGGAAACAGGTCACCTGTGCATCTCCACATTGCACGCTAATAACGCCAACCAGGCGCTTGACCGCATCATCAACTTTTTTCCGGAAGATCGAAGAAATCAGCTATTACTCGACCTCTCCTTAAACTTACGCGCGTTTGCGTCTCAACGCCTGGTCTCATCGGTCGATGGCAAACGGGCAGCGGCGTTTGAGATATTGCTGGGCACCCCGCTAATTTGTGAAATGATCAAGCGTGGTGAAGTCGGCGAAATCAAGGATGTCATGGCAAAGTCTGAAAATCTGGGTATGTGTACATTTGATATGGCTTTGTATCGCTTATATGAAGAAGGCCGAATTACCGAAGACGAAGCACTGCGTAACGCCGACTCGGCGAATAACCTGCGACTCACCATTAATCTGGCGCGCGGCGAGGCCTCTGAAATAGCCGATAAATCCACCTTGACGATCGATAATACTGACGATGAGCAGGCATCGAACTTTGAATTCCCAGGCAGTATGTCAATTAAAAAATAATCCAGTAAACATTCATAAAAAAGCCCCGCGAAGCGGGGCTTTTCTTTTTCCAGGCTTACGGTTGATTGGCCAAGTATTTTTCCTTGATCAATCTACCTTGGCAAGCAGGATAGGTAGCACTTACATCATGCCGCCCATACCACCCATTCCACCCATTCCACCCATACCGCCCATATCAGGCGCTGCTGAACTGGCATCATCATCAGCAGGCAATTCAGCGATCATGGCTTCTGTGGTAATCATAAGACCGGCAACAGACGCTGCGTGTTGCAAAGCAGTACGCGTTACTTTAGTGGGATCCAGAATACCCATCTCAATCATATCACCGTATTCACCCGTCGCAGCATTGTACCCATAATTGCCTTCGCCTTGGGCCACTTGGTTTAATACGACCGATGCTTCATCACCCGCGTTAGCAACGATTTGCCTTAATGGTTCAGACATGGCTTCACAAGCAATTTGAATACCGGCTTGCTGATCAGCATTTTCCGCCTTCACATTACCCAAAGTCGCCAGTACCCGTACCAATGCAACACCACCACCGGCAACCACGCCTTCTTCGACAGCGGCACGAGTTGAGTGCAATGCATCTTCTACACGCGCTTTTTTCTCTTTCATTTCAACTTCTGTTGCCGCACCCACCTTAATCACTGCAACACCACCCGCCAGTTTAGCAATACGTTCTTGAAGTTTTTCCTTGTCATAATCTGACGTGGACTCTTCAATTTGCACACGAATTTGCTTGACGCGCTCCTCGATCTCAGCATCTTGGCCAGCGCCATCAATCACCGTACAGTTTTCTTTGGTAATGATGATGCTCTTGGCAGAACCCAATTCTTCTACAGTAGTTTTTTCCAGTGACAAACCCACTTCTTCAGAAATAACAGTCGCGCCGGACAAGATGGCCAAATCCTGCAACATTGCCTTACGTCGATCACCAAATCCAGGTGCTTTAACAGCACAGACCTTAACGATGCCACGAATCGAGTTAACCACCAAAGTTGCCAGTGCCTCACCTTCAATGTCTTCAGCTATAATTAATAATGGTTTGCCCGCTTTAGCGACTGCTTCGAGTACCGGAATTAATTCACGAACATTGGATACTTTTTTATCGTGAAGCAAAATAAGGGGCTGCTCCAGTTCTGCTGTCATGTTTTCCTGGTTATTAATAAAATAGGGCGATAAATAACCACGATCAAACTGCATACCAACCACTTTATCCAGCTCGTTTTCCAACCCCGAACCTTCTTCAACGGTAATGACACCTTCTTTACCAACGGCATCCATCGCTTCAGCGATAATATCACCGATGTTGGTATCAGAATTTGCAGAAATAGTACCTACCTGAGCAATCGCCTTATTGTCAGTACAAGGCTGGGATAAATTTTTAAGATTCTCAACCGCAACCGTTACTGCTTTGTCAATGCCACGTTTCAAATCCATTGGATTCATACCGGCAGCAACCGCTTTCAAGCCTTCACGCATAATGGCTTGAGCAAGTACAGTCGCCGTGGTGGTACCGTCGCCGGCAACATCAGAAGTTTGTGAAGCAACTTCCTTAACCATTTGTGCGCCCATGTTTTCAAACTTGTCTTTTAGCTCAATTTCTTTGGCAACGCTAACACCGTCTTTGGTAACGGTTGGTGCGCCAAAACTCTTGTCTAAAACAACATTTCGACCTTTAGGCCCCAGTGTGATTTTTACCGCGTTAGCCAGAATATTTACGCCTGTCACCATTCTTTGTCGCGCTTCATCACCAAATTTCACTTCTTTTGCTGTCATTTATTCATACCTCTAAATAAGTTAATCTGACCTGATCTGTTCACCAAAATCATATTCGTGATTACGATTCAATAATGGCGACGATATCTTCTTCTCTCATGACCAGATATTCTTCCCCATCTACCTTTATTTCTGTTCCTGAGTATTTTGCAAACAGTACTTTATCTTTAACTTTGACATCCATTGGACGGACATCACCATTTTCCAGGATCTTTCCATGACCTGCGGCGATAACTTCGCCTTTAACCGGTTTCTCTGTCGCGCTATCTGGAATAACGATACCGCCAGGAGAAGTACGTTCTTCTTCCATGCGTTTAATAATGACACGATCATGTAATGGCCGAATATTCATTGCAACTCTCTCCTTCATAGGGAAGCTATTAAATACATTAATAATTTCAACAAGTTAATTATCTAAAAATATTCCGGGAAATATTTCGGAAAATATTTTCTGAGGGAACACTTTTAGCACTCTAGTCTAATGAGTGCTAATAATAGTGGTGAAATTTTGAGAGTCAAGCGCTGGGCCGAATAAAACTTTTTTATGCAGGGTTAAAATTAATCTTCACGTTTATATTCGCCATCAATAGTGCGTGAATCCGGTTTTTCTTTTTCAGCGGGGTTGGTGGGTGAATCAGGTTGACGCTCCTGTTCCTGTACCATTGATGCAAAATGCACGTTTTGTTTTTTTAAAAACGACTTGAATAAGGCTATTCTAAAGCCAGGAAACAATAATAACAAACCCATAATATCTGACATTGCCCCGGGCACCATTAACAATATTCCGCTAATGACCAACATTGGACCATCCAACAGTGACTGCTGTGGTGGAATACCCTTTAGAGACAGACTGGCGATGCGAATGCCCACTTTACCTTGGTGACGAACCAGTAAAAATCCAAGGACACCGGTAAATACCACTAAAAAAATAGTTATATTGGGCCCAGCAACATCGCTTAGGACAAAAAGCAGATATAAATCGATAAATGGAAATAATAAAATTAATAATATTTGCATAACTAACAGACTATATTTCAATCGCCTTTGCTATTCTAATCTAGTGTAAACTAACCCATTAATAAATACCGGATAGATAACCCAAATAGATAATTCTGAGAGATAATTCAGAAATATGAGTAATTATATCATTATACATTGTAGCTGTCCTGATAATGATCAGGCAAAAAAATTAGCCGATAGCTTAATTAGCAATTCTCTGGCTGCCTGTATCAATATTATCACCAATATGACCTCGATTTATAAATGGCAGGGAAAGGTATGTGAAGAACCCGAGACGCTATTATTGATAAAAACACATAAAAACATGTTTAATGCGGTAAAGACCCATATTCAGAGCGCCCATCCTTATGAACTTCCAGAGATAATCGCGGTCTCTATTATACAAGGCTCACAGGCGTATCTTGACTGGATCAGCAACTCAATCCCGCAAAAATGAATGTAGAATAGTCGCTACGGCGGATGAATACGACCTAAATAAAATCGACGATAAAGAGACATTTTTTTAATGAATATACTAAGCAGAAGCAGTGTTCTAATTTTATTACTTTTCCCGCTACTAAATCACGCTATTGATCTCGGTGCCAACGCTAACGATGAGCAACCCTTGCCGGTAGACAAGGCATTTAAGCCAACCATCTTACTGAAAGATAAAAAAACCATCGTCGCCGAATGGGTCATTGAAAAAAAATATTATATGTATCGAAAGCAGTTTAAATTTGTTAGCAGATCGGCAAACGTCACGCTGGGTGATGCGATCGTCCCGCCCGGAAAAATTAAAAAAGACCCTCTATTTGGTGAAGTAAAAGTCTTCCGCAATAAAGTCAGTATTGAAATCCCGATCAAGGAAGTTGCCAAGGGTGCAACAGAAATATTATTGGAAACACGTTCACAAGGCTGCGCCGATATTGGCTTGTGTTATCCGCCGGTCACCAAGACCTTCAAACTGTCGCTAGCCTCTGTGGGTGCTATCGCCACTGAAACTGCCAATATAAAAAAAGAACCGACTACCGCTAAAAAAAATGCCAGTAAAACATCAGAAAAGGATAGTAAGAATGCTGCCGCAGCACTAAAGAAAGCCACAACGCCGGAACTAAATCTTGGGCTGCAGGAAGAACAGAGTTTTTTACCCGTTGAAAAAGCGTTTATCTATAAAGTTGACCACCGCGATTTAAAATCATTGAAAATAAGCTGGAAAATCGCACCGGGATACTATATGTATAAAAAGGAATTCAAGTTTAAACTTATTAATGCCCCGCCTGGAGTAACACTAGGCGAAGCTATTATCCCCCCCGGGAAAATGAAAAAAGATCCAATCTTTGGCAATGTTAAAGTATTTTATAAACAAGTCGCCATTACCGTCCCCGTTAAAGGATTAAAAACAGGCCAGAATGCCAAAGTAAAAATGCGCTTCCAGGGTTGTGCTGACGCCGGTTTATGTTATCCACCGGAAACAAAAACGATTGCAATTGGTGATACCGCAAGCAAGTTA
The DNA here is from genome assembly GCA_003233345.1 of Gammaproteobacteria bacterium. Lineage (GTDB taxonomy): Bacteria > Pseudomonadota > Gammaproteobacteria > SZUA-21 > SZUA-21 > SZUA-21. The sequence goes on along the minus strand of QILK01000171.1, from coordinate 3,317 downwards.
ATAAATATGCAGTCGGAAGCAGAACTGTCAGAAGAAGAAGAAATTGAAAAAGCATTTCATAGTAACATCTTTATACTAATAATCGTGATGATAGGTGCTGGATTGGTACTGGCTTTCACTGCCTGCCTTTATCCGCTAATACCGATTGTTACCAGCATCATCACCAGTCAGGGCGAAAACATTTCTCGTGGAAAAGGTTTTTTTCTGGCATTGGTTTATGTCGAGTCCATGGCAATAACCTTTGGTATCCTCGGCGCTTTTATCGGCTTTGGCGGTAATGCTACGGGCATAACCATTTTCTTTCAACAAACAACGCCTTTGGTTATTATCTCTATCTTTTTTGTGCTGCTTGCCTTGGCTATGTTTGGTGTCTTTACGATACAAATGCCAAGTGCTCTCCAGTCCAAACTAAACGCACTTAGCAACAAGCAAAAAGGCGGTACCGTTCTTGGTGTCGCATTTATGGGAGTCTTGTCTTCACTGATAGCAGGTCCCTGTGCAGCGCCAGGACTAATCGCCGCATTTACTGGTATTGCCGAATCTGGGAGCGCTTTTGTTGGTTTCATTGCTATGTTTGCGATGGGTAACGGAATAGGACTGCCACTCTTGGTTGTCGGTGCCGGTGGCGGCGAATTATTAAAAAAACCGGGTCCATGGATGCAAACGGTTAAAGCCTCAGGCGGCATAATGATTCTTGCCGTCGCGTTAGTGTTTGTGGAAAGAGCATTTGGTAAGAGTTACCCGCTTCCAATTATGCTGTTATGGGCCACCTGGTTTGTTTCTGCCGGGGTGTTTATGAGAGCACTGGAACCTCTCGGAGAAAATCCGGGCGGGTGGAGATTTTTCTGGAAGGGTGTCGGCATTGCCTTTATTATCTACGGTGTATTGGTCGCTTTTGGTGGAATGACGGGTGGCAAGGACTGGACAAATCCACTGCATCATATCAAATTTTCAGCAGACACAGAAACTGTCACTAGCACAAAAATGCACGAGCCGATTAAATCCAAAGCAGTGGCATCAGGTAGTGTGTCAGACAATCCCAAACGAGTCGCACATATTGAAGGACTAAAAACGGTTAAAAAGGGGTTGTTAACTTTTATCCGCATAAAAACCAAAGCCGATTTTGAACGCGAACTAAAACGGGCTAACGAGGCCGGTTTTAGCGTCATGCTCGACTTTTATGCGGACTGGTGTACCTATTGTATTCAGTTTGATAATTATGTTTTTAATAAGCCAAGAGTTTTTAACGCATTAAAAAATACAATACTGTTACAGGCGGATGTAACAAAAAATGACGCGAAAGATAAAGCGCTGATTAAAAGGGTAAAAATATTTCTACCCCCAGCCATTCTATTTTTTAATACAGACGGCAAGGAAATTAGGAAAAAACGGGTCAATGGATTTATGAAAGCAGAAAAATTTTTAAAACGAGTAGAATCTACACTAAAGTAGCCCGGACTTCGCGCAGCGAACGCCGGGGAACGAACATACTGACAACAACAAAGTAAGACGTGTCAGATATATCTCTGACAGTGGGTTGTAAGATTTAGCTTGAATTTAAGATAACAATTGTTTTTCCCGACGTTCGCTGCGCGAAGTCCGGGCTACGAATTAACATACAAAAATTAATGGGCAGCGTACTAGGGAGATTTCAGATGACTAAATCAACTAAGAATAAAACTTCTGTGACTGTCTATATTATTGCTGTTTTGGCAATGATAGGCGGCGTTACTGTGTATTACTGGAGCGGAATTGACAATCGCGATCAAGATAAGTCTGCCAAGACCACCGCTAAAGACAGCAACCCCAAAAAAGACACATCAACCAATAAAGTTAATATCCGCAACCATGCGGCAACAACATTGATTCAAAAAATATTAACCGGGCAAAAACCCAAGCGCCCAGCATTTGCCATGCGTGACCTTAAAGGCAAAGTCCGCCATATCAAAGAATGGAATAACAAAATTGTCATCATTAATTTCTGGGCAACCTGGTGCCCGCCATGCAAAAGAGAAATGCCCGCGTTTATCGATCTCTATAAAAAATATAAAAAAAGTGGTGTCGAAATTATTGGCGTTGCGATCGACGAAACCGAGTCGGTCAAACAGTTTGTCGATGACATAGGTGTCAACTACACTATTCTTGTAGGTCAACTCGATGCAATGGAAATCAACCGCCAATACGGCAATATACGTGGCCAGTTACCCTATACAATATTTATAAATCGCCAGCAACAAATCGTCGCCGTCAAACGCGGCGAAATCAAAAAGCAGGAAATGGAGCGCGCAATTTTAAAACTAATCGGTCCAACATCAAGCACGCAAACCGCCGAACAATAAATTACCCAAGCAGCCACCAAACGACAACACAAGTAGCCCGGACTTCGCGCAGCGAACGCCGGGAAAATGATTCAGCGTAACCCTAATCCAATCAAACAACGCCCCTTGAATATCCCGTCACAAGATTTTTTCAGGACAGTTACAACCGCAGGTTGTTGGCCTGAAAAAAACTTGTGACTGGTGGTAAAGAGAGGGGCGCTGTTAAAAGTATTCAAAGACATAAAATTCTCATCATAAAATATGCCAATACTTACATTTTTTGAGTCATATTTCACAGTTCTGAGCTAAATTAGCATGCATTTGCAGCGAACGTCTTTGAACGTTAAATTATCTGGACATACCCAAGTAAATAGTGCAGAATCGCGAGATATAAAATAATAGCGTATTTTAGCAACTAAATTGCCGAAGATAGCTAAAGATAGCCAATAAAACTAGTGAGATCTGGGATTTTAACGGGTTAAGCATGCCATCAATATTATTGCTCAATGGTCCGAATCTAAACCTGTTAGGAACTCGCGAACCAGCACTGTACGGTAGCGATACTCTGGAGAACATCAATAAACGCTTGTCTGCTTTTTGTCAGAAAAACAATGTTCAGTTTAATGCCTTTCAGTCTAACGCTGAACACGAATTAATTGAACAGATTCATCAAGCGGCCAGCAAGGGTATCAATTTTATTCTGCTTAACCCGGCGGCATTTACACATACCAGTGTCGCATTAAGAGACGCGTTGTTAGGTACCGAATTACCCTTTATTGAAATTCACCTTAGTAATATATATGCGCGTGAGGAATACCGCAAAAAATCCTATTTTTCAGATATCGCCAGTGGTGTTATCTGTGGTCTTGGCCCGATAGGTTATGAACTTGCTCTACAAGCGGCAATAAACAAACTAAAAAAAACAACATAAATAAACACGTCAGGTAAGCGTATGGATATCAGAAAGGTTAAAAAATTAATTGAGTTACTGGAAGAATC
>QILK01000241.1 GCA_003233345.1 Gammaproteobacteria bacterium | reverse complement strand
TGTTTTGCCTTGAATTCTGAAGGAGTAATGCCGGAAGTTTTTTTAAAAAGCTTTACAAAGTTGCTGCTATCAGAATAACCCAGTTCATCGCTAATTTTCTCAATACTTATTTTTCCTTGTTCCATAGATTGTTTAGCTTTTTCAACTTTCAATTGAATAATGTATTGCTTAGGTGTAAAACCAGTCGCCTCTTTGAAGCGACGTAGCAATGTACGTTCGCTTATATTACAGTGATTAGCGATTTCTGATATGTTACTATTTAAAGACAGATACGTAGAGCAATACTGTTGCGCCTTGACCATTAGCGTATCGCCATGAGAAAAGTCTGGATAGAATCGCTGATAATAAGCTTGAAGCCTGCCATTAATGTCCAGCAGACAATAATCAGATACTTTTTTTGCTAACTGATATCCTAAAAATCTTGCGATAATATGTAAAGTTAAATCTTGAAAGGCGTACAGACCAGCGGCAGTGACAACATCCCCTTGGTCAACCACCATCTCTCTCCCATTTACTTGCTTTATGTTTGGAAAGTTATCAGATAATCGCTGGCACAGTTTCCAATGTGTAGTTGCTTTCTTTCCATCTAGCAATCCTGAATTTGCCAGCCAAAAAACACCTGCGCAAGCGGCAACCATTATTGCTCCGGTACTGTGCCACCGGTTTAACGCTGACAGTGTATCCGGATCGGAAAAAGAGGGTAGTTCGTTGGCCAAACAGGGTGGGATAAATATTATTCGTCGTTCCTTTTTAGTTTTTGGCACTATTAGCGTTAAAGGATGAACTGAAAATAATGTTTGCTCCGCTTGTTGATTGGCAATCGTGAAAATATCCTGAATTCCGGCGATCGCAGACGGCATTGCGTCTGGATAGTGAAGGATGTATAAGGTAAGTTTGTCTTTCATATTGGCGATATTTAACCATAAATAGTCATTTTTCGCCATTTTTATTTTACCTATATTTTTTTATTATTAGCTCAACACAACGGAGAAATGATAATGAAAAAAACGGCATTAATTTTAATTGATATTCAAAATGATTACTTTTCGGGAGGGGTACTTACATTGGATGGTGTGGATTTAGCGGCAGAGAAGGCGAGTAAGTTGCTTAATTTGTTTCGAGAGAAACAACTTCCTATCGTTCATATTCAACACGAAAATAGCAAACCAGAAATGGGATTTATGTTGTCTGACAGCGTTGGACAAAAAATACATGATATTGTGAAGCCAAATAAATCAGAGAAATGTTTTACTAAGTATTTTCCAAATGCCTTTTGGCAGACAGAATTAGAAAGTTACTTAAAGGCGTTAAATATCGAGCATTTGGTTATAGTTGGTATGATGACTCACATGTGCGTGAGTACTACAGCGAGAGCGGCAATGGAGCGAGGGTTTTTAACGACATTAATTCAGGATGCTTGTGCTACCCGTGCTATTGAATTAGATGGGGCTGTGATCTCAGGAGAAACTGTACAACAAACCGCTTTGGCCGAGTTAACGCTAATATCAAAAATTACTTCACTAAATGATTTTGAAAATGAAAATTTTGGCGTTAATTTTTAGAAGAAAATAGTTGCTAGGGTCTAGCCACCGGTCATGGACATAAAGCGTACGACTTGAGAGGGTTTTTCGATAAATTCATGTTTTTCCGGTTTAAGTTTGATGGCCTCAATGATGGCTTCTTGCAAACCTTCGTCGGAGATCCCGGATCGTAATAGTGGTCTTAATGCGAACTGGTGATTCTGGCCCAGACACATATACAAGGTGCCATCGGCGGTGAGCCGAACCCGGTTACAGGTTTCGCAGAAATGTTGGGAGATAGGGGTGATAAAACCGATTTTTGCATCAGTACCGTCTATACGTACATAGCGGGCAGGGCCGCCACCGGGCATAATGTCAGGTATCAAATTATAATGTTGAGCCAGTTTTTCCTTTACCGTCTGCAGGTTGATGTACTGCTCACTGGCTTCTCTGCCATTAACACCGATAGGCATAGTTTCAATAAAACGTAACGCAAACCCATTTTCGATACAGAATTTAACCATATCAAATATTTCATCGTCGTTTACGCCTTTCATGACCACCATATTAATTTTAATCGGATCAAAACCGGCTTTTTTGGCTGCCAGCAAGCCGTTGATAACCTTGTCCAGCTTGCCTTGGGTAATGGTTTTGAAGCGTGATGAACTTAGTGTGTCCAGTGAAACGTTAATTCGGCTAATACCTGCTTCACGCAACGGTTGGGCATATTTGTGAAGTTGCACTGCATTGGTTGATAAAGATAAATCTTCAAGTGCAGTAATCGATGAAAGCTGTTTGCTGATATCGAGAATTTCGGGTCGGGTGAGTGGTTCGCCGCCGGTAATCCGTACCCGCCGGGTGCCGAGCGACGTAAATGCGCCGATTACACGTGTTAACTCATCAACGGTGAGCCAATGACTGGGTGTCTGGAATGCTTTGTGTGATTTAGGCATGCAATACACACAGCGCAAATCACAACGATCGGTGACGGATACGCGCACATAATCCACCGAGCGTCCAAACGGGTCTATTAATTTATTGTCATTTTCCATTAGAGTTCAAATTTAGTTAATATCGCTAGTGATTTCAATATCCATTCGGTATAGCTAAAAGTCATAGTAGTTATAATGATATATATATGAACCGTTGGTTGTATTTGCTTTGGATCAATTTATTATTAAATAGTTGCAAAACTTTGGCTGTTAATTAGCGTTTTTTAATATAATATAACCGTATCTTACTCAAACACTCAACAATGATGTTTTTAGGGGTAATGAAAATTGTGTATATTATGCAATAGCTTATAGCAGATACAGGCAGCAGCTATAGGTTAAGTAACGCAAAGACAAATAGGAATAACTATGACCGTTTCCCGCTTGGTAAAGGTAAAAAAAGCTTGTCAAAACTGTAATGTACGCGAGTTATGTTTACCCACCTCCCTGGAGGGCGTTGAATTAAATTTGATGGACGAGGTTGTTCAGCAACGAATCCGGTTGCAGCAAGGTGATTATCTATACAATACGGGTGATGGTTTTAAGGGTATTTATGCGATCAAGAGCGGTTCATTAAAAACCAGTGGCATTACCATTGATGGTAAAGAGCAGGTTACCGGGTTTCATTTGGGTGGTGAGATAATCGGAATGGATGCGATAGACGAAGAAATACACGCTTGTGACGCCATTGCGCTTACCGATACAGAAGTTTGCCATCTGCCTTTTGATAAAATACGTGAAATCAGTATTCAAATACCGCCGTTACTGAAAGACCTGACGCGTATTATGAGCCGGGAAATTCGCCGTGAAGAGCATGTGTTAATGTTACTGGGTTCGACAACAGCGGAGCAACGCATCGCTCGTTTTCTTGTCAATTTATATGACCGGTTGCAAAAACGAGGTGAATTGGAGAATATTATCACTTTATTTATGAGTCGCCAGGATGTTGGAAACTACCTTGGTCTGGCTATCGAGACGGTTAGTCGACAGTTCAAAAATTTCAGGGATAAACAGATTATCGAAGTCGATAAGAAAAATATTAAGGTGCTTGATATGCAGCGACTTCTGGAAATTGCTGAGTAAACACCTCGCTGTTTACAGCCGGGTTTTCATTAAAAATTTCTCCCGTGCGAACTAAATTTGAACAGGCTCCCAAGTGAGTTGAATCTGGGCCTTGTTGGTTATCGGGTATGAAGAATAAATGTTGTAACCAATCTATTTTACTGTTATAAAAATCCATCCTATATTTTAATCCTAAAATTTTAATTTTGTTTTTACGGCTGTACTCATCAGTAACTAATACTCACAAAGTTAACAAGGTCATTGTTAATGAGGTGTATATATAAGTATTAATTTCACTTGATCTGAATCAAGGTGAGACAAAAGCCTAGCCGCTAATATGCTGTCTCATGACAAATCTACATTGCCAAATTACAGGAGGTTGTGGAACATGAGCAAAGTAATCCTGGTCGCATCTGTTATCTTATTCGTGAGTGGCTGCTCTCAATCTGATAACGCAGCGGATAAAAAGTCTACGGCAGCTACTAAAACGTCTACGACAGTCACTAGTTCACAAAATAGTTCGTCAGCTAGTCCAAGCCAGAAGGTGGTGAAAAAAAAGACCATTGAAAAGCAACCCGAATCAAAAAAAACAACGCCAGCAAATGACCCTCCCTATATTGATCCTAATCTGGCATTTGAAGGTGAGATTTTATATCAGCAAAATTGTGGTTTTTGCCACCAGGCCGATGCAATTGGTAAACCCGGTGTAGCACCTTCGTTAACTAACAAAGAGTTTCTTGCCATTGCGCCGGTTAATTTTCTGTTTGATACCATTTACGATGGCAGACCCGGTACCGGAATGCCGCCTTTCAAACATCTCGGCAAAAAAAAGATTGAAGCGATTGTCGCTTTTTTACGTGACCATGCAACGCTTCCATCGCGTATTGAGGAGGTGTTAGCGCAAGATAATAGTCACGGTGATCCGCGTCGTGGCAAAGGAATTTTTAATGATATTTGTTCTACCTGCCATGGGCCCGGTGGAAATGGTTATGTGGCGGGTGGAACGGGTACGGCGGTGGGTACGAATGGCTTTCTTAGTAAAGTATCTGATGGTTTTATTCGCGTCACGATAAAGGAAGGTCGATCCTTTACCCGCATGTTATCGTTTCAAGGCCCCGCTGCATTGGCTGATCTGACCAACAAGGAAATTGACGATATTATTGCATACCTGCGTACTGCGCCTGGTGAAGCTAAAAAATAGGAGTAATTTAATGAAACGATTTAAGATAACTAGACGAAATTTCCTCAAGGGCAGTGCATTTATAACCGGTAGTGCGGCGGGTGCAGGTTTGTTTATCAGTTCTAATCCCGAGTTGCACGCCGAAGAAGATAAAAAACAGCCGGCAAAAGCCAAAGCGGATAAAAAGCGCAGCACCGCATTGGCTCAGTGTCCCTATTGTGGTGTCGGTTGCGGCACTATCATCCAGGTAGAAAATGGAAAAATTGTCTCCATGCGACCAGACAAGGATCATCCGACCAATTTTGGTTTGCAGTGTATCAAGGGATTGACGGCAGCAGAGCCAATTTATCAGGATCGCATGCAAGGAAAATCCTATGTCAGAAAAGACGTTTGGGAGGAATGGAAAAAACCCAAACACGGTGATATGGAATATACCAGTAAAACCAAAGGCTCTTTCGACGAGGAGCATTTTATACGGATTCCTTATCACGAAGCATCAGACATGGTTGCCCACAAGATTGCCTATTTAGCTAAAAAATATTCTGGTAACTCGATTGCTTTATATGGCTCGGGTCAATTAACGATGGAAGGCCAGTATTTAGAGAATGTGTTTATGAAGGGTGTACTTGGTTCGAATACCATTGAAGCGAACGCCCGTATGTGTATGACGTCGGCGGTCACCGGTTATTTTGCCACGCTAGGATCGGATACCCCGCCATTGGCTTACAAAGATATTGAACTCACTGACATGATTATGCATTTTGGTCATAATGCCAGAGAATCACATCCCATCATATACTGGCGCGCAGCGGATTATAAAAAGAAAGCCAATATTCCAACGGTTGTCGTTGATCCGCGTTATACCGGTACCAGTAAGGGTTACGAGGACATCAACCCGGATAACCATATTCATGTGCCAATTCTCAATGGTGACATTAGTTTTCTAAATGCCATAGCACATGTCATTTTAAAGGATCACAAAGATGTCGTTGACTGGAAATTTTTGAAAGAACATGCCACTGGCTGGAAAGAATACACGGAAGGTGTGCTTAAGGATTACAGCCCAGAGCAAATTCAGGATCGTGTTGGCAATAAAGAAGTGACGCCTAAAATGATACGCGATGTTGCCAAGATGTTTGCCCATGCTACCCGCAAGCGGCTGTCGCGCGGTAAGGGTGGCCGTGGTGGTGTCATCATCATGTGGGGGATAGGCTATAACCAGCATATTCATGGACAGAATAATGTTATTTCAATTATCAACCTTTTGACCATGACCGGTAATCTGGCCAAACCGGGATGCGGACCGTTTTCGATGACCGGTCAACCGAATGCGATGGGTGAAAGGTTTACCGGTGGATTAACCGATCGACTGCCTTTTAACGAGCCGCTTAAAAACGCCAAGCATCGAAAGAAAATGGCGGAAGCCTGGGGAGTACCGGAAAAAAATCTGGTAACAGCAATGAATGCAAAAAATCCGGGATACGCCATCGGTATGATGGAGCGTGCGCTCAAAGGTGATGTTAAAGCGATGTTTTTTGTGTATGCCACCCATATCGATTTGCCTGACCTGGATAATCTGATAAGACCGGCAATCAATAAAACATTTAATGTGGTTCAGGAAATTTATCGTCATGCGCCAAACAATTTGTATGCTGACGTTATTTTTCCGGCAGCGACCTGGGGTGAAGTTGAGGGGGTTTATATCAGTTCGGAACGTCGAATTAATATTTGCGATAAGGCCGCCGAACCGCCAGAAGGTTGCTTGCCGGATATGGACATGGTCATAGACAAAGGTAAGGAAATCGCGACGTTGCTCGGTTTGAATGCCAAAAAAATCTTTCCCTGGGGTAAAGATGAAAAAGGGTTTTATAAAACTGAAGATATATTTCGCGATATCGTCAAGGCCAGCAAGGGTACCGACACTGATCTGACGGGTATTCTTGATGTTGAGAAAAAGGACAAGATAAGCCCTTATGAGCAATTAAGGAAATTACGGGGTATCCAATGGCCTGCACCGACTTATACGCTTGCCAAGGAAGGTGGTGCGAGTCGACGTTTTATGGCCCAGGAAGGTGTGTGGGAAAACAAACCCTACGGATATTTCCGTACCGCCGATGGCAAGGTGCACATGAAGTTATGCCGGCAGGATTACTCTAGACGCAAAGAGATTACCAAGAAACTGATGGAGTTTGGGGATGTAGAGGACTTATATACCATCGATAATATCGCCCTGCTAACACAGGCGCGGGATATGGGTCTGACGCCGGATTTGCCCGACGATGAACACCGGGAAAAAAGCTGGGACAAGGTGCCTGAGGGTAAGTACCCTTATTGGTTGGGGCTTGGAGTGGTTTATGAGCATTTTCATACAGCCAAGTCCGTTCGAAGTCCAACGACACGTCGCCTGGTACCGGAAATGTACGTGGAGATGCATCCCGAAGACGCCAAAGCTTTGGGTATCAAAGATGGCGAAAAGGTTAGATTGCGTACCCGGCGCGGATCTTATGAAGCCAAAGCGCAGGTCGGGAGCAAAAGTCTGATCAAACCGACACGTAATGTTGTACCACGCGGTTACCTATTTAGTCCCTGGAATTTGTCCGTGGCCGATAGTGCTGACCCGAAGAAAAATAAATGGTTAGTCAATGCGGTGTCCAGTCGTGTTTGGGATGTTGTATCCGGTCAGGTCGATTTTAAGAAACTCGCCTGTCGGGTTGAAAAGATATAGGAACCGGTGAGAGGAGATTAATATGCAGCGTCGGCAGTTGCTCAAATACTTTGTTGGTGCTGCGGTTTCCTTTATGGCGAGCGGCGCGGTCCGTGCTGCCCGTGTCCTTACCTCTTTTCGAGCGGTGCGTCCGCCAGGGGCGCTGCCGGAGAAGGAATTTATCAAAACCTGTATCGGTTGTGGGCAATGTGCCATGGTTTGTCCGAATCGTGCTATATCGTTTTTCGGTATCAACGACGATGCTAAAAAGCTTAATACACCTTATATAGTTGCAAGAACCAAACCTTGTATCTTATGTATGAAGTGTGGTGATATTTGCCCGACGGGTGCGCTCAAGAAAATCAAGCGTGAACAGAATGCTATTGTCCAGAATGTAAAAATGGGAAAGGCGCGCGTAGATAAAAATCTATGTCTGTCGTTTCAGGGTAGTACTTGTGGCGTTTGTTACCGGGCTTGTCCATTACAGGATGTGGCATTAAAAACAGGACTCTGGGAGCGACCGTTTGTGACCGGCGCTTGTGTTGGTTGTGGCATTTGTGAGAGTAGTTGCATACAGATGCCGCAAGCGATAAAAGTCATTCCACATCAAACATCCTAAACTGAAAGGCAAGATTTTACGACCAGTTATGAATAGAATAAGTTTTACTAAAAAAACATTGGCAGTGGTTTTATTGCTGATTTCTACCGGCGGTGTCTGTGCCGGGATCAATGGTAAAAGTTTATACCAGCATAATTGTGCCGCTTGTCACGGTGACGGTGGCAAAGGCGGGGTCGGCGTACCATTAGGGCTTGAAAGTTTTCAGGTGACGATCAGTGATAGCTATTTATTTAGTACTATTCGCAATGGTCGTCCAGGGCGGGTAATGCCGGCATTTAAGCGCATGAGCGACGCACAGATCGATGCCATTATAAAATACGTGCGACGTTTTGTTAAATCGTCAAAACAATCTATACGCGTAACTTATTCATCTAAATCAATTAAAGGTGATATCAAAGCAGGTGCTAAAATTTATCAAAAAAATTGCGCTGCCTGTCATGGTGCCAAGGGCGAGGGTGGAAAGGGTACCGGTGTTACCTTTTCACGCCCCCGCGATTTACCGATTATTGCCCCGGCATTGGCCAACAGCGGCTTTTTGAAATCCGCCAGCGATTCGATGATAAAGCAGACATTGGTAAAAGGCAGGAAGGGTACGCCGATGGTTTCGTTTTTGCAGAAAGGTTTGAAAATGAAGGATATCGACAATGTCGTCGCTTATATCAGAAGTTTTGAAAAGCTAGCGGCGGCGAATGAAAAAAAACTTTCACATGATGCTAAAGCGAAAAACCTGAGTCCAGTCATTAAGGTCAGGTCAGAATACGATTTAAAAACCACGGTTGCTAATTTGCAGAAGGCGGTTGCCGCCAGCAATTATAAATTAATTCGCACCCAGTATCTAAATCAAGGCCTGGTTGAAAAAGGCAAGGAAAATAAAAAACAAGTTATATTGTATTTTTGTAATTTTAATCAACTCAATACGGCCCTTGCTATTGATCCCAGAGTGGGCTTGTTTCTCCCTTGTCGCTTGACGGTGGCGGAAACCAAAGACGGTGTGTTTATCTATGCGGTCAATTCTTCTCGCTTGTCGCAACTTTATAATAATGCTGAATTAAGCAAAATATGTGGCGCGATGCGTGTCACCTATATGGCGATTATAGAGGAGGCGACTTTATGAGACAAAAAATCACTAAGTATTTGCCGCTGTTGGCGCTGATGGGTGTTTTTTTTATGAATAATGGTTTTGCCCAGGATCTGATGATGGTTCGATCCAAGCAAGCATTTCCAGAAACCATGACCGATTTGCAAAATGCGATTATCAAACACGGCTACAAAATATCGCGTATTCAACGTGTCGATATTGGATTAACCAAGGCTAAATATAAAACCGATAAGTACCGGGTTGTATTTTTTGGCAAGCAAGATGAAATTGAAAAAATCAGTCGCGACTATCCGGATATTATTGCCTATTTGCCGTTAAAAATATCAATCTTCGCCGAGGGCGAGCAGACCCTGGTGGTCGGCATGAACCCGGAAAAATTATCTGAGTTTTACCCGCAAGCCGGGTTGCAACTTTATTTCAAACGCTGGAAACATGATTATCAATCTATTTTCGATGGGTTGGTTAAATAGAGAATATTAATGATGGTGATTGGTGGCATAAAAAGTCAGAAAAAGCTTAATTATTTAAGATGGGTGAGCTTGTCTACCGTGTTTACGCTGCTCTTGCTAATCCCGTTTCTTTATTTATATCAAACGTATGTAGCGGCAAATCAATATGATAACTTGTTGGCGTATGAAAAAGTAATTTATAGGGTAGCAGAATTTATCAGCAGCCCGTTTATAAAAGACCCTGTTAACGATCTCGATGGGTTAAAAGGAACCACCTGGAGTGGCAGGCTATTTGGCGTAGCGCTTGCCGATCCGCTGGCCGCTTTAAGTAGCTTTGCCGCTACGCAGAAATTTTATTGGCCGATTTGGTTGATGGCGTTGCTGCCGCTGTTACTCACCTTAGTCGCCGGCCGGTTTTTTTGTGGCTGGATATGTCCCGCGACATTGATTTATGAATTAAATGATAATTTAGGTGTCTGGTTAAAAAAACTGGGCTTACCTGTGTCTGACCGACGATTGGATCGTCGTATCAAGTATTTGCTATTGAGTCTTGGGTTGGTTTTATCGATCGTGCTGGGCGGAGCCATTTTTAGTGCGATTTATCCGCCGGTGATATTAGGCAGAGAGTTGCATTATGCGATTGCCATGAGCGGCTTTGGTGTTGGTATTGTGTTTTTTCTATTGACACTGATATTTGACTTACTGGTTGCGCGTCGAGGTTTTTGCCGCTATCTGTGTCCGGGTGGCGCGTTATACGCGTTATTGGGAAAGTTTAGGTTATTGCGAATCCAGCGCAATGTCGTTCGCTGTAATGATTGTGCCAAGTGCAACGCTGTTTGTCAGTTTGGTCTTGACCCGCTCAGGGATGGATTTGGCTTGGATTGTAATAACTGTAGTGCGTGTATACAGGTTTGTCCGACCGATGCGCTGACGTTTACTTTTTCCTATAAGGACCTGCTTAATCAGGGCCCTGGTCACTTGGGTAAAGACTTTATCCATAAACAGAAGCAGGAAGGTAGGAAGGTAGCAGAATGAATCGGTGTTTATGGCTGAAAAAAAATCCAGGTATTACCCAGGTAGTGATGTTAATGGTTTTGACATTACTAACGCAGTTTGTATCCGCCCATCATGTCCTTGGACGACCGTCTTATAGTTTAAATGCAGATTCGAATACGCCGCCGAGTATGCAGATCGAAACCCAGATCGGGAAGTATTTTGTTACTTATATGGTCTTTCCGGCGTTCCCGAAACCGAATGTACAGGGCCGGGTTAATCTTTATGTTAAGCGTATCAAGGATGATAAGCCCTTTGATGGCGAAGTGACCTTTACGATACGCGATGACGCGTGGTTTGCGCGCAATGAAGAAACCCTTGGAAAGCAGCCATCGATAAACAATATATTTAAACAGGGGTTTGTATTTAAAAACGCAGGCCACTATATTATCAGCGCAAAATTTTCTGCCGACAATGAACCCTACACAATTGATTTTCCGCTGCGGATTGGCTCACCTTTTCCGATTGGACCCATTGGAATAACGATCCTGTTGATATTTGTGATGCTGTTAGTTGTTAATGTGTTGCTAAGTAAAAAAATGAAGCGGTTAAAAGCGCAAAGGAACCGGGATGAAAATATTGAGCCAGCCAGTTAGCCCGCCGTTTTCATCTGCTTGGACTATTAATCCAACCTAGGAACAGTTGATGAAGCCATGCTAACGACTTTTATCAATATCAGTGCACAGGCATCGACAGGCAGCTTGATGTTACACCCGGGCATGCCTTTGTATCTGGCCAATATCGGGATAAGTATTCTTCTGGGTGGGCTTCTCTGGTATGCCAGACCGCTGATGAGTTTACAGCCGTCTGCCAGTCAATTAGCAAACCCACTTGCGGCCCAGCGTACACGAATATCAGGATTGCTGCGGAATCCAGCGGTGTTAGGGGTAACACGTGTTATAGTTGCCGGTATTTTTCTGTTGCTGATTTATGCCGGGTTATTTGGTACTCAAATACCAGAAAAAAACGCAGCAACCATTATCACCTGGACGCTGTGGTGGACATTGGTGGTCATGTCCGTTTTTGTTGTTGGCTCATTTTGGTGTGCGGTCTGTCCGTGGGATACGCTGGCGAGTTTCCTGGCGAAAAGAAAATTATGGCGGCGTCAACGTGCGCCTTATTCTTTGGAATTAAAAACGCCGCCCAGACTTCGAAATGTGACCATCGCTGCTATTTTGTTTGCCGGATTGAGCTGGTTGGAGCTAGGATATGGAGTCACATTAAGTCCCTATACAACGGCGGTTTTGGCGCTAATCATGGTGGTGCTGGCAACGGCTTCCATGGTGGTTTTTGAACGCAAGGCATTCTGCCAATATTTTTGTCCGGTCGGGCGAACGTTAGGGTTATATTCGCAACTGTCTATCGCCGCGATACGTCCAGTTAATAGTGATGTTTGCGCAAAGTGCACTACGTTGGAATGCTACCATGGGACTGACGAGATTGACCCCTGTCCGACCCACTTGGTCATGGGAACGTTGAAAAATAATACTTACTGTATCTCCTGCGCAAATTGTATTGCCAGTTGTCCTCATGATAATGTGGCGTGGGCGAGCAAACATCCAGGTTATGAGTCAGTATTCGCACGCATCTCGTCTAGCGAAAGTTTCTTCTTATTAATGTTACTGTCATTGGCATTATTTCATGGAATCACAATGATGCCGGCGTGGGATCCGTGGGTAAAAGCATTAACGTTTCATTTGTCGGCATGGGGGTTGCAGACGACGGCGAACTTGATGGCGTTTAGTATGATCATGCTGGTTTGCATTGTAATTCCCATGGTAATATTTGCTATGCTATGCGGGTTGTCCTGGTCGTTAGCAGGCAAGCCCAAGCAATTTAAACCCTGGCTGTTACAACTGTCTTTTATCGCACTGCCTGTTGCATTTGCATACCACGTCGCACACAATCTTTCGCATCTACTACGGGAGTCACAGGGGTTGACAGAGGTATTGCTTAACCCAGTGGGATTGGACGCGCTGCCGCTGAGCCAGAAAGAGATTCACTTGCGGCATCTCAATGCAATCATTAATCCAGAATGGATCTTCGCATTTCAGGTGGTGATTATCATACTCGGTTATTTATTGGCTGCGCGCATTGCCAGAAAGCGAATCAACAGTCTATGTGCTGGTTCATCGATCGTATCGTCCCGGGTGTTGATACCGGTCATGGGTTTTGTTTTTATTATGTCAGGGTTTAGTTTATGGTTGTTAATGCAACCGATGGCGATGCGGTACTAGCAATAAAGTGCGCGCATAGATCTTGCTTCAAATATTGACAGGAGTTGTCATGGCGATTGATATTAGCAGGCGAAATTTTTTTAGAAAAACCAGGCAAAAGTTGACTGAGACGGTCATCAATGAAATTGACAACAAAATTAACGCAAAAGCCTCGCGTTGGATACGGCCTCCCTTTGCGATTGATGAATTGGAGTTTTTTTTGTCGTGCACACGATGTAATGCTTGTGTCGAGGCCTGTGAGTATAACGCTATTTTTCCATTGCCAGAAAAATACGGTCCACAAGCAGCGGGTACCCCCGCGCTTGACCTGGTCGATAACGCTTGTCATTTATGTAAGGGCTGGCCCTGTGTCAGTGCTTGTGTCCCTGGTGCATTGACCCTGCTTGACGATAAAAGCAATCAGCCTGTTGTTAAACTGGCGAATGTGGAGATCGATAAAAACAGTTGCATTGCTTGGTCTGGTCCAGAATGTGGTGCTTGCGAAGGCGCTTGTCCAGTAGAAAACACATTGCAATTTATAGATTTTAAACCGGTTATAAACCAGTCTACTTGCGTGGGCTGTGCCTTATGTCGTTCCGCTTGTGTACAGGATCCGGTAGCGATTAGTGTGTATTCCGTACACGTGAGCACGGAAAATTAGACACTTGCAAGCCAGTTTTTCCTAATAAACTCCCTGAAATTGATCTGGATCATACGCGGCAGCGGGAAAAAATATTATCCTTGGAATATTATTGATAGGGCGAAATTGTGAGAAACGTTATATTTAATAAAATACTAATAAACAAGTATAATACTGAAGGCCCGAGGTATACTTCGTATCCTACGGCGGCGAATTTTCACTCGGAATTTTTAATTAATCGTTATTTGTCTGCGGTGGATTCTTCAAATAAAGACCTGGTGCCAAGAGAGTTGTCTTTATATATCCATATCCCGTTCTGCAATAGCATTTGCTATTATTGCGCCTGCAATAAAGTGATCACCAAGAACAAGGAAAAAGCGACGGAGTATTTACACTACTTGCAACAGGAAATCGATACCAAGGGTCGGTTGTTTGATAATGATCGGCGGGTGATGCAATTGCATTTTGGTGGTGGCACACCCACTTTTTTGTCTGATGCGCAAATCAAGCAGTTGATGGATGTCATCCGCAGAAATTTCAATTTATCAAAATCGGAATCGCGGGATTATGCGATTGAAGTTGATCCACGCACGGTGACCAGAGAGCGATTGCGTGCGTTGTCGGCGATGGGGTTTAATCGTATCAGTTTTGGTGTCCAGGATTTTAATCCTGAAACCCAAAAAGCGGTTAATCGTATTCAGGATGAATCAATGATATTTTCATTGGTTGAGGATGCCAAAGAGGTTGGTTTTCAATCTGTCAGCGTAGATTTAATCTATGGATTGCCCTTCCAGACGCCTGATACCTTTACCAGAACGATGGAACGTATTGTTGAGCTGGCGCCAGATCGAGTATCGGTTTTTAACTATGCACATTTACCTGAGCGTTTTAAACCGCAACGGCGAATTAATCAGCAGGATCTACCGTTGCCAGCTGATAAGTTGAAAATATATCAAAATACGATTAAACAGTTAACGGATGCCGGTTATGTTTTTATTGGTATGGACCATTTTGCGTTGCCGCAAGATGCATTGAGTAAAGCCCAGGGACAGAGAAAATTAAACCGGAATTTTCAAGGATATACCACTCACGCAGATTGTGACTTGATTTCGTTTGGTGTTAGCGCTATCTCGTATATGGATGACTGCTATACACAGAATTGCTATGACATAGCGGCGTATATTGAATTAGTCCGACAAGGGTCATTGCCTATCACCAAGGGGCTTTGTCTGGTACCGGACGATCAGATACGGCGTGAAGTCATTATGCAACTAATCTGTCATTTTGCAGTGGATAAAACCAAATTTGAAGAAAAGTACGAAATTGAATTTGATCATTATTTTCAAGCGGAATTGTCTCTGTTAGAGCCAATGCGTAATGATGGTTTGCTTGAGTTAAAACCTGAGAATATCAGTATTACCAATAAAGGCCGTTTGTTGGCTAGGGTAGTGTGCATGGTATTTGACAAATATCTATCCGCGAAAAACCACGGCGGATTTTCCAAGGTTATTTAGTTATTGGCAACGATACAGGCAATAATCATGACCGATGAAAAAATCAGAAAATAAAAAGGCGGGCAGTTAACCGCCCACCTTTTTTACAGCTACTATCGCAGTTTAACTATTTTTTACCACCACAACTGCCGTCTTTTTTCTTACCCTTCATACCACCACAACTGCCACCACCTTTCTTCTTGTTACCACCACAGCTGCCGTCTTTTTTCTTACCCTTCATACCACCACAAGAACCGTCTTTCTTTTTTTCGTCTTTTTTGCCCATGGCAATTTGACTATCAGAAGCAGAAGCAGAAATATGAAATGGATTGTCGCTAGCCTGGGCGCTAGTCAAGGCAAAATTTGATGCAAGTAAAAATCCTAGCGCTATCATTGTTTTTCTCATGAAAAATCCTCCGAAAATTTAAAACGAAATATAAAATACTCACCCTTCGACTGTAATATCGCTAAAGGGTTTATTGTATACTAGGAAAACCACACAAAATTTCAAGCTAATTATTTTATTGTTTAAATTTATAACAAAATAAACTTATTTAGTGGCAAATTTAATTTTTTTGGATTGTAAGTATGACTGTATAGGCATAAATGCAGACCCGTACCTGTTGTTTATAAGGATACAATTATATTGCTTCAATAATTCCATACTGAATCGCCTTGGCCACCGCGTGGGTACGGTTGCTAGCGTTTAATTTATCAAGAATATTTTTGATATGATTTTTAACTGTAAAGGCACTAATGTTCAATAAATCTCCAATCTGGTTATTGGTTTTGCCTTCATAGACCCATTTAATAATTTCAGTCTCACGTTTACTTAAAATATTCGCCGATTCTGGTGTTTTTTTAGAATCCAGTACATTGGTGATAGCAACATGCAAGTGCGGAATCAATAATTCACAAATATGTGCTTCCCGGTTACCAGGGACTTGAGCGAAATTGCCAAAACTAAAATAACTGGTTGTTTTTCCAGTGACATCAAGTAGACCATGGACCAATATATGGTTGATATTATTTGTAATAAAGCTTTGTTGCCAACTGGCCGGGTATGTTTTCGGCATCGTGTCGCGAATAACGATCACCGGTTTTAGTGATTCGACCCATTGCTTGGCAACCGGGCTGGAAAGTAAATTATGTTGATTGATTACTTCATTTAAATAGCTTTCAGGAAAATCCATATTGACACTATGAATTATTTTTCGCGATGGTAATTCACCGATGCCATAGGCGGCCATCGAATGCGGCATTAATTTACGCAGATTGTTTTTAATAATCGCATTGATTGTGTCGATGCTGTCAGCGTGATGGCTTTGCTCGATGATTTGATAAAAAAGTTGAATTTCCGCCGCTGAAAGTAAAGGTGGTGAATCTGACGGAACAGATTTATCTGCCATACGCTAGTCCTGATATTAAATGATAAAGAATAGTAATGGCCAATCGTAGCCTGCATATTTCCTAAATGCAAACGACTATCTGTAATGATAACGTTTAATCAAAGACTTATTTGTAATTTTTTTGTTATTGGTTGTTGTATTTAGGTTTTGGCTTATTATTCTTTTTTAGTCCGCCCCTCTTTTTACCGCCAGCCACAAGTTTTTTTCAGGCCAACAACCTGCGGTTGTAACTGTCCTGAAAAAATCTTCTG
>QILK01000021.1 GCA_003233345.1 Gammaproteobacteria bacterium | reverse complement strand
TCGATTGAGCCGGCTGCAATCGTGTCGATAAGTGCTTGTAAATTACTACCGGATCCGGAGATGAGGACAACAATTTTAGCGGGGTCATTGGACATGTGAAATAACAAATTAGCGGATAGTGATTGCGGAGCCATTTGTTCTGGAGGTGACCTCGCCAATAACGGATGCATGCAGGCCTTCAGCGTTAATCAGTTTTAGCGTGGTTTCGACGTCTGTCGCCTGGAGAATTAAAACGTAACCAATACCACAGTTAAACGTTCTAAGCATTTCTGCAGAGGCTATAGCACCCTGATCTTGTAGCCAGTTAAAAATTTCGGGTCTTTGCCAGCTTGTTGAGTCAATCGTCACGGCGGCTGTATCGGGCAATACCCGTGGCAGGTTCTCCAAAAGCCCACCCCCAGTGATATGGGCCATGGCGGATACCTTGACCTGTTGTAATAGCTTCAAAATTGGTTTGACATAGATGGTGGTGGGCTCTAAAAGTGTTTGGGCAAAACTTTTATCGATAAACAAATCGCTTAAATTAACTTCGCTGCGTTCGATAATTTTGCGGATTAACGAATAGCCATTGGAATGGGGCCCCGACGAATGAATGCCAATGACCTGGTCTCCAGGTTTTACCTGTTCTCCGGTCACTATGTTGTCTTTTTCTACAATCCCGACACAAAAGCCAGCGAGATCATAATCACCCTGCCTATACATCCCCGGCATTTCTGCGGTTTCTCCACCAACCAGTGCAGCACCAGCCTGTTCACAGCCATCACAAATGCCTCTGATCACGTCTTCGGCAACGCTCAGATCCAATTTTGCGGTTGCGTAATAGTCGAGGAAAAACAGCGGTTCAGCGCCTTGCACAATAAGATCGTTGACGCACATAGCGACTAGGTCTATGCCGATGGAGTGGTGGATTCCGGACTCTATGGCGAGCTTGAGCTTGGTGCCAACGCCATCCGTTGCAGAAACCAGTACCGGGTGCTGATAGCGATCGAGCGGAATTTCAAATAATGCGGCAAAACCACCAATCGAGCCAAGTGATTCAGGGCGGCGGGTTTTGGCGATTAGTGGCTTGATTCTATGAATCAGCTCATTACCAGCATCTATATCCACGCCAGCATCACGGTAATTCAGTGAGTCGTTATTGATAGATTCTTTTGACAAATTTAGGTTCCGCCCCAATGATTGAGCTAGTTTAGGAATTATGCCCGGATATTATACTGAGTATTGAAGTTTGATCACTAAATTTCTTGATTGCAGGCTACAATTTTTGTCAAAATGGCTATATTAGCAAATGAGTTATAAACGTGTATTTTAATATAAGGTTTATTGATTCAATATCAATTCACAGTGACTAAAAATTAGTCGCACCAGGAATTAAGAGGATTCCACAATGCCAAAGTCGATTTATTGGATACTAGTGCTTATGTTGGTGAGTTCATTTTCAGCGACAGCGAAAGAGCGGGTCAGCGGACTTTATCGCGTGGAAATTGACGTCACCGATGAGGGTGCCAGTTCCCGAAGTGAAGCGATTCGTAAAGGGCTCAGTGAAGTGATTACCCGGGTTTCCGGTAAGGCCAATATCAGTGGTTATGTAAAAATCCACGAGGCCTTAAAAACACCTTCAAGTCATGTACGGCAGTTCTTGTATAAACGAAAAGGAGAAAAAACTGTTATTGAAATACGATATAATCGTGCATCAGTCAATAAGCTATTAGCGGATTCCAAGCTGTCCATCTGGAACGAGTCTCGACCGGTTACCTTGGTCTGGTTGGCCATACAGGATGGTGGCAAGCGCGTTATTATAAATTCGACCAATCAGGAAGGTTTTCGAGCGCTATTAAAAACCAATGCCACTCGGCGCGGCACGCCATTATTGTTTCCGCTGATGGATTTGCAAGATAGTGGAAAAGTGAAATTTAGCGATGTATCAGGTGGTTTTTTTGAAAGCATTAAGGAAGCATCGAAACGTTATCCGGGTGACTCGATTCTTGTCGGTTCTATGCGTTGGTATGGTGGCAGCAGCGGCTGGAAAGTTAATTGGACCCTACTAAGCAATGGTCAACGTAAAAGCTGGACTTCGTCGGGTAAGCAAAAAGCAGTCGTATTGGCCGCTGGTATCGATGGCAATGCAAATTTGCTGGCAAAAAGTTTTGCACACAGTTCGACGGCATCCACCACGACAGGTTCAGGTGGAAATATATTGATTTCGGTCAGTAATATCAATTCTCTTGCGGACTATGCCAATGTCACCAAGTATCTATCCAAGCTTGAAATCGTAAGCGCTGCGAACATCGTCAAGCTTAGTGGTAAAGAGGCCCTATTTAGCGTCAAGTCACAGGGCGGAAAAGAACAGCTGGAACAACAGATTGATCAGGGGAGTGTATTGTCTACCGCCAATGCCAGCGAGGACAGCAGTGATGAGGTAAAGAGTGACACTGGAAACGGTAATAACGATGAAAACAAGCAGGGTGGTGAAAATCGAGATCAACAAGCGGGCGTTGATGCCAATACCCTGTATTACCGGTATAAGCCGTGAGTCTATCTGATATTCCAAACGCGATAAGTATCTTACGGATACTTATCGTTTATCCCGTTGTTGTTTATCTGTATCAGGAGAAATATAATCTTGCGTTAGCGCTTTTTGTGTTTGCGAGTATCAGTGATCTGGTGGACGGATATCTTGCCCGGCGCTATAACTGGACGTCAAAACTTGGTGGATGGTTGGATCCTATCGCGGATAAATTGTTAATCAATTCTGTTTTTTTAACACTCTATATTATAGGCCTGGTTCCCGCCTGGTTATTGATCTTGGTGCTCGGGCGTGATTTGTTAATCGTGGGATGCGTTGTCTATTACTACTATAAGATTGAAAAAGTGTCCGCCAGACCAACCTGGATAAGTAAAGTCAATACCTTTGTGCAATTGGTACTGGTATTTTTAATTTTATCGAGTCTGACATTGCAGTCTTATAATTTTAATGGTTTGCCACAACTGCTTTTGGATGGCGGTATGTGGATAGTACTTGGCTTGACCATCATCAGTGGTGCCGGGTATATCAACATGGGTATTAAGGCGCTAATGATACGAAAAAAGGATGTTTTATGACGGAATCGCAAAAATGGTTAGTTCGGGCCGGGATTGGCGAGTTACTTTTTCGGCTATTATTGTGGTCTGGTTAAAACACATGCATTGTCAATATATTCAAAGCGAGTTATATCGCAAGTCAGATGCCTGACCGTTTATTTTATGAACTTAATTCAGCTACCACTTGGTGTCTCATTAAATGGTTATGCCACCTTTGATAACCTGATATCCGGTCCTAATAAACAGATTCACATTTCCGTTAAGCAGGCGTTATTGTCGGAGCAGTTTTCGTGTTTTTATATCTGGGGGCAAAAGGGTACCGGCAAAACCCATTTGTTACAGGCAGCGTGTCATGATGCGGCGGCAAATAGTAAAAGCGCGAGCTATATCCCTTTGCAACATTATTCGGATCTGGGCGAAAACTTTCTCAAAGGACAGGACTTATTAGACCTTGTTTGCATCGATGATATCGCTAATATTGCGGGAAAAAATTCCTGGGAAAAAGCATTATTTTTTTTATTTAATGAAATCAAGGAACGTAACGGTGTATTGATTATAACTTCCGGGTGCAATGTCAAAGAGCTGGGGATTACCTTGCCGGATTTACAAACGCGGCTTGAGTGGGGGTTAAAATACAAACTGGCAGAGTTGAGTGATTTAGATAAAATTGATGCATTAGTATTGCGGTGTGAGAGCCGGGGAATCGAATTATCTGCCGAGACTGCTAAATTTGTACTAAACCGCTCCCACCGTGCGATTGAAACCTTGTGCGTTACCATTGACCAATTGGCCGAAGCCGCGATCAGCGATCACAGAAAAATAACCATCCCGTTTGTTAAAACCATTTTAAAGTTATAGTGGCTATTGGGAAAATATTTTTAGCTATTATTTCGAGTAGCCCGGACTTCGCGCAGCGAACGCCGGGAGAACGAACATCGTATTTTCCCCTGTTTTAGTCAGCTACCGGCTATCTTGCCCATACGCCTGTTTTAATTGAATTTCAAACCCTATTCTTTTTCCCCGGCGTTCGCTGCGCGAAGTCCGGGCTACGAATTGATTGTAGATTAATCTGACTCTAGTTGTTTGGCGAACTTTGCTAGTCGTTTCCCTTGGGCTTTACATAAGCGTTTTTCTTCATCGCTTAATTCCGGGTTGTTATCAATGCCTGCAAAATGACTGGCACCGTAAGGTGTGCCGCCGGAGTGGGTAGTCGCTAGGTCGGCTTCCGTATAGGGTAAGCCCATTATTAACATACCGTGGTGAAGCAGCGGTAACATCATACTCAGTAGCGTGGATTCCTGGCCGCCGTGAAGACTACTGGTCGAGGTAAAGACCGTTGCTGGTTTACCAGAGAGTTTACCCGACAGCCAGAGCCCGGAAGTCGAATCGAGAAAATATTTTAATGCCGCTGCCATATTACCAAAGCGGGTTGGGCTTCCCAGCGCCAGACCGGCACATTCTTGTAAATCATCCAGTGTGACATAAGGTGGCCCTGAATCAGGCACCGGGTTTTTGCTTTGTTCGAGTCCGGTCGACACTTCCGGCACCGTACGAATACAGGCTTCGTAAGCGCCGCTTTCTTCTATTCCCCGCGCAATTTGTTGTGCCATCAATGCGGTGGCGCTGTGTCTGGAATAATAGAGGACTAAAATTTTGGTCATTAGAATGTCAAAGTATATCGTTAATGTTTTCCGGCGGCCGGCCTATGACTGCGTGTTTGTTATCGACAATCACAATTGGACGCTGTATTAAAATTGGATTTTCGATCATGATTTGTATCAGTTTTTCGTCTGCAGTACTATCGTGATCGAGCGAGAGTTCTTTATATGCGGTTTCAGTGTTGCGTACCAACTCTGACAGACTAATGCCTAATAACGCTATAATTTGCTTTATTGTTTTCTGGTCGGGGGGTGTTTTTAGGTATTCTATGACCTCAGGTTTGTATCCTTTGTCTTCAATCAGTTTTAATGTTTGCCGTGATTTGCTACATCGCGGGTTATGATAGATGGTAATGGATTTCATTGAGGCTGTTTTTGTCAATTAGTGAGTCGTTATTATAACATTGAGTGATAAGGATGAGTGAAATTGAATTCAGAAATTAAAGGGTTATCTGATAAATTAGTAAGCACTGATTGTGGCGCGAGTATATTAGTTAATATTAATGCTTTGGTTTGCTATGCTGGTTGTTAGTTGATCATTCTTAGTTGCTGCTTGACTGCTATAAGAGTATAGTATTTTGATTGTATAATAATTGTTCCGTTTTTAATCATTTATCGGGAGACAAGCAATTAGTATGGTAAGCAGAATGATGATTTTCGTAGTTGTAGTCTTATTGGCAGGATGTTCGGGAGCACCAGTACAAGAGATGAGTGATGCGCGCCAGGCCATTAAGGCGGCAGTATCCGTCGGGGCGCAGACTAAATCACCCAGCAGTTTTTCCAAGGCGCAAAAGCATTTGCTAAGTGCAAAAGCAGCGCTGGAGCAAGGGCATTTTAGCCGTGCACGCAGTAACGCCATTCGCGCTAAGCAACATGCCATCAAAGCCAGGCAGATCTCGATTAATTACCAGGTAAATTACTGAAAATGCTATATATTATAGATTTCTAATATAGCTTATTAACTTGACAATTATAGTGGCTCAATGGTACGTTTCCAAACAGGATTAACAAAATTCTAAGCAAAATTATAAGCTCAGTCTACAATAATTAAGTAACAGCAAAAGGTTGGAGTAATCATAAATGAAAATGCACAGATCACTTAAAATTGCGTGTCTAATAGTTGTCGTTATTTCATTTACAGTTGGATGCACTAAGTTTCGTCGGGCCGGTGATGGACCTGCTTTTAAAGGAACCAGTGCTGATGCCATAAAAGGTGCTGAGGCATCTATTGCCAAAGCAAAAAAAGTTAAATGGATATGGCGCGATACTGAAAAAATGTTAAAAAAAGCAAAACAAGCTGAAAAGCAAGGTGATTCAAAGAAAGCCAAGAAACTTGCGATTACCGCAAGAGATCAGGCAGAACTTGCTGTACAGCAATTTAATGCTGAAAAATCTATCTATAAAGGTCGGTTTTTAAAAGGCAGTTAAATCAGATCATAGTTTAGCGTTAGTGAGGCCCATATGAGTTATGCTCATATGGGTTTTCTATTTTATAGATATATTTTTAGAATTTATTAAATCTGACTATGTACTCACGGTTAATAACAAGTGTCCAGTTCCTGAGATTTGTTTTTCATCGGTTTAATAACGACCGCTGCCTTTCACATGCAACCAACCTGAGTTTTGCTACCCTGTTGTCGATAATTCCGCTGATGACGGTTTGCATCGCAATACTCGCATCGTTTTCAGTATTCAAAAAAATTATTACCCAGATACAGGATTTTGTTTTTAAGCACTTCACACCCAAAGCAGAGTCCATACAGGGGATACAGGATTATTTTTTAACATTTTCAGAAAAAGCTGCCCAGTTAAGTAGTATCGGTATATTGTTTCTGGTTATAACCTCGCTATTGTTGATGCGAACTATCGATCGAGCGTTAAATGAAATCTGGCAGGTAAAAGTAAAACGCAAGCCGATACACGGGTTTTTGGTCTATTGGGCAGTATTGACAATTGGACCACTTTTTATCGGGATTAGTGTGGCACTCACTTCTTATATTGTCTCGTTACCTTTTTTTGTAGAATCTTCGGTAATGGCCCAGACTAATAAATGGTTGTTAATCTTAGGACCGTTTCTGGCAACCAGCATTGCCTTTACATTACTTTATATCGCGATACCCAATCGTAATGTTTCATTCAAACACGCATTCACAGGGGGTATTCTTGCATCGTTATTGTTTGAAATTGCCAAAAAGGGATTTGCAATTTATGTAACGCAGTTTCCTACCTATCGGTATATTTATGGTGCATTGTCAACGATTCCAATCTTTATTATCTGGGTTTATATAAGCTGGATAGTGATTTTGCTAGGGGCGGAAATGGCACACTGTTTATCAGTGTTTAGTAGCAAACGCTCCGAATATGATCGTTCAAATAAAACTGATTTATACCTTCAACTGACGGTGTTACAAGCCATCTATCAAAGCCAGGCGCAAGGCAAGCCAATGACAGAGCAGGCGCTTTTTGATAAATTATCGGGTGAGCATGAAACTAGATTGATCAGCGTGCTTGCCATATTGGAGCGAGCATTATTAATTAACCGCGCTGACACCACAGAGTTGATTGTGATCAAAGACTTGCATCAATACAGTTTGTTTCAGTTAATCGCAAATAATCCAGGGGTTATTCCGCTAGGTGCTAATGGAGTCTCTATAGACAAATATCCAGATGAATTTGCAGAACTACTCAATCGTGCGCGATCGAGTTTAGCCGAAATAATGGATGTGCCCATTCACAATTTATTCAAAAAACAGAATAATTAATAACGCGGTAAAGGTTGTTAAATGTCTGGAAAATTATCCCGACTAAGATTAGAATATAAGTATAGTATTGTATAAAATACCCTTACCTGGATTAACATTTATGACATCAGTAAAAATTTTTAGCACCGGTACTTGTCCTATATGCGATAAAGCTAAGGCATTACTAAAAAAATGGGGACTCCCGTTTGAAGAGATTAGAGTTGATCAGTCACAAAGTGGCTTAAAAGAAATGTTGGTGGTTTCCAATAATGCACGTACTGTTCCGCAGATTATGATCAAGGATAAATGGATAGGTGGTTTTACAGAACTGACAGAATTGCATATGGATGGTGAGCTAGACGATTTGATTGCATCGGCTAATGGATAGTCTCTATCCCTGGCGATAAGTTATTTTAACCATTCGATAATATAGTCTGGTAGTTGCTCCGCATCGATTTCATTTTCAGGTGTCGCATAACTAAAAATTGACGCGGCGGCTTCGCGGGTTGATTCACTAGTACCGCTTAGTAGCGGATGCCACTCGGGTAAAGGTTTGCCCTCGTGTAACAGTCGATAGGCGCAGGTACTGGGCATCCATGCAAGTTCATGGAGATTGTCGGGTGTTAACGTAACACAATCAGGAACCAGGGTAGAACGTTGTGAATAATGTGTGCAACGACAGTGTTCCAGATCCAGTAGATGGCAGCATACCGAAGTATAATAAATATTTTGATTGTCTTCGTCTTCCAGTTTCAGAAGACAGCAACGCGCACATCCATCACAGAGTGATTCCCACTCTTTTTTTGTCATTTCAGAGAGCGTTTTGCTTTCCCAAAAGGGGATGGTCTCTTTATTTTTCATTACGTTTATCAATGGTGCCTGTCTTTAGTTGATAGCTTCCGTTGCGCTGATCCTGGTAATATTGCTTTAGTGTCAGTTCGATGACAGGAAAAGCAATTTGTTCCCAGGGTATATTCTGTTGCGAAAACAGTTCTACTTGTTCACTTTCAGGTGTTGGTGAAAAATTTTTATCTAAAAGTTGTGCCCGATATATCATATAAACCTGGCTAATATGTGGAATACTATAAAGTGTGTAGAGTTGTAGAATATTGGCTTGTGCGCCGGTTTCTTCCAATGTTTCACGTATCGCCGCCTCTTCGGTTGTTTCGCCATTTTCCATAAAGCCTGCGGGTAGGGTCCAATAACCCAGTCGAGGTTGAATCGCTCGTTTACACAATAGAATTTCATTTTGCCATTCTGGAATGCAGCCGGCCACGATTTTTGGATTTTGATAGTGTACTGTGCCGCAAGACTCACAGATATGACGGGGTCGATTGTCTCCTGCCGGGATTATATAATTAACGGGGTTAGCACACAGTGAACAGAATTTCATCATTTAACCGCCAGTAGTTTGCAGGGTAATAGTATAATTCATTTCCATGGGTAATATTTCGTAGGGTAGTGGTTATAGGACAAGATTATACAGGTTGATCGATTCAATAGATTGATCGCATAGCGATACGGCCGCAGAGTATCTTTGTGGTTTATCGGTATCGTTCATAGGGAGATTGACAACAGAATAAATTTTATTATTGGTTTTAATTGCGATTGTTGAATCAGTGTGTATTGCTTCAGAGACATCAAGTTTAGCAATGCCGTAAGAAATGCCTTGTCCCAGCGATTTTAAAACGGCTTCTTTTCGCGTCCAAAGTTGAAAAAATACCTGTTGTTTTTTATCATCGGGTAGCGAATCAATTAGTTGGCTTTCAACGCTGGTAAAAAACCGGCGGGCAAATTTGCACACATTTAGTCGGCGACGATGATGTTGGATATCAATACCCAGTTTGCCGATAGTGCTAATACCGAGTAATGCAAATTGGTTTGAATGCGATAAATTGAATTCACATTGCCGATACCGATTTTCAAATTCACTGTTGCGTTCAGTGAGTGACTCCCTATTTAATGACGGTTTACCATATTGGTTTTTACAGAATTCAAGTGTTTGGCTATCGGTGTGTAAATATTTCGCCAGCAGTCGTCGTAATATTGCGCGGGAAATAATAAACTGCCGTCGCCGAGACGGGTTTTTTAAGTGA
Source organism: Gammaproteobacteria bacterium (assembly GCA_003233345.1). Classification (GTDB taxonomy): domain Bacteria; phylum Pseudomonadota; class Gammaproteobacteria; order SZUA-21; family SZUA-21; genus SZUA-21. Next base: position 7,494 of record QILK01000021.1, on the reverse strand, counting down.
CGAGCATAATTTTGCTCATGGTCGGGTAATTTTCGCAAATAATGACCGGTTTGTTCTTCACTGAAATCCAGGGAAAATTTCCATACCTGAATGCCAGAAGAATTTTTTAGCTTATCAAGTGTATTGTCAGACCAGGTTGTCAGCATAATAATGCAAAAAATAGTAATTCCGGAGTTTGCTAATAATCGGCGCGGTAATATGCATTGGCGGAGAGAGAGGGATTCGAACCCTCGATACGGCGAACCGCATACACGCTTTCCAGGCGTGCTCCTTCAACCACTCGGACACCTCTCCTGCACCGTTTGTGAAGCTGAGCTAGAGTACCTGAATTACCTTGATTTTTCAATCGATAAGCATATTCATTTATTTGTAAATTGAGGTTAATTGCCTGAGTTAATGATTAAATAAGTCGTGGGCTCTGTCGATATAACTGTATAACCAGTTTTTACGACTAAACACACTTAATAAGGGAATATTGAAAGCATGGCAAAGAAACTGTTTAGAAGCTTGCGTAACCTAACCATTAAAAAGCAGATGTTGTTTGGGGTTAGTTTAACTTTGGTAATCCTGGCAATTGTTGCTTCGGTATCTATTTATACCATGATCGAGGCCAGGAATACTACGCAATCGATGGCGCACAAAAACCAGCCTACGGTGATCACCGCAACTCAATTGTCCGATAGTGTTAAGCAGTCAATGGTCGGCCTGGGTTTATACCTCACCACAAAAAACAAAGCAGACAAGAAAATTTACGTCGACCATTTGGAAAAAACTGACAGGTTACTCAAACTACTCACCAGGCAAGTGCGTGAGCTGTCAGGGACTAAGGCACAAAAATCAGTGCAGGTTATCGCAGATCAATTTAAAAAATATAAATCGTATCGAACCCGGTTATTAAGTTTGATCGAAAATGAACGCGCAAATTTTCCGGCGATGAGTTACGCAACCGATAAACTTAATCCAGCTACCCAGGTTATTTTAAGCAGCATCAGTGTCATGATATCACTAGAAGAAAGTCGTGATAAACCCAACTATAAATTTATAAAGTTGCTCAATGATATGCGCTATCAATGGGCGAGAATTATGACGGCAGTTCGTGGTTTTCTCGGGTACAGAGCAGGACGCGCGATTGTCGAATATGCGGACTTCAAGGGGATATTTGATAACAACTTTAAATCAGTGCTCGAAAACTATAAAGATAATTTGACCCTTGAGCAAGAAGAGAAAATGGATATTGTTCGCGGTACGGTAAAGGAATTTTATGTAAATGCGGATAGTATGTTTGCAGTACATGGAAGTGATAAATGGCGGGCCGATGCTTACTTGATTCGCAGCGAGATTAATCCCGTGTTATTGAAACTGGATTCAGAGATTAATCGTTTTACCAGAAAGCAAATTAATGAATTTAGAGTGGCGAGTAATTCAGTCGCTGATCATGCGAATCTTTCAGTTTATATTATTATGACGATGCTAGGTATTGCGATGTTAACGGTGCTGGCGTTATCTCTTTTGTTTTCCAAGGGACTCATAAATCCACTTGGGCGAGTGGTCAACGCCGGTATAAATTCAATGGTAGAGATACTGAATACAGTCGCCGGGGAAGAAGGGCAAAAATCACTGAAAGCCTTGCAGGGTAGGGGAGCCAAGCTTGATACTATTAACGCCTATACCCATACCATAGAGCTTATGTCTAGTTCGCTTAAAGATGCGTATGGCCAACAAAAACAGGCGTCTGATGTTTTAAAAAGGAAAGTCGACGCTATCTTGTCAGTCATCGAAAAGGCTTCCGCCGGTGATTTGACGGCAAAGGTATCGATTGAAGGCGATGAGTCGATTGACCGCTTGGCAGCCGGGGTGCAGAAAATGATGGATAGTCTGAGCGAACTGGTAAACAAGATTCAGGACGCCGGTGCCAAGGTGACAATTTCTGCGGCGTCGATGGCGCAAATTGTCAAGGAACATGAGGCGACCGTGACCGAACAGGCTGCCAGTACCAATGAAGTCATGGCGACAGTGACACTAATTAATGCAACCTCTAAGGATCTGGTGCATACGATGGGCGAAGTATCAACTGTGGCCGAAGCCACTGCTGATTCTGCCAGTGATAGCCAAAACGAGTTGGATAAGATGGCGGCTACCATGAGTAATATGAAGGGTGCGACCGAGGTGATTGCCACCAAACTGGCAACGTTAAATGAAAAAGCGTCAAATATAAGCAACGTGGTTACCACCATCAATCGCGTCGCTGATCAAACTAATTTGCTTTCGTTGAATGCTGCAATTGAAGCTGAGAAGGCCGGTGAATTTGGCAAAGGCTTCGCCGTGGTCGCCACGGAAATACGCCGTCTGGCTGACCAGACGGCAGTGGCCACCTGGGATATAGAGCAAATGATCAAGGAGACCTTGTCGTCGTTATCGGCAGGGGTGATGGGCATGGAAAAATTTACCGGCCAGGTGAACACCAGCGTCGAAGAAGTGGCGCAGGTGAGTTCACATTTGGGTACAATTATTGATCAGGCGCAAACGTTGAGTCCAAAATTTGATCTGGTAGACGAAGGTGTCAGGTCACAGTCTGATGCCGCCGTCCAAATTAATGAGAGTATGGTCCAACTCAATGAAACTGCGCACGAGACGGCCAAGAGCCTGTCGGCAACCAGCGGTAGCATTGAAGAACTAAGTGGTGCGGCAATCGAATTGCAAGATATCGTGTCAAGGTTTAAAGTAAAATAAAAAAATATTTAAACACAAGGCTTGAGAAGTTTCGTTGATATGCGATAATCCCGGTTCTTGTTATGGTGGCCTGTATTGGTCCCTTCGCAACGATTAACTATGAACTCCGTCAGACCTGGAAGGGAGCAGCGGTAATAGCCAATTCGTGTGCCGAAGTGTGGCTGATACTGGCTGCCGCCAATTTACCCAGAACTTTATTTTTTGAGCCCTGTCTAAACTCACTCATTTTGATTTATAATTTCTAATACTGGTTCGTGGCAGATTCAGCACGAGTTTTATAACCTATTGAAATAACATAAAATATATGGCCTATCAAGTACTCGCGAATAAATGGCGCCCAAAATCCTTTGAAAAAATGGTCGGGCAAACACATATTCTGCGTGCATTGGTTAATGCACTCAATAGCGGGCGACTCCATCATGCCTACTTATTTACCGGCACCCGGGGCGTTGGTAAGACCACTATCGCGCGAATACTGGCGAAAGCGCTCAGTTGCGACATTGGTGTCAGTGGCAAGCCGTGTGGGCAGTGCAGTGCCTGTCTATCAATTGATCAAGGTAAATATGTTGATTTAATCGAGGTCGATGCGGCGTCGAGGACGAAAGTTGAGGATACTCGCGAACTACTTGATAACGTCCAGTATTCACCAGCATTAGGGCGCTATAAAATTTATTTAATCGATGAAGTGCATATGTTATCTACCCATAGTTTTAATGCATTGCTGAAAACGCTTGAAGAACCGCCCGATCATGTCAAATTTTTATTTGCGACAACGGACCCAAAAAAATTACCCGTTACCATTCTTTCCCGGTGCCTGCAATTTAATCTCAAGCGACTGCCGCCGGATCTGATTGAAAAGCATCTGCAATCGATTATAAAACAGGAAGGATTTAGCAACGAGCCCAAGGCGCTAGTCTCCATTGCCAAAGCGGCAGACGGCAGTATGCGCGATGCGTTGAGTCTACTCGATCAGGCATTGGCTTATGGCGATCAAAAACTGACCGAAGACGAAGTCTATGAAATGTTGGGTACGATTAAGCAGGATTACTTAACCCAGATTCTCGATGCCTTAGCCGAAAACAGTGCAGAAAAAATTTACGCTATTACGTCAAGTATAGCGATGCTTGCACCAGACTATCATTTAATCATAGCGGATTTGATTTCAATGTTACACCGTATTGCACTGGCCCAGTTTTCAGCTGAGTCTGTGAATAGCTGGTATGGTGACAAGCAAAAATTGTTGGCGTTATCAAAGCAGTTTTCTGAAGAGGACGTGCAACTTTATTATCAGATTGCGTTACACGGTCGACAGGATCTGCCGTTGGCGCCAGAGCCTGCGATTGGATTTGAGATGATGTTGTTAAGGATGTTGGCATTTAAACCGGTTACGGTAGAGGGTAAACCAAGCCATGCTAAATCCAGTCAAGGTAGAGCTGACTCCAGCCAAACTGGAACTATTGCTAAGCCCGAACCCGAAGCGCATGCACGCAGTACGGTGCACTCAACACCAGTGGTCGAGTCATCACCACCCCAGAAGCAAGACGGTCAGAGTGAAAACCTTAATGCTGATACACGTTGGCAGGATATGATTGTATCGATGGGTGTCGAGGGACCGGCAAAACAGCTTGCCACCATGTGTGCATTGGTTAAACTAAGTGACAGTATAATGGTTTTACAGCTGGATCCGAAATACCAGCAAATTTGTAATGAGCATACATTAGGAAGACTGGAGACTTGTGTCAGCAAACTGATTGGTAACAAAATAAAGGTTAAAGTTGATTTTGTACAACCAACATCAGAAACGCCGGCGCAATGCCAAGAAAGAATTCGCCAGGAAAAACATAACAACGCGGTTGATTCAATAAAGCAGGATGCCACTGTACAGGAACTACAAAGCATTTTCGGTGCGCAGATCAAACCGGAACTAATACAATCCAATGAAAATACTGAGGAATAATCGGGAGTTTTTTTATGAAAGGTGATTTGGGAAACCTAATGAAACAAGCACAAGAGTCACTGCAAAAAATGCAAGAGGCGCAGAAGGAAGCCGTCAATATCGAGGTAAACGGTGAATCGGGTGGTGGCATGGTCAAGGTGATAATGAACGGTAAGCGTGTCGTTAAGAGTTTAAAACTGGATGACAGTCTTCTGAGCGAAGATCGGGATATGCTCGAAGACATGATTATCGCCGCATTTAATGATGCCGTTGGCAAAGTTGAGGCAGAAGCACAGGCAAAAATGTCATCCATCACATCAGGTATACCATTACCACCTGGATTCAAACTGGATTTATAGACCAGATAAGATGGGTTTTTCGCCGTTAATAGAGAAGTTGATAAATGCTTTTTGTTGTTTGCCCGGTGTCGGTCAAAAAACAGCGCAAAGAATGGTGTTTCAGTTGTTGACCCGTCATAAAGAGGGCGCCTCACATCTGGCTAAAACCCTTGCCGAAGCGCTGGATTTAATATCGCATTGTCGCCGCTGCAGAACACTGACTGAAACCGAAATCTGCGATTTTTGTTCCAGTGATCGCCGTGATGAAACGTCTTTGTGTGTGGTTGAAAGCCCAGCGGATGTGCTTATTGTTGATCAGGCAACGGGTTTTAAGGGTAAGTACTTTGTTTTGCTGGGGCGACTGTCGCCGTTAGATGCTATCGGTCCTGAAGAAATTGGTCTTGATTTACTCGCTAAGCGTCTTGATGAAGGGCTGGTACAGGAGTTGATACTAGCCACTAACCCCACGGTAGAAGGTGAAGCGACGGCGCATTATGTTAGCGAAATGGCGCGTAAACGAAATATCCGTGCAACGCGCATCGCCCACGGGGTTCCGATGGGCGGCGAACTCGAATATATCGATAACAACACTTTGTCCCAGGCTTTTAGTGACCGTAAAATTTTATAAATAATAAACTTTGATAGCTGTGTCATGTTTTATAAATACACTATTATCCAGTAGTAATTAAATGTGATGCAGTTAGTATTTTGCTATGTTGTATAGCGTTTTTTGTGCTACACTGACATTCGTAGTTAGTAATCAATAAACAATTATTTTTACATAGCTATAATATAATAATAATATTAACAACAAAAATAATAATATTTAATCAGTAAGAAACAGCTGTAAATTTTTCGTCACTGGGTACAGAATTTAGAATTGAATTTTCTGTAAACAGCGCAAACGGAAAGCAGTCAAATTTAGTAAATTTGTATTTTATTCTGTTTTTGAACATTAGACTATATAGAAAATTATGGATATAACACCTTATAGTTCTGCCTATCAAGTAACGAATAATAGCGCCGGAGGAAAGTTAGCACGGCCCTATGGGATAAAATCCATAGACCCCGTGTCGCCCGTCAATCATATTCCCAACCGGTCTGAGTGGGGTCGGTTTGGGAATGAGAAAATTATTGAGGGCGAATTACTTGATCGTGAGGCTGGTTTGGGAAATGAATCAGCTACTGGAAACACTTATCAAGGGCGGCCAGAAAAGCATCCCGGAATGTACTCACAGTATAAGAGCACCGTTGGTCTTCATGAAACAGCCATAAATTTATACGCTGATACCGCACAAATGTCATCCGATCAGGTGCATTCGTTTAAACCTAATATCGATCTATTTGTATAAAGCTAGATTTTGTTTGGCAGTGTTTTCCGGTAGCACGGACATCGTTTAACAAGCGCTAGGAGCGATATGATTATCCTTTAGCGACGTCATGCCGGAATCCAGAATACCAAGGTAGTTTCACTAGCCAAAAAATCTCAAATGCACAAAATGATTTAAGCAACATAGTCTGTTGTCCTTGTAAATAACGCCCCTCTTACAACCACCAGCCACAAGCTTTTTTTCAGGCCAACAACCTGCGGTTGTAACTGTCCTGAAAAAAACTTCTGACTGGTGGTTGAGGGGCTGCGATTGCATTACAAGTCAACATTCAAAAATGTCTCCCGGAGTTTACTCATATAAAGTTTAACTCAATCGTTAGGCAAAATGCTCACTACCAACGATATCTAAAATTTCTCGCTCATTCAGATAATTTGTTAAATTAGGACAGCACATTCTATCATAGGTTCGTAATAAATACAGATACTCTGCCACAAGTAGCTTTTTGAAATATTTTTTAAACTCATTTCTGTACATTTCTGCATTTTTACTTTGTAGTTTTCCCGTCTGAACTAATGGCACTACGTTTGCTGGCATTGGTTCGTCTTCTTTGGCAATCTGTTCCCCACTTTTTAGATAATATTCGTAAACAATCTCAATTTTCTTCGATAGATCACTGTCTAGCGTTATAATCTCAAGAATGGTTCTTAGTTTCATTAGATCCTTAAAATCGTTGCTTGTCTCAATGAGGTATTGATTAGACCACTTTACATTCAATGCTCCTTGCACATGACCGCAAAGAAAACCAAATGACCAACCTGGCGTAAACTTTTTTTCATGTGATTTTTCGTTTTTCAAGGTCTCAATCGCGCTTGCTAAATGTGTAACTAAGTTCTCCTCTACCGCCTGTGCGTCAAACCCAATTGAATCTATACCTGGAACATCGTATTTTTCCTTCGCGTTACCCACCCACCCCGTTATTAGTTGTATGGATATCTCTCTCAGAACAAATCCTAAACTCGATCTTCTAATTATTTGCTGATAGTTCATAGTTACTTAATGGAACAGATTGCCTAACGTATGGCTGAGACGCCGCGTTTTTTTGGTCGCTCTCCAGCCAATTGTTAGCGGTCAACTCTTTCTTGCCAATAACCTGGGCGAC
>QILK01000194.1 GCA_003233345.1 Gammaproteobacteria bacterium | reverse complement strand
AGCTGCTCCTAGTACGAGAGGACCGGAGTGGACGTACCTCTGGTGTTCCGGTTGTCACGCCAGTGGCATTGCCGGGTAGCTATGTACGGACAGGATAACCGCTGAAAGCATCTAAGCGGGAAGCCCCCTTCAAGATGAGATCTCCCAACCCTTGAGGTTGTAAGGTCCGTTGAAGACTACAACGTTGATAGGCTGGGTGTGGAAGTACAGTAATGTATGAAGCTAACCAGTACTAATTGACCGAGAGGCTTGACTATATAACACCCAAAAAGCTTGAATTTGGTGAATATAGAACGGATTTGTTGTTGATAATAATCTAACAGGTTGCTGATCTGATAATAAAGTATCGTGCCTAGAAATTTACTTAATTTTGAATTGTTCTGTTACGCTTTTGCGTAATGGTCTACCAGTTTGCCTGGCGGCCATAGCGAATAGGAACCACCCGATTCCATCCCGAACTCGGAAGTGAAACTGTTCAGCGCCGATGATAGTGTGGGAGATCCCATGTGAAAGTAGGACACTGCCAGGTTTTAAATCAAAAACCCAGTACCAATCGGTACTGGGTTTTTTTATGCAACAAAAATGTAGCTTGGACTACTTGCTCAATGATTATTAGAAACGTTAAAGGTATGTTTTGCATGTCTGTTTTGATAACCGTGTACGAATAGGCTTTCAATTTAACGTTCGATAATATATATATGAGGAGCGGTAAAGGGATAGATGGGTTTTGACTGTTGAATGCAATCATATTTGGATTAATGGATTAATATGGATTGATGGATTGATGGATTGATGGATTGATGGATTGATGGATTGATGGATTGATGGATTGATGGATTGATGGATTGATGGATTAATGGATTACGGATAGGGTGCGATATGGCTAGTGTTTATAAAATAATTTTTCTTTCGATTTTGGGTCTTGTAGTTTCCGCTTGTACAAATTCTGACAACAGCCAAAAAGTCAGTCTCGAAAATGGACTTTACTGGCTGGAATATAAACTGATTTTTAGCGATAAAAAGGGAGAAAATTTTAAGAAAGGTATTTTTAAGCTGGTTAATGAAAACGGAAAGATAAAACTTGTTAATAGCAAAAATGAAAAATTCCCTATCCTTGGGCAAATTAAAAAAAATCAGTTTATAGCTAAATTAAATGATGCGGGCGGAACAGCTGATTTTGTTGGTGAAATTTCTGGTGAAAATACTATACAAGGCACGATAAGCGGGAAAACCACAAACAGTAAAGTCACCCTGGCAGGAACGTTCAAGCTCTATCCCAAAGTCGCGTCTGAAGAGGAAAATAAGACAAACAGTAAAGAAACCGCCAGCATGGGGACTGGTGATCGCAATGACCAACAGCGTCGCAACGATGGTATGGACAAAGAACCCGCTTATTCAGACCGAAAGTCCTCGAGTCGGAAATATTCGAACCAACGCTATTCGGATCAACCGTATTCAGGTCAAAAGTCCTCTAATAGAAGAAATAGGGATAATAGTACTCAGTATGATAGGCGATCGGAAAACAGCCGCAGTGGCAGGGCTAGTGACTATGATCAGCCCGGTTATGGTTATAGTGATTCCATATTTCTGGACTATGAGCAGGAAGAAGGCGCATATAGCCGCAGTCGGTCTGAGCGACACAGTACATACGAATCACAGGGACATGACCATGGACAAGACAGGGGTACGTCCGCTAGTCATAATCGCGTTTTGGAGAAGCAAACAGGTCATAACCACAGTCATAGCAAAGGCACACACACTGGGCAAGTTACCGATAAAATAAAACCGCCAGGCCACCAGCACGCTGACAACAAGCGTGCTGGAGATGCTCGCAGCGGTAAAGTACCTGCGGGTCATGGTCACGATGAGAAAAAACATGTGGCTAAACCCAACGTGGATGAGAAACACGCTGATCACGAGCAGGCTCACGGTAAAAAGGCCAATAAAAAACTTGAGACTCAGCGAGCTAGACTAAAGACACTAGAAAAACAGCTGGTGCAAGCCAGACACACAATGCTTCATACTAAAACACCTGCGGATAAAAACAAATACCATGCATTATTGAAACGTGTAAAATTCTTAAGAAAGCAGGTAAAAGCAGCGGATACAGGCAATCCACACAAGAATAAACATGAGGCCGGGCATAAGAAACAAGAAGCAGCCGAAGCGTTAAAACACAAACATTAAAACACAAACACGAAGCCGAGCAGAAAAAACATAAAGCAGCCGAAGCATTAAAACACAAACACGAAGCCGAGCAGAAAAAACATAAAGCGGCCGAAGCATTAAAACACAAACACGAAGCCGAGCAGAAAAAACATAAAGTGGCCGAAGCATTAAAACACAAACATGAAGCCGAGCAGAAAAAACAGAAAGCAGCTGAAGCGTTAAAACACAAACACGAGGCTGAGAAGAAAAAACAGCAAGCAGCCCAGGCGTTAAAGGCTAAACAGGAAGCCGAGCGCAAAAAACAGGCGGCAGCCAAGGCCTTAAAACATAAACACGAAGCCGAACGTAAAAAACAGCAAGCAGCCCAGGCATTAAAGGCTAAACAGGAAGCCGAGCGCAAAAAACAGGCGGCAGCCAAGGCCTTAAAACATAAACATGAAGCCGAGCGAAAACGTCAGGCGGTAGCCAAAGCGAAGGTGTTAAAGGCTAAACACGATGCGGATCGTAAAAAGAAAGCAGCAGCAAAGGCTAAAGCGTTAAAAGAAAAACAGCAAGCTCAGAAGAAAAAACACCCAGCTAAACATCCGCATGAGGCCGTTGTGAAAAAGAAAAATTCTAACCAAAAAGGGAATAAAAAGCATGTAGATGAAAAAGTTACTACGGAACATTAGAACGATATATTTAAGATGTAAACAAAAAATTAACGTTGATTCAGATTTATTCTTAGTTGGCGAGTTAAAAGAGAAATTATCGTGTCGCTTATATTGGTAAACCACTTTATTGGACTAATGGTGATATGAGTTTGCAATATTCGTTTTCGCTACTATATTAATTGTATTAATTTGCGATTATATAGTGTCGAATGGAACTAGACTCAGATATTACTCCTGAACGCTTTGGAATAAGCGAGGAGAAGCTTGATAAACAATATAAAGAAATAATCTTTACCACCTCTGGCCTAGAATATGAAATTCAGTCTGATATCTATAATGATTCTGGAGCACTACTTGTCAAGAGCGGTGAAAAAGTTAGTCCGGGGTTATACCAAAAAATACTAAAACACAAACTCTTAAAGCCAATTGACGAGTCGCTGGTGTTTGAAGATGCTAACGAACAACAGAGTATGTCGGGGCAGATCTTTACTGCTATTTCTCAAGTGTTTACCAATATTAGCGTGGATTTTGAAAAGACTGTAAATGCGATTAACGAGATTGTTAAAAAAATAAAATATGATCGGGTTGTTGAAAACAAGATTTCAGTGTTTAAGCATCAACACTCGCAAAAATATAACCACGCGTTGATTTGTGCCTTTATCGCGACCGATATTGGAATAAGTTTTAGTTATGGAGAGGAGCAGCTACAGGAAATATTTTCAGCGGCGTTATTGCATGATATTGGGATGTTATTTTTGAAAAGCGATCATCAGGATGAATCAAGCCTTAGTGATGACGAGATAAAAATGGAGAAAGTGCATCCTGTTATCAGTTACATGTTATTAAAAGAATCGCGAACAAACTTTACTGATCTGGTTCTAAGTACCGTATTGAATCATCACGAGAGAATTGACGGCAGTGGTTATCCCAGGGGGCTTCAGGGATTAGCCTTGCACCAGTATACGCGAATACTTGGTGCAGTAGATACCTTTGAAGCTTCGATCGGCCAGGCCTGCTCATCGGCCGATGCGATTAAAATGCTTAAAGCCAGTAGCTATAAAGAAGTTATTTTAGGTGACGAAGTGTTTCCCTTATATGATTTTAGCGTCGTACAGTGCTTAGAAGAATATACTGAGCGTCTAAATAGTGAAGAAACTCATGAGATAGAAGACATTCAGTTAATCAGTGCTTTAACGGGTATTATCGACGATTTTGTTTCTTTAGACAGTATATTTGATACGTTGCTAGATCATTTAAATGAAAAACTAAAAGAAGCGGAAGTCGCTGGGCGCAGTTTTAATCAAGAATCAGAAAAGATATTTTCTCATCTGTATGATATAAAAAAGAGATATATTGACAGTACGGGTATTAAGCAAGTGTCATATCTTCCGGCAGAAATGCTCCCTGAATTACAGGACTCAATACGTTCGGATTTTATTAAAGTTATCCCGGCGCTTAGGCAACGAATTAATTATCTCGTTAATGCGTATACTAATAAAAAGGGCATTGTTTCTAAAGAAATATTTAAATTACTAGGTGACATTGGAGAAATGACTAAGCAGATCTGCGATAAAATGGATCGCACTATATTCAAGACGCCAAAATTGTTTTAAGTGGGTTTAGTAACTTAACTGCTAACGTAAATCACAGACGGTAAGCTGTTGGGTTAAATCCCTCTAAGCCAATATTTTTTTATGATATTTACTCGTCAACATTGAATACAGATAACAAGCAACAGTGATAAATCCTGTTATAAGTAATATATTCGCAGCGGTTTTATTCCATACCCAGCCAAAGATATTGAGGATTTCACTGATAATGGGGATATCCGCTTTCATCATAAGGACCCCTAAAAAAATTGGACTATAGATTATTAATAATGCAAAGACAATGGTGGTAATCCCAGTTACTAACGCGTTCTTTAATATAATTGTATTAAATTTGTTATCGTAGCGTATTTTTTTTGTGACGCAGATATAGCGATATAGGTAATAGAAACATTGGTTTAACAGGGCGATTTCTGTTGCAATCAGTGCAATCAAAAAACAAATCGACATTAAAACCATAAATAATACAAATAAAGTAATGATTAATTCCATAACTCAAATCCCGTGTTTGTTGGCTTCTATCTGCATAGCTTAATAAACTAACGCGCAAAATATGTACTCGGGTTGAGCAATTAGTGTGTAAAGTAAAAAAAACTTAAATAATTATCAAGTGGTTGATATAACGAGAAATAAAGTATATTTCCTGGTACGAATTTTCCGGGTTTGCACCAGTTTTGCAAATGCGTAACGTAATCAAAGCATAATTTAGAAGACTTGCTCCGGGTCATCATTGGCAGGCGTGGTATTGCGGCGGCGTATGGGTGGAGGATAAGTCTCCCGGTTTCGTGGCGGGTACTCCTGGTAGGGAGAATGAGCATCGTTGCTGGGATACGTTCGCCCTGTATCTACCGGCGGGCGGGTCGTTTGCCGTTTGGTTCGGCGAACGGCTGGGGTTCTCTTCGGGCTGGCGTTTTTAATGGTTGTGGTACTTTTCTGGTTTTTTTGTACCTGTTGTTGATTGCCAGGTTTATGAGTTTTGGTCGTTTTGGTGTCTTTATCAGTCTTAGCATCTTTTTTAGTTTTAGCATCCTTTCCAGTTTTAGTATCCGGACTGGATTTTGAATTTGTTGTTTTGCCTTTGTTGTGATTCATGTGCATATGATGATGCTGATGCGGGTTGGCTTTTTTACGGGTATAAGTTGATGGATCGCGAATCTCAACATATGACATCATTCCCTGATCCGCATGTTCGAGAACATGGCAGTGAAACTGCCATCCACCAGATCGTTTTTTACCGTTGTTTTTCTTGTTTAACGCAGACACGCCGCCATAAGCGATAATATCGGTTGCTTTTGCATCTCCCTGGTCAAACTTAATAGCCAACCTTACCGTTGTTGAGCCGCCGTCATGATCTGGTCCACCAGGAATATTGACCGTGTCTTTGTGTTCAAGTCGGGGGGCTTGTATTACTTCAAGAACTTTTCCAGTTTTGTCCTTTTTAATAGTGCCTAGCACCTGGAAAAAAAATCCGTGTAAATGAAAGGGATGATCGCCCATGGTTTTGTTAACGATATCCCAAACCTGAGTTTCCCCGACAACAGCATCCGGGGCATCTTCGCTAGTGATTTTTTTAAAAGTTTTACCATTAATGGTAAAATCAACCGAACCATTTTTGGTCGGAGTTGAATGAGCCAATACAATAGTTCTGATTCTCGCGCCTTTAGTATTAAGCGGCGCTATCTGCTTGAGAAAACCTGGAATCGCGATTTTAACCGGTTTTTTTGTCGTTGCCTCTTCGCTGTTATCAAACTGTAACTTCATAAGCGGTAACCGTTTTCTTTTGCCGTCAGTAGGATCAAATGACATTACTATTTTACCGCCTTTCGTGGCAAAGGCATGTCGACCACGAGGGGAATCCTTCCAATAGACGATGACTTCGGTGCCTGGGGCCCCCTTGGGTGTAAATATGATATCGGCCCGTTCGCCCGGAACCACGCGTAATGTCTTTCGATTGCGTTCCGGTGTTAACATCAAGCCACCGTCTCCACCAATTCTGGTGATCCGATGCTTGGGAATTTCCAGTGTCATAAAGCGTGCGTTAGCAACATTGACTATCCGCCAGCGAATGGGTACGCCAGATTTAACTAACAATGTTGGTAGTTTACGACCGTTAACCAGAAGTACATTGCCTTCGCGGCCATTGATTTTTTTATCGAGCCTGGTATTTAAATTACCGGTGAATGGTTTTTCGATGTTTCCATTTTTATCCAACAAAATATCATCAAGGACAAACACATATTGCTTTATTTTTTTAAGAAATGCCAGATTGCCAGTTAGTTTGCGGTCAGACTCGGTTACCCATAATGGCCCGGCAAGGCCTTTTTCGACCTGTTCATTGGTTCTGACATGAGGGTGGTACCAGAATAGTGAAGCGTCTTTTAGTTTAAATTTATAGGTAAATGTTCCACCAGGTGGTACCGGGTTTTGTGATACCGTTGAACCATCCATTAACGCAGGTAGCCGGAGGCCGTGCCAATGGATACTGCTCGACTCTGGAAGAGAATTTTTAAAATTGACGATTAAGGTGTCACCAACTTTGGCTTTAATCAGTGGCCCGGGAAAACTCCCGTTATAAGTGTACATCTTAGTGCGTACACCGGGCGTCAATTCCACCTCTGATACGCTCGCCTCCAGATTGATTTCGACAATATTCGGGTCAGAATTAATATCTTTAGCAATCGGAATGCCATTATGTATTGCGGCGACCACAAGTGCGGGCTGCAAACAGGCGAGTAAGGTAAAGACTGGGGTCAAAATTGCTTTTTTTAGAATCTCCATTGGTATCTTTATTTCCGGGTAAGTCTTAGTATTTTTAAGTATTATGAATTCCAGTGTGTATCATACACTAATTGAAAACAAATTTAATGTCCGTAAAAATGATTGCTTACTGTCAGTAAACGCACATTATATTGAACGAATCGATATCCTCTTGAAATCCAAAAATAACATTTATGTTGTCAAATAAACAAGTTAGAGCGGTATGATTTTACATTTAATTTACATCATTATTTTCCACTCAAGTGCTCGCGAATAAAATTAGCTGCCCGTTGAATAGCATCTTTTGAAGCCAGGTCGTCGGCGAAAGTACGCAAATTTTCGGGTCGAAAATCAAACCCACGACCAACGCCAGGATAAATAATCAGGCGTGCTTTAATCTTGTTATTTTTCAGCGTTTTTATCGATGATTCGATAACCCGGCGTCGATGATATTGTTCCTTGTTGCCAATAAAAACCAGTACCGGTAGTGCTAGTTTGTCTATTTCTTTGGCGTAAGAGTAAACCTGTAATGGCTCGGGTGCGTTTGGGTCCTGCCAATGCGGGTAGTAGGCGATGTAGCAGCCAATATCGTTTAATTGGCGCTTATAGGTGACTGCAACTTTTAACGTATAGTAACCACCACGTGTATGCGAATATAGACAGGCTTTTTTTGACTTTATATTTTTTTGTTTTAACAATGTTGTTAATGCCATGTTAACATCTTTTTCTAATTCGTAGTCATGTTTTATCGGGTACGGATCGATAAAATTACCTTTATAAATATCGGCAGCTAATACAATAAATCCGCGAGCGGCCAAACGGCGAGCATGTTTTTCCACAATTGAGTCCAGTCCTCTACGCCCATGTTGAAATAGAACTGGATAATAGTTTCCTTTTTGCTTTGGCTGGATTAGTAGAGCAGGAATTTTTTTGCCGTGACTGATAAATTCAATTTTTTTGCTTTGTAGGCTATAATTTTTTACGGCTGGTAATGTGCCATCATTCCACCATAGATTATCCCACCACCATGACCTGCTTTCGGCAGCGAATATTGCCGTGGAGCTATTAAGTAAAACCAAAAATATTATTACTGAACGCATTGAGATTCTCTCTGGCAGTCAAATTCAGCTTAAATAATACACGAAAGTTGTAAATTACTTCTGAATTTTTAAATTCGTGATAGCAAAAAAGCCTCGTAAGAGACTTTTTTGCTAGTTATAACAACTATTTGACTAGTGGTGATAACGAGTTCGATAATGATTGTGGCAGCGACGGACTTTGTAATGGTGGCCCCAATGGTCATGACGTGTTACCCAGCGGCAATGTCTGGTTCTATAACGATGAACATGATGTGTTCGGTGACGATAGACTTTACCATACGCCGTATGGTAATGACCGTGGCTCCAGTTTTTATGATAACCATGTGCTGATACAGTACTTGTCACACCAAACCCCAAGGTCATCATGATTATTAGGCCAAGGGCCTTAGTTAAATTTTTCATACTTAAACTCCCAGTTGATTATTATCGCAAGCTAAACTGTCTAAACTTATCCCTATGTCGAGATGACCAAGACTATCCCTATGTCGAGATGACCAAGACACAGGTTCAATTTATATAAATTCAAAGACCAATCGTTTTTTGTACTTAAGCGTTTGCCTTTTTAAAGCGTGATTTTAAACTATGATATTACTTTAACTGATTTATCCTGAACGAAGGATGAATGAGAAATAAAGGTAAAGGTTATTTCACCCGTCATCGATAACTTGGGCAAGCCTGCTGTTCAAGTCAGTGAGCTTTATAAGTTATTGTTATTTAGCTGGAAAAATCAGGCGGGTCTATTCATCTGCAGTCTATTTAACCGCGCGAATAAAAAATGAGTCGTGAGTTAATAAATTTCACAAGTCTCTACTGGGATTTGGCCGGCGAGCTTTCCAATATTGTTGTCGGTATCGCAAAATCAATACTTGAGGACAACGGTTACGATATTGATATGTGCTTCAAATAGCGTATTTATAGATATTCGCTGACATCAATTCTTGCCGGTGGAAAGTTATTCCAGATCACTTTTGAGTCGGTTCGCTTCGACGGTACTTTTAATATTTGCTTACGACGTAAGTCGTAAGTGAACTGGATTAGCGTGCAGCCACTGGGCAGTAATTTATCCAGTTCAAGACTAATAGAATTAACAACACTTTTAGGTAAAGATTTTAGCGGTAGTCCCGAAACAACAGCATCAACCTTGGTATTAGTATCTATCCAGTTTGACAAGTAGGAGGCATCATCCTCAATGATGTTAACACCGTTAAAACGCTTTCGCAGAAGCTTACAAAGCTTTCTGGATTTCTCTACCACATATAACCTTTCCGGCGGAATCCCCCGATTCAAAATTGCTTTGGTGATAACACCAGTGCCACCGCCTAGCTCAATGACGATGCCATCATCGGTTAATGGGATTTTTGCGGCCATATGTCGCGCCAGCCGCGGAGAGCTTGGGCACAACGCGCCCACTGATTTGGGATTGCGTATTAGTTCATAAAAAAAAATAGAGAAAGAAGATAATTTACCCGTTTTAATCACTCGGTACACGTGTAACGGAGCCGCCCCTAAGGTTCTGCGAACCTGAGTCAATGTTTTTATCATCAAATAACCTTGTTTTAAATTTTAGTAACGCGTTGTAGTTGGAAATTTATTTATTAGTCATTATTTTTTAGCGAGTAGTTGTCTATATACTATGGTACGCAGGATAACTTAAAAATGCACAGGTCACAATAAGCATAATAAGGCTTGATTGTTTATGGCAATTGTACTAATGCTCATCGATTTGCTCACTAAATGATCAATTAACGCCGAAAATTATTTCAAATATCAAGTAAAAGATATATAGCTATTTCGCACTAAAATCGACTTAAACAGTAAGCTAGGGCTATAATAACCGGAGTTTATCGAAGCAAAATAGCTTAGCGCTCTTTTGCTCGATGGACAGGTTTGTGTTTCTGACCAGTTTAGGAGGTAATTATTGATGCCAGTATTACCTTATAAGAACAGCTTGCCGCAGGTTGCCAGTGGCGTTTATGTTGATGCAACGGCTGTAATCATAGGCGATGTCCATATTGGTGAAGACAGCTCGATATGGCCAATGTGCTCAATACGAGGGGATGTTAATAGCATTCGAATCGGTCAAAGTGTCAATATACAAGACAATAGCGTGCTTCACGTTACTCACCCTCGGAAAAGCGTATCATCGGGCATTGGTGCAGAGGGGTTTAAATTGGAAATTGGCAGTGAAGTGACGGTAGGGCATCAGGTTGTGCTGCACGGTTGCAAGATTGAAAGCCAGGTCTTAATTGGTATGGGGTCGATAGTGATGGATGGTGCAATCGTTAGATCCCGATCCTTGATCGGTGCCGGTAGCTTGATAACAGAAAAAATGGATGTAGAGGGCGGTTATTTATGGTTGGGTAGGCCTGCGCGAAGAATAAGGGCGTTGACCGCGCAAGAAATGGAAACATTTGCCTATTCCGCAGCGCATTATGTCAGGTTAAAAAATGACTATTTACATAATGCATAAAAATTTTTAAAAAGGCTTACTAATAGAGCTTTGACAGTAGAAGACTTTGATCGCATTACAATCAAAGCAAAGGTATTGTTATTTTTGGAGGGAATATATGTTTAGATTATTACAAAATACAATTGTACTGGTTTTGCTTATGGGTTTAATGACTGCTTGTGGAGAATCCTATAAAGCAGGCCAGAAGGTGTGGATACAAATTCCAACAGCATCCATTAGTGATGAAGGGTACGCCATTGCCAAAATTAGGAAAACTAAAGGTGACAAAGCCTCTGTTACTATTTTGGAAGTCAACGCGGTTGCGCCGACAAAGTTTTCCCAGCGATTGCAAAAGAAAAGGGTATCGGTGCCATTGGCAAGTTTGTCAAATTATAAGGACGGTTTGAAGCGTTATCAAGACAAGAAAAAGGCCTACGGTTTACTTAAACAGATGCTACAAGGTGTCAATGTAGGCAGCAAAAAAATAGATTTTGTCGAAACCGTTGCCAGCGATAGCGATTCATCTGAACTGACTTCAGGTCTGACGTTATACGAAATTAAAAAATCCATGTTTAATTCAAAATTGTCGTCGCTGGACAAGGTGGAGAATATTCCTGACATCATCGACAAGCTACGCAGCATGGATAAGAAAAATGGTTCCTATGCCGCCGTATTGCGTTCGCTAAATGCGCGTTCGGTTATTGCTTATTATTTGATTGCCAAGAAATTTCTCAAAGTAAAAGCACCTATACCCGATTCGAGTGTCAAAGTGTCAGAGCCTAATTTGATAACACGTCAAAGTGCGAAACTAATTAAATTAATGCGGCGTGAGTTAAATCAGGCGGAACAAGGATTGGTGCCAGCCCTTAAGCTGGCCGATGAGATGTCAACGGTGATGGCAGCAGAAGAAAGTCTGGTTCGCTATGTCAGCCAGGATGGAAAGCGAATAAATATTAGCATAAAGGATATTGTAAAATACCGTAAGAAGCTCATTAGCCAGAGTTTAAGAGCGAACCTTAAAAAAGAGTTAATCGCAAAAGCGGATTTGATGAATGTTAAATCGGCAAAAGCAGCAGAGAATAAATATCAAGCGTTTGCCTCAGCTGCTGCGGATCTTGAAAAGCAATTAGCAATAAAAATTGTCGCTAAAGGTGACCGTCAAAATATTTTTATCGAACCGGTCAAGCGGAATATCAAACGCCTAAAAGACAGTGAAAACGCAAATTACAAACTTGCGATTGCCAGTCATCGTGGTTTTAAAGCACAAAGGGCCTCAATTGACTTTTATCTCAAGCATTATCCTCAAGGCCGGAATCGCGATAAGGTAAATAAAGCCAAGGACAGCCTTGAAAAAAGAATTGAAAAAACAGCGGCGCTGGCCAAGAAAAAACTGGACGGTGTCATGCCGTTATTTACCAGTAAAAAAACATTTGCTGGCGTAGCGGGTTATAAAAAAACCAAATTAAAGTTTAAAGTCGTTGTTAATGAGTATAATAAAAAAGATGGCAGCTTTTCCGGGCGTATTACCTGGCCTGGACAGGATGGGGCGGTTAATAAAATAACCGGTTCATTTGACAGGCAGACATTGATTTTAAAGTTTAAGGAAACTGAAGTGATCAAAAAAGGAAGCTGGCGGGTCGGTAGTAAATACAAGTTTAAGGTCGCCAGTGCAACAGCACTTCAGGGTAGCCATTCCTATCGACAGTTTGTCTTCCCGGTCAAGCGGCCAGCCTCGATCGTCCTCCGATAAGAGTTCTTTACTAGTATCTCAGGTTTAAAACGTACCGAAGCAACTTGCTTCGGTACGTTTTTGTGCGCTCGGTTTGGCGTTGACCTGCGGACATAAATTAGTCCCTCACGTATGTTAACGTCTGAATAGGATAGCTCAATAATGATATTTTTTTATATTAGCTATAATGTTACACTCAAATGCGCTGGATATTTAAATAACAGTAAAACTTGAATATGCGGGTTATTCTGTCCCCGGCGTTCGCTGCGCGAAGTCCGGGCTAGTTGTTAGTAAACCATTTCTATGAGTTTTTATTTAAAATGACAGATATTATTTACCAGGTAACCCCTGTTTCACCCGAAGCACATTTATTTGAAGTTTGCTGCAAGGTCGGCAAACCTGAACCCGGGGGGCAGAAGTTTAGCTTGCCAGCGTGGATACCAGGCAGTTATATGATTAGAGATTTTGCGAAAAATATTGTTTCGCTCGACGTGTCTTCTGCTGGTCATGCTGTTAAGGTTCGCAAACTTGATAAGCAAACCTGGCGTTGTGAACCCTGCCAGGGTTCACTGGAAATCGTTTATCGTATTTACGCCTGGGACTTGTCAGTGCGTTCAGCCCACTTGGACATAACACACGGATATTTTAATGGCACTAGTGTGTTTATGGCTATCGATAAGCAAACCAATCGAACTTGTGACGTGATTTTAAATCCCCCCTCAGGGTTGCGCTATCAGCGATGGAAGGTTGCGACTTCATTGCAGCCCGCAGGTGCACTGCTTAGAGAGTTTGGGCGTTATCGTGCCCAGAATTATGATGATTTGATAGATCATCCTGTGGAAATGGGCGACTTTGATGTTGAGACGTTTGCGGTCAGTGGTGTGCCACATGATCTGGTGGTCAGCGGTAAACATAGAGCAGATTTAAAGCGTGTCAAGCGGGATCTGGCCATTATCTGTGCGCATCATGTTGACCTGTTTGGTGAGTTGCCGAAAATGGAAAGATATGTTTTCCTGGTGATGTGTGTTGGTAACGGTTATGGCGGTCTCGAGCATCGCTCATCAACCAGTTTAATCTGTAGCCGGGATGACCTGCCGTTAGAGCATATAGCCGAAGTCACGGACGAATATCGTGCTTTTTTGGGTTTGTGTAGCCATGAATACTTTCATACCTGGAATGTCAAACGCATTAAACCCGAGGTATTTATCCCGTATGATTTGTCGCAAGAATCCCATACTCGGTTATTATGGGTATTTGAAGGTATCACGTCTTATTACGATGACCTGACACTGGCGCGAACCGGATTGATATCAGTCACTAGTTATCTAGAGCTGCTAGGTAAGGCCTTAACCCGCCTTTATCAAAATCCAGGGCGTAAGGTGCAAACGGTAACAGACTCGAGTTTCGATGCCTGGACCAAATTTTATAAGCAGGATGAAAATGCCGGTAACGCGATTGTTAGCTATTATATCAAAGGCGCGGTAATCGCCTGCGCGCTCGATTTAATGATTCGCAGTCGATGCAAGACGTCAGCGAATATTGTTAAGTCTCTTGACGATGTCATGCGTGGTTTATGGAAAAAATATGGTGAAACCGGGCTTGGTGTTGCCGAGGACGCGCTGGAAGCGGAGATAGAAAATTTGACGGGGTTGGATTTAAAAGACTTTTTTTCAAAGGCACTGAATTCGACTGAAGATCTGGATATGGTGCCACTGTTTCGTGAGTTTGGCGTGTCATTGCGATTTCGATGCCAGCAAAAAAGTACCGACCTGGGTGGCAAAGCATTAGAGGAAGATCACAATCATCGTGTTGATATGGGTGTTACTGTCATAGCGGAAGGTGGCGAATTGAGAATCAGAAATATTGTGACTGATAGCCCAGCCCAACAAGCAGGTCTGTCAGCAGGAGACCGGGTTATAGCGATTGACAATTTAAAGGTGATATTAAGCAATTTTGAGAAAACACTTTCTCGTTACCAACCGGAAGAGACGATAACGGTCCATGCCTTTAGACGCGATGAACTAATGCAGTTTGATGTCACGCTGAAACCAGCCCCCAGCAACACCTGTTATTTTGAGATAACAGGTGATCTGGGAAACTGGATTGAAGTTAGCCGTTAGCGTTTGCCCAATGCGATTATTTGGTATAGCGCTCCAGACGCAGGTTTGTGCCTCTACAGTCAATAGTGTTTTTATTGATAATTTTGCAAACGAGTTTTGATATTGTCTTTTGCCAACCCATTGCCGGGATGTCATCATCGGGTGTCGGGTCATCAGGATCATTTGGCAATACAAACAGGTAGTTTTTCCTATAAATTACCGTAAAGATGCCTGCTGGCTTAAAGCCAGAAAATTTAGATTCCACCTGATAGGATACTTGAGCGGCATCTGTATTGGTTTTCAAACGTTCTGACAGACAAACGGCTTCGCGATCACTTACTTTGCAGTTTGTTACCGATGAAGGCATATGTTCTGCGGGTTTTTGCTTTAATTTCCAATAACCGCTAAATAATATTTTTCGTGTGTTAATAAAACCCTTTAGTTGCTTCCTATCATTGCTGGTTGGTTTAGGCGTAGGTCTGTTACTACTTGGTGTTTTCGTGGACCTCGTTTTCTGCGTAGCCGCCACCGTTGGAGTTCCTTTACGCTTAATAACATCCTGTACCTTTCTAATTTCACGGGTCGCCGGAAGAAAGTCCAGGCCTTCAGCGCGTTTTAACCAAAAAAGTGCTTGTGTATAATTCTTTTTAGTGCCTTTGCCGTCGAAGTACATTTTACCCAAGTAGTACTGGGCTTCTGCATGGCGTTTATTGGCTGCCTTTTTAAACCAACTGAAAGCCTTGCGATAACTACGGGAACCGTCTTTATTAAAATAGTAAATCATCCCAAGTTTATGCGCGGCTTTGTAGTAACCTTTCTTGGCAGATTTATTAAACCAGAAAACAGCCTTTTTGATATTAACCCTTACTTCGCTTCCCGTTAAATAAGCGTTGCCAAGCTTATATTGGGCTCTTTTGTTGCCGTTTTCTGCTTGCTTTTTCCAGCGCGAAAATCGCTGATCAAATATTGTGTCAGCAGCGTAGGTTAGTATTGGACTGGTTACGATAATTGTTAGTGTCGTGTATATTATAAGAGTTTTAATTTTCATATGCGTGTGTCTACTGCGTCTAATACCAAGGTCATAATTAATCTAAATAGTTACTGGAATTTTGAAATAGTTATTGGGCTTAACGCCACTTTTATTAATCTTTTTGTTGGAACTTGTGTCTGAACTTATAGCGATTTTATTTTGTAATCTTAATCCAATTTTCAATAACATGCTAACTATAATATTGATAAATTTTATTAGAAGTATTGTTTTTTCTATTGTTTTAACGTAATTTTAACTGGTTTCTATCGGGTGATTATGGTCTGTAGCCGACATTTTTCTGAAAAAATTTTAATTTGTTTGCTAATAATGATTAGCTTATATTTAAGTCAGGATCGATTTATATACTGTCATTACAGCTAGTTAACTATCCGTGTCATCAATAACGATGTTGTTTTTTGCTGAAATTAACCTTTGCGACGATTTTAGTTAGCTATATTGGCTGGGTAATTTACAATACTCGCCAATAGCAGCCACTAAATGATTAGATTGATAATTATTGAAAATGTTGACAAAAATTCTAGAAATACTGAGCGATGGTGAGTTTCATTCAGGCGAAGCGATTGCCCAACGGTTGCAAACTTCGCGTGCAAGTATATGCAAATATATTAAGAAGCTAAACCAGATGGGGCTTGAGGTGAATTCCCTACAGGGCAGGGGGTATCGAGCGAATAAAGTGTTTGCCTTGTTGAATAAGCAGAAAGTGCTTTGTGCATTGCCCAAGCAATATAAAGAAAAATTATCCGCCGTGGAATTTTACACAATTATCGATTCAACCAACCACTACCTTAAGACCATGGTTCAATCAGAAATAACCGATAATTTACCCGAAGCCGCACAAATTTATCTAAAATCCAGCAAACCTGGCTATGCTTGTTTTGCCGACTACCAGACCAAGGGTAAGGGCAGACGGGGTCGAACCTGGTATACGTCTTTTGCAAACAGTATCTGTTTTTCAGTAGTCTGGCGCATTAACTCAAGTCCCATGGCACTAAATGGACTTAGCCTGATAGTCGGTGTTGAACTTGCAAAGGCACTGGTTGACTTGGGGATAAAGGATATTGGTTTGAAGTGGCCTAATGACCTTTACTGGCAGGGCAAAAAATTGGGTGGCATATTAATAGAAGTGATTGGCGAGGATGCCGGTCCTTGTTATGTGATCGCCGGCGTAGGACTAAACCTGGTTAGCAATAAGCAATTTGCACAATCGATAGACCAACCCTGGACCGATATTAATCAGGCATTGAACGCTAACGAACAGTCAGATACAGAATTATTAATACAAAACCGCAACCAAATAGCCAGCATTCTGTTGCAGGCAACTTGTAAAGCGCTTGATGAGTACCAGCCAGATAAATTCAGCGCTTATCGGCAGGCGTGGCAGCATTACGATTGCTGTTATGGTCGGTCAATAGAGATTGTTTCCCCAGATAAAAAGATAACCGGGATTATGCAAGGGATTGATGAGTTTGGGCGGTTGTTACTGGAAACCAGCGAGGGAATAAAAACATTTTCTTCTGGGGAAGTCAGCTTGCGGATACGGACATGAAGTTGTTAGTAGACATTGGTAACAGTGCGATTAAAACGGCGGTCTTGCGACAGGGTGAAATCAGTGATTACCGATCAATGCGATATCAAAGTCCGGTTAGTAACGATGTCATTGAGCAACTCTGGGGCAAGCAAGAAAAGCCAGCAGAGGTTTGGGTTGCGAATGTTGGCGGACATAAAATTGAGAAAATGCTTACGAACTGGATCGAAGCCCATTGGCAATGCCGGGTTTATTTTGCCAAAACAGAAAAAAACACAGCGGGTGTCAGTAATGGATATGATGATATTCAGCAGCTAGGCGTCGACCGTTGGCTGGCCATGATTGCCGCAAAAAATCTGGTTGGATGTCCTGTGATTATCGTTGATTGTGGTACCGCCGTCACGATAGATGCTATTCATAGTGACGGCGAGCATCTTGGTGGTTTTATCCTCTGCGGGTTACAGACACAGATTAATGCATTGCTAAAAAGTACTGTAATTTCAGTTAAATGGACTAGTGCGAATGTGGTTTTTGAGCCTGCAAAAAATACTGAAAGCGCTATCATTAGAGCAACGGTTTATAGTATAGTGACTTGGATAGAGCGGGTAGTTGAAGATCTGGCTAACCTGCATAAAATTAAGTTTAATCGGGTAATAACCGGCGGCGAAGCCGCGAAGCTGATACCGTATCTTAACGATGAATGGTTTCTCAAGGATGATCTGGTTCTATCCGGCTTAAAATATTTTATAGAAAATCCCTAAAACCAGATTTAGAAAAATATATTTAGATAATTATTATGAAAATTTTATTATTCACTTTATTAACACTTAACCTTCTTTCCTTTTTTGTGTATTCCAAATGGCAAGAGCCTGGTCATATCGATCGACCGGTAACCGATGAAGATCCGGTGACCGGGAAATTTATTAAAAAGCTGATTATTCCAGAGTTGGATAAGGCTAACGGTAATCGTTCCATTAGCTCAAATCATGAGTCAGTCAGCGATAAAATGCTAGGGACAGCAGCAGGAAATCAAAAGCCTGTCCAGGTTGTATCAATTGATAAACCGAATATCGTTGCTGAAGAGCCAGTCGCGAAAAAAATACTTGGATATGTAAAGGATTCTAGCCGTCGCTCAAAACACAAATGCGTAAAACTTGGCCCTTTTGTTGATAAAGATGATGCGTTTGAATTGAATACACAGTTAACCAGCTTACGGATTCAGTCAGTATTACAAAGCGCACAGGAACAACAAAAATTCTGGATATTCTTGCAAGCAAAATCGAAAAACCAGAAACCGACTGCGCTAATTCGAAAATTAAAAAGTAAAGGTGTCAAAAATTTCGAGCTGATAACCCGTCGCAAAAAGAAATTTGTGATTTCGTTAGGCTGGTACGAAAAGCCAGATGCCGCAAGTTCCCGTTTAGAAAAATTAACTGGATTGGGGTTTTCGCCGATGCTGGAAGAAAAAGGCTCAACGGGTGAAATGTTCTGGATTGAATATGAAGTACCGCGCGGCAAAAAACTTTCCAATGATGCACGCTCTGTGATCAAAAAATCTCGTAAGGAAAGTCGCTTTAAATCAAATAGTTGTGGTTAATTTTACCCAGTGACGTGTGTATTCTGGATGGCTGATGATTAAGTCAGCCTAACACGTTGCGTTTCCTCTCCAGTTTCTTTACAATCGCGGTTCCCGAAAATGCCGACGTAGCACAGTTGGTAGTGCAACTGATTTGTAATCAGTAGGTCCGCGGTTCGAGTCCGTGCGTCGGCACCAAAATCATGCATTTTCCAGTTTTAGATCACTCTAGTTTTAATGCTCCACTCAGATTGTAACGCCCTTTACTCTTGTTTTAATAAAAATGATCGCAGTGATTCCTTGCGTAGACATATTGAGCAATAATTACTCAATGCGTTATTTAATTTTACTCTGTCCAATCTAAATAACATTAAATTTGAACTTCGACTCTCTTGATTTACATCAATTAGTTTAGTCAATACCAGTGTTAGTCTACTGGATTCTCTCTGATATATGGATTTGGATATGATAAAAACGACTTTTCCGTTATTACGATTGGGTCAGCATGAAGTCTTACCTGTCATTCAGGGTGGTATGGGGATTGGTATTTCAGCCCACCGTCTTGCCGGGTCAGTCGCCCGCGAAGGTGCTGTTGGCACGATTGCCAGTGTTGATTTAAGAATCCATCATCCGGACCTGATGAGAAAAACCAAGCGTTCACGTAATCGTGAGCTAATAGACAATTGTAACCTCGAAGCACTGGACCGGGAAATCGGGCTTGCACGCGAGATGGCGCCGCAAGGGTATATTGCCATCAACGTTATGAAGGCGGTCAGTTTGCATCGACGCCTTGTTGAGCAAGCCTGTAAAAG
>QILK01000229.1 GCA_003233345.1 Gammaproteobacteria bacterium | reverse complement strand
TTCATATGAAAAGCTTACATTGTGCAACTGTAATCGTTTACAACTATTATCCAGTATTATTGAATCTGGTTTACTTTCAACAATTGGAATTTCATCTAGAATACAACCTACCCTTTCCGCTGCTGCGGCATTGGTTTGAGATTCAATCGGCAATCGCGCAAGTCCTCGCACAGGTACTACCATATAACCTAGATATAATAAAAAATTCACTAATTCCCCCACGCTTAAATATGCGTGTGAGGTTCTGTAAATCCCCATTGTTAAAATTATTATGGCAATAAAAGCTGCTAGCAATTCAAATGAAACAACAAATAAATTGTTGAGCATTAAGTTGCTCATAGCCGCTTTTTTGAATTTTTTAAACATTGAGTCAAATCGATTTATCATCGTATTCTCAGCGTTATATGAAACGATTCCTTGAACATTATTCAGTGATTCTGATTCGAATCCCCCCATACAGCCCTCTCTATATAAATATTCACGAGCGGTCTTTCGTGTTTTCGCTAGAAATAAACGTTGGTGTAAAAGAAAAAGAGGCGTTAACGAAAGAGAAAGTATTGCAAGCACTTGGTCAATGTAAAATAATATTGTAATATAGAGTATGCTCGTTAGCATAAATCCAAATATACTACCGGGCACTAACACTAGCAAATGCGATATCCTGCTTACATCATGCCCAAGCCGGGTTAGTAAATCACCCGTAGATTGTTTATTGGTAAAGGGTGTGGAGAGTGCCAATATATGTGCATATAGTTTACGTCTGATTGCGAATATAACATGCTGTTGCATTAACTCGTACAAAAAATAATTTATATACCTCAGTACTTGTAAAAACAATATAAGAGAAGAAAATCCTAAGAGATAAACAACCATCGTAGACATATTTCCCTTGATGAGTGAATCGACTCCCTTGCCGACCATCCAGATTAAAATAGCCCCGATAACTACGGAAAGCGCCATTATAAAAGCATTTAGAATAATTAGCTTCTTGTCTTGTCTTAGAAACACATAAAACTTTCGGAATAGATTTGATAATTTACCAATAGGTATTTGAGTCATTACTAAATTCCTTGTTGTGGTAAGATGATAATGCTCGTACAGTTTAATCAAACTATGGTTAAAAAGAAAAGTAGCTAATAATAGCTATTTATAGTCAGGCTCTTCAACTATTTTGTGATCACTGTAAAACGCTAAAACTGGTTGGATTGGCAATACTCTACTAGCTATATTTGGCAGTGCTTTTCTAGTACTTATTAATCATATACTCTAATCTTCCCCGTTACTTTCGGACATTGGGTTAACGAGTTATTATAATCTTAACAGGAGGAAATAGAAAATGTCTGAAACTGCTATGGCTCAAGGGAATTAAGCAAAATGCAACGCCAGATTTATCCTGAAACCGAATAGGACAAATTGGCAAAAATGACAGTACTTGAATTGAGTAGTAAATATTTGATTGAATGTGATTGGCTCAGCTAGTCAGCCTGCATCTATAAATAGGCTGGATGGTTATTCTGATTGCTTTACATTAATATCGCATTTGTTTTTTATATTGTCAATTAATTATTTATACGACTTTCTATTATTACATTTACAATATGTTCCTTTAGACATAAAAAAACCTCTTATCTCTTTACAGAAATAAAAGGCTTTTTAAATTCTAATACTATTTAAATTCAAACTGTTATATGAGCTACTCGCTTAAAACACTTTATAATAATAGTTTTATGCTCTAAAACGGTTAAAGACACTTGAGAATCATATTGTAAAATAATAACACTCAGTAATGCTTGTATTTAAATAATTTTAAATAGAAACACAATAAAAAAACAATAAGTGTAAAATAAATTGCATATTTCAATAAATTCTTTACACTACTCCTGCCGGACTAGCTTGACCTTTAAATTGGTTCGGAGCATCTACAGGGCTACCTTTAACCTCTTCAATAATTAGCTGGCAAATACTCATTTCAGGAATAAGAAGAAAATCATTTACGCCAAAATTCATTATTTCCAACGTAATTGTACCCTCAAATCCAGCATGAATTGTAGGAGCAGTAAAGTGAATTAAAATACCGCACCGTGCGAGAGAACTCCTTCCTTCTACTCTTGCTCCATAACAAATTTTTTCTTCAAGAATTGGAAATGATACTGATTCTAGTGTCTTTGCTAAGACAAGTTTCCCCTTACCTAAGGAATAGGGTTGTTGTTCTGTAATTTCATGCGCCTTTGAATGCTTTGCCCAAAATTTGGCGATTCCACTTTTACGCAGATCAAGCTGCACTGGAGATTCTTCTTCCGGCACTAATATTTCATTACCCAAACGTAAATCCACAGCGCTTGTATTGAATGGTGATCTTGTCGGATCTTGATGAGCAAGAGAATTGATAGAAAATAATCCTTCACCTAGACATCGAACGATTTCGGTGTTACTCAAAATCATAGCACATTTCCTTTATACGCTTTCTAATTTCTCTTCTTTAAGATCGACCCAACGAGAAGATGTCTCAAAAGTTTCTGAGGGTAACAATACTCGTTGTTTATGCTGACTAGGATAACTATTTATGTGGGTTACTTTTAAGAAATTACTTTCCCCTTCTTTTCGAACTAAAGATTTATCAGCATAGAAACTGACCAGCGTTCCTCCAATAGTTTCCAAAGAAATTGCATATTCCGAACTAAACATACCATCTGATACACTGACAGGTATCCATATTGCTCTATTTTCACTCATACTCATTTCCTTTTAATTTCGCTTAACATTCGGCTGAATTGCATAGGGCTAATCACAACATTCCGTCCTAAGCAATATCGCTACATGCCAATTGACCCTTTTGAACTGTTGATTTTTATGTACTCTTTTGATTACATGCTATGATAATTTTTCAGGTACTGATGCTACTCTATAATGTGATAAGACTCACTTCAATTCATGGTTGTTATTAAGGAAACAGTAGTTAACTATACTGTATTAACTTGTTACTTTAACTGATAGTAAAGCTTGATCTCGGTGCGATAGTTAACAAAATCGATATGGTTGTGAATACTCAATATTCACTATATTGTAGTCACTAAGTATATTTTACTCAACCAGAACTCACAATATTGCTACTGTATATTTATTGCAAGGGCCAGGCTCGGGCCCGAAATGTTATCCACCGATCGACCTCCAAACATTTTAACCTCAGGTGTCAAATCGATATGGAGCCAGGGGACCGTATGTGAGGCAATTAAACTCCAAAGGGAATCCCTAGAAAATCCACCAAGTACACTGAGAGATTTTTTATCTACTTTACAAAAACAACAGCTCCCTCGAACAGCATCTATATTGCGGCAATATACTGAATTTATTTAATTAGAATCTTTCAACCCAAGTCTAGTAACTTTAATATCAAATATTATATGCGTGTCCCTGACGGCTACTTCGTCGATCTTCATTCGCTGATAACTAAAACCCTCCCAGAAAATTGTTCTTATATAAAAAACCTTATCGATTACGTTTACTTTCTAGGGGCTATCCAATTGAAGTACCGTACTATAAATTCTGGTATCCAAATTACAATAGATTTAGCTGTAAATATAGCTGTCATAATTGGGATAATTAAAATCAATAAAAGTATCCACCAATACTTTTTAAAATAGAACCAACCTGGGCGACTAACTGCATCTTGCTCAAAGTATTTTTTTGTGCGTTTTGACTGATCTAAGGCAAGTGCCAATATTAGTTGGTCTATTCCATTTTTTGCTTTTTCATATTCTTTGCGTAGCTTCGGATCTTCGGGTCCATTACAATGCTTGTGCGACACCCACTTTCCAGAATTATAATTAATCTTGTAGTGATCATATATTATAATAACCGATACTATGAGTGATATTATTATTAATACAACCTGCAAAGAAATAAGAAGCCTTTGTTTATTTATTTTTCTACCCAAAATATCTTATTTTCATTCTATATTAATCAATATTACGATCTTTGACATAAAGCAGAATAGAGCAATGATCAGGCAACAATTGCTACGCCAATGACACTATACACAATATTTTTGCCGGAGAGTAATAAAGAAATACTTAGTGATAATATAATCAAATAAAAAATAAATAAGTTGGTAACACACCTGATCATCAGGTGTGAAAAAAGTCTGGAACACACGCTTTTTAATTTCAGAAAAGAGAAATAGTTTTAATTGCGAGGCCCGTTTAAGACTAGCCACCGCAAATTACTACTGGATAAATATCTTAAGCCCCATCCCCACTGTTGAAAAAAATGCAGCGATAACTAAGTGAAATATAACCAGGCCATAAAAAATATCATATTTCGTTATATGAAATACACAATATATATTGTGATAACAATGATTTAAAATCAACTTACCTAGAGTGTCGTTTAAATCGTTTATTGTGTTTAAATCGTTCATAAACTATAATAAGATAGTACTAATTAAGCATTAAGCAGGTCTGTAGAAATGAAAACCACAAATAATGTTGTGCAACTGCCAACAAATGAAGAAATAGAAATAGCCAAAGACTCTAGCCGCACTTTGTCTAAATACACAAGTGCAGAACAAGTTCGTATCAGCATACATGGCAGTAATGATGAACACGATGAGCTTGTGTTACCAGGACATGTCTTGCAAGCAATGCTGGAAATACTGGTAGAAATTTCTAACGGTAATGCATTTAGTATTGTACCTATACATGCCGAACTTAGTACCCAGGAAGCAGCGAGCATATTAAATGTTAGCCGAACATTCCTGGTATCGCTGCTAGAGGATAATAAAATTCCTCACCACAAAGTAGGCGCTCATCGACGTGTACAAGCGAAAGACGTATTAGCGTACAAGCAGAATATCGATAAGAAAAGGCTCAAAACACTAGAAGAGTTGACAGCACTTTCACAGGAGCTTGGAATGGGATATTAATAGTGGCGCGGTTTTCGGTAATTTACGATGCTTGCGTGCTCTATCCCGCCCCTTTAAGAGATTTGTTAATGCATTTGGCATTGACTGACTTATTTAGTGCAAAATGGACCGAGCAAATTCACGAAGAATGGATTAGCGCCCTTTTACGTCAGAATCGTTTTGAGCGTTCTAACCTTGAGAAAGTACGAGATCTTATGGATCTGCACGTGCGCGATGCAAAAGTAACGGGGTATGAATCACTGATTGAAAGCATAGTGCTTCCTGACCCAGACGACCGCCACGTACTAGCTGCTGCGATCAAATGCAATGCCGATGCTATTATTACATTTAATTTAAAGGACTTTCCAGATGAAACGCTGGGTTCATTTTCAATTGAAAAAATACATCCTGATGATTTCATCTATTACCAAATAGATATGGAACCGGGGATCGTATGTGAGGCGATTAAACGCCAAAGGGAGTCCCTAAAAAATCCACCGAGTACGCCGGAAGATTTTTTATCTACTTTACAAAAACAGCAGCTCCCTCGAACAGCATCTATATTGCGGCAATATATTGATTTTATTTAATTAGTAATTTTGCAAACCAAGTCTAGTAACTTTACTGGTAAAGTTAATTGGGTCGAGTATACATGAACTGCGTTGATTGTTTTATTTGCATGGATGTTGTTTCTTGGCTGGGTGCTATTTAGTGCTTGAACAAAAAATATCACGGCCATAAAAAAAGCCCCTAATTATAGGGGCTATCAAATATTATTTACACTTATGTCTTAGGTGTCCTCTAAAAAGGCAGTTTGCATATAAACAACCGAAACATAAAAAATTGATTTAACTGATTGATTTATAATGCATAACAATACTGACCACCCTGAAAATGTTAAGTCGCGACCAAAATACTGAACGATTAGTTTATATTTTTATCTTCTTATTTCAATTGTGTTAAGCAGTAGCTTTACACCACTAGGCTTCACGAATACAAAAAACGCTCTACTGAAATAAATACAACCACCTTACTTGGCGCGGTACTCAGCAGCTTGTTCGCGAATTTCATTTGCAGATAATTTAACGACTCGATTGTTCCGCCAAATTATAAGCTGGGTATTATGAATAACTGCCTGTTCACGCGCAATTCTCGCAGCTCTTTCCAGGGCTGGTAAAGCTAGTTTTAATAACGGGTTCCTAGCTTTATCGATTTCTTTAGCTGTCATGTTTCTCACTCCAGTCAATCAGTATTGGCAACCCTTCACTATTATCGTAAACGACCCAGTCATTCACTAGCGACATATAAACTTTTTGAAAGTTATTCCAACCAGCATGGTAACGCCGCTTGATGACCTCTTCTGCAATAAAATGTCCACCCTGCTTGACTCTCTCTGCCACACGATCAATTGCAATTTCAACATTACGTAGTCGCAAGAAAAGTAGACTTACATGGTAGTCTAACGCTTGCCATTGTGGAATTTTCCTCGCATATATTTTTCCTGAAAGAGTTGTTTCAAAAACGAATGGCTCCTGCTTACGGATATGTTCATCCATGGCTCTCAACATTAACTTACCGGCTTTAATAGCCGCTACTTCAGGCTCAAAGGGTGACAATCCAGCAGCAATTAAATCTGCATTTACAAAATGCAAACACTCCGCTTCGTTGGGTAAAAACTCTTTCGCAAATGTGGTTTTACCAGCGCCATTGGGGCCCGCGATGATGATAATACGCTTAATATTACCTGAATCAGCCATCAATGCCACGGCTATTTGACTTTTTTTCTGATTTTATTTTCAAGCTTTACTTCTCCAGTTCCCAAGAACTTAAAATTACGCCAGTTAATATTTAAATTAATTTAGATTTCCATTACTATTCTAGCAAACCTGCTTACTCACCGCGAGAAAAGGATCGTCCTTACTAACATAGGAGCAATATTCTTTTACTCTATTCATTCATTAACAGGTTGCTGCACTTCGTTCACAATGATATATGAATTATGTTATCGCTTACTAAATCAAACCTGGCAAGTATCTAAAAGGCGCTTTGAAACAATGTGAATCTCATTAAAAAACCTCACGATCATAAAAAAAGCCTCTATAAATAGAGGCTCTGTGTAATTCTTTACATTATACTCTCAGGTGACTCCTAAACGGTAGTTCGCACACAAATAGCTGAAACATAATAAAGTTAATTTAACTAATTGATTTATGAAATAAAACAATACTGGCAACCAAAAAAATGTTAAGTTTCGGTTAAAATACTGAATGATTAATTTATATTTTTATCTTCTTATTTCAATTGTGTTAAGCGATAGCTTTACACCACTTTACTTGGCGTAGTACTCAGCAGCTTGTTCGCGAATTTCATTTGCTGATAGTTTAACGACTCGACTATTTTGCAAGATAATAAGCTTGGTATTGTGAAAAATCGCCTGTTCGCGTGCATTTTTCGCAGCTCTTTCCAAAGCAGGTAGAGCCAATCCTAATAGTGGATCTCTAGCCTTGTTAATTTCATTAGCTGTCATGCTGCTCACTCCATTCAATTAATTGTGGTTAGCAGATTTGATATTAACTATTCAAAATCTGCTTGTAATACTGATAGTAAAACTTATTTTTAGTTATAAAACAATAAGTTATATAATTCCGAAGATTTTAATACTTGTTTTTATCAATCTATTAAGGTCTACCCATAAACTACCAAACAAAGCTGTGCTGAGCCCAGAGCTGGTATTTTTCCCATAACCAGCTATAATTAACAAACACTAACAATGTTAATGGTTGATAATATGCAAGTTCAGAATGTAGAAGACCTGTTTCTTGAAATGGGGATTGAAGGAGGAACTACTGCTGTAGCAAAAGCAGCAGCAACTTTTATTCGCCTTCACCCTTTGTATAATACTCCTCCGTCTTCTAATGATCTTTCTGATACTGAAGTTAAGTTACTACGAGAGGGTGGATTCCCAGAGATAACAGATTCCATATCACTTAGTGATAATTTGACAATTATTGCCGGTGAGGTTGGTGTTATGATTGCCAGCGCACTATCCCAAATGAAAGCTGCTAACCTTTTGAGTGTCGATGAAAGCAGAATACGCCAGCGTATTGGTAATGGAACATTATATGCCATGGCCGGTGATAATAATAAAAAGGTACTGCCGCGTTTTCAATTTACCAAGACGGGCACTCTGCCAGGATTGGGAAAAGTGTTACCTGCAATTAATAATGATGTTCACCCTATAGCTATACAGAGATTTTTTTTAACACCCAGTGAAGATCTTTATTCCAAAGAATTGAATACAATACTGTCACCACGAGATTGGCTCATCACAAGATACTCCCCAGAACCCGTTATACTCATTGCCGCTGATTTATAAGGGTGGCTAAATTTCCTGAGCCACCAGGTGTTAACGTACTTAAAAATATTCCGCCAGTCATCAAAAAATATACAAAGGATTCTTTGATGTGGCGCCTATATTTTTCTGGCGGTTTGCATCCTACTTCCTGGGATGAATTTCGATATTACGGGCCAACATCCAGTCGCTTCGACCATCATTGTCCTGATGCAAATGGTAAGAGCCAGATTCAAAACCGTGGTATTATGTATCTTGCCATGAACGGACCCACCTGCATTGCCGAAGTCTATCAAACAACAAGAGTCATAGACCGCCACTCCCGGTCGCCTTGGCTATCAGCATTTCAGTTCGTCACTGACATTCAACTATTAGATTTAACAGGAACATTTACCACCACTTTAGGCGCATCGACCGCGATTCATTCAGGACAACGCCCCCGTGCCCGGCGATGGGCTCAAGCATTATATGACGCCTATCCTAAAATTGACGGCATACTATATTGTTCCTCAATGTTTGGCAATGCCCCTGCTGTAGCTTTGTTTGAACGTGGTAAACGAGCCATACCGAAATTGTCAGGGTTTCATCGGGCTCTAAACGATCCAGCGATGCTTGCTTTACTTACTGTAACGGCTAATAATCTTGGATACCAATTAGTCTAGAGACGCGTTACAGTTATATTCGAAACAAGTATACAAAACTAATCTACCAATAATTTGTCTACTAGTTTTATCTCTCAAATATTAACTTTACATTTAAAAATATCAAGATTATAAAAAAAGCCCCTAATTATAGGGGCTATCAAACATTACTTTACACTTATGTCTTAGGTGTCCTCTAAAACGGAATATCATCATCCATAGCATTAGCAGTATCCAATGTCGGCTGTGGCGTCGAACTTCTATTAGGTGCGCCACCACTTTGTTGACCTTGTTGACCTTGTTGACCTTGTTGACCTTGTTGATTAGGCGCGCTGTCTTGTTGATTAAAATTGGCAGTGCCGGTAGTGCGGCCGCCAAGCATTTGCATTTCGCTGGCTATTATTTTTGTTGTATAACGATCGTTGCCTTGTTTATCCTGCCACTTATCTGTTTGTAATCGTCCTTCAATATAAACTTGTGAGCCCTTTTTAAGGTATTCGCCAACAATCTCAGCAAGTCGGTTAAAAAATACGACGTTATGCCATTCAACACGATCTTTGGATTCGCCCGTTTGTTTGTCTTTCCAGGAGTCAGAAGTGGCCACAGAAATATTAGCAACTGCTGAGCCGCTAGGCATATAACGCATGTCAGGATCGTTGCCTAAGTTACCGACTAATATTACTTTATTAATTCCTCTAGCCATAATTGTTTCTAACCTCTTGTTGATAGGGTGACAGCATTACGCTTTAAATCCTTGCAGAATATACCCTAATATAATAGCAAGAAACCAATAAATAGTATTGACTTGTGTCGAATTTGTTAAAAATCTAAGTAATTGAAACTAATCTGTTTTACAATTTTGGCCTGAAATCGGCCTATAAATTAAGTCAATTGCTAAGCATCGCTGACTGAAAAAGCATACAATTTTTCTTCATCGAGCGCATGAGAATCTACTTTTAGGTAAGCCACGCCTTCTGCTGCCATAACCACCACTTCAGCGACACCTTGCACTGCGGTCAACTGCATGGCCAGTTTTTGTGCTTCTGATTCAGTGACGATACCTATATTCAAAAGTTGATTTCGTAGGTATCTCGGCGGTGCCATGTTTATAGCAATCAGTAACCAAATACCAGCTAAAATGGCACAAAAGACAAATATGCCTGGAATTTTATAATAGGTTAATACTATCCCACCGAGAAAACCACCAAGACTGATACCCAAATACTGCATGGTCGAATAGACACCCATCGCGGTGCCTCGGCTATCGACGGGCGCCACTTTGGAAACTAGTGATGGCAAGGCGGCTTCAAGAAAGTTGAATCCGCCAAAAAACACTATCATCATAAAAAAAACAAGGGTGGGATTGTCGTAGCTGGCAAACAGCCCTACCTCTACGACCGCAATTAAGAATATTGAAAAAATAAACATTTGCTTCATACGTCTATATTTTTCACCAATAATAATCATCGGCAACATGATAGCGACTGACAAGGCCAGCGTTGGCACGTATATCCACCAGGATTGCTTTAAGCCCAGATGAAAATAATCACGAATAATAAGCGGGAACGCCATAAAGCAAGCGGCGAAAATTGTGTGTAAAAGCAATATCCCGATATTAAAACGCATTAATTGGGGATCTTTTAATATACGCTTTATTTGGTTTGGCACGGGTTCTGTATCGCGGTGAAAGTGTGAGTCCTCCGGGTTCGGTACGATATAAATCAAAACCAATATTCCGACAACGGCGAGACCGGCGGTTAACCAGAATATCCCTGAAAGCCCGATTAACTGGTCCAGTATTGGGCCAATAATTAACCCGGTCATGACCGCTATACCGATCGTCATTCCGATAAACGCCAATGCCTTGGTACGCGTCTCTTCGCGGGTCAGATCAGCCGTCAACGCCATTACCGCACCGGCGACCGCACCAGCACCCTGTATCGTTCGCCCCAGAATCAATTCCCAAACATTATCAGCGAGCGCGGCGATAACACTCCCAAGCACAAACAAACTTAAACCAACAATAATAACGCGTTTTCGACCATATCGGTCCGAGAGCATGCCAAACGGTATTTGCAGTATGCCCTGCATTAGCGCATAGGCACCAAAGGCAACCCCCATCGTGATTTCGGTCGCCCCGGGTATTTTCCCAACATAAAGGATCAATATTGGATAAATCATGAATAGTCCGAGCATTCGTAAGGATACAATCGTCGCAAGTCCCATAGTCGCCCGCCTCTCGAATGCGGTCAGCTGATGAAAATTTGGACTCGTAGACTTCACTAAAATACCTCTTTGGACTGTGCTGGCAAACGAGCGTATATTAACAGGTTGCGATTCAAAAAGGGCAGCTGATGGACAAAATATTAATTCGTGGCGCACGCACACATAACTTAAAAAATATCGATGTGGACATTCCCAGAGATAAGCTGATTGTGATTACCGGCTTGTCCGGTTCCGGCAAGTCCTCGTTAGCCTTCGATACGATCTATGCGGAGGGACAAAGGCGGTACGTGGAAAGCCTGTCTGCCTATGCCAGACAGTTTTTGTCGATCATGGAAAAACCGGATGTGGATCATATTGAAGGGCTTTCACCGGCTATTTCAATCGAGCAAAAATCGACTTCGCATAATCCACGCTCGACGGTTGGAACCATTACCGAAATTTATGATTATCTAAGATTATTGTATGCCCGTGTCGGTATCCCCAAATGCCCTGAACACGATATCGAACTGGACGCGCAAACCATCAGCCAGATGGTAGACCATGTGCTTGAACTGCCTGAGAATGAGCGCATGTATTTACTCGCACCGATCATTGATGAACGTAAAGGCGAGCACCTTCAAGTCATTGATGAACTGCGTGCACAAGGTTTTATCCGCACCCGCGTCGATGGTGATATTTATGAACTTGATGATGTACCAAAACTCGACCTGCGAAAAAAACACACCATTGAAGCCGTCGTCGATCGCTTTAAAGTGAAGCCCGATATTGGCCAACGACTCGCCGAATCGTTTGAAACTGCATTGCAGTTATCGGGTGGCTTGGTGCGTATTGCCTATATGGATAATGCCCGCAAGAAGGACATCGTTTTCTCAGCCAAATTTGCCTGCCCGCATTGTGGCTATAGTCTCGCTGAACTGGAACCGCGACTATTTTCGTTTAATAACCCAGTGGGCGCCTGTCCTGAATGCGACGGCCTCGGTATTCAGCAATTCATCGACCCGGAACGCGTGGTCGCCCATGCACATTTAAGTTTATCCGGTGGTGCTGTCAGGGGATGGGATAGCCGAAATGTCTATTATTTTCATATGATCAGTTCGTTGGCCAAGCATTATGGCTTTGAAGTCGACACCCCTTTTGAAAAATTAAAGCAAAAACATAAAGACATCATCCTCTATGGCAGTAAAGATGAAATCATAGAATTTAAATATGCCAATAATAATGGCAGAGCAGTCACCAAGCGCCATGTATTTGAGGGGGTTATCAATAACATTACCCGTCGTTACCGGGAAACGGAATCGCAAGCGGTCCGCGAAGAGCTCGCCAAATATCTAAGCACCCAACATTGTCCCACGTGTGACGGCGCCCGGCTTAACGAAGCGGCACGCCATGTTTTTATCAAGAAGCTGAGACTACCTGACATTGTTACCTTGCCTATCAATAAAGCCCACAAACTGTTCTCGGAACTAAAACTGCCGGGCAGGCGTGGTGAAATCGCCAATAAAATTCTCAAAGAGGTTGTGCAGCGACTGGAATTTCTGGTCAATGTCGGGCTCGATTATCTGTCGCTGGAACGCAGCGCCGATACTTTATCGGGCGGTGAGGCACAACGCATCCGCCTCGCCAGTCAAATTGGTGCTGGCCTGGTCGGGGTGATGTATGTTCTCGACGAACCGTCGATCGGCTTGCACCAACGCGATAACCAGCGCCTGTTAAATACGTTAATCTACCTGCGCGACCTTGGCAATACCGTGATTGTTGTCGAGCATGATGAGGAGGCGATTGATGCCGCCGATCATGTCATCGATATCGGACCGGGTGCGGGTGTACACGGTGGCACGATTGTCGCTGAAGGAACACCGGAGGCGATAAAGCGTAACAAAAAGTCATTGACCGGTGCCTTTCTCAGTGGACGCGAGCAAATCAGCGTGCCATCGGAACGATTTGATTTTGATAAAAAACAGGTGCTGTCAATCAATAAAGCCTCAGGAAATAATCTAAAAAATGTTAACTTGCAAATCCCGGTAGGACTATTAACGTGTATTACTGGCGTTTCCGGTTCCGGTAAATCAACCTTGATCAACGATACACTGTATCGTTACTGCGCCAGAGAAATCAACAATGCCAGCACCGTGCCCGCCGCACACGAGTCTATCGAAGGCCTGGAGCAGATCGATAAAATTGTCGACATAGACCAGAGCCCGATCGGCCGAACACCGCGCTCAAACCCGGCGACCTATACCGGTTTATTTACCCCCATTCGTGAATTGTTTGCCGGTACCCAGGAAAGTCGTGCCCGCGGTTATAAACCAGGGCGTTTTAGTTTCAATGTCAAAGGCGGACGTTGCGAAGCCTGTCAGGGTGACGGTGTTATAAAAGTCGAGATGCATTTTCTTCCCGACATCTACGTGCCCTGCGATATCTGTCACAGTAAAAGATATAACCGGGAAACACTGGGCATACGCTATAAAAGTAAAAATATCCATGAAGT
Organism: Gammaproteobacteria bacterium; assembly: GCA_003233345.1. GTDB lineage: Bacteria > Pseudomonadota > Gammaproteobacteria > SZUA-21 > SZUA-21 > SZUA-21. Next base: position 3,794 of record QILK01000229.1, on the reverse strand, counting down.
ATTGGAGTTGACCGTCGAAGACGCCCTGCCTTTTTTTAGCGCCGTACCGGTCCTTAAGCGAAAATTGGAAACACTAATGGATGTGGGATTGTCCTATATAAAGCTGGGACAGAACGCCACAACCTTATCTGGTGGTGAAGCGCAACGCATCAAATTATCGCGTGAACTGTCAAAGAGAGACACCGGAAAAACACTCTATATTCTCGATGAACCGACCACCGGGCTGCATTTTTACGATATCAGGCAACTGTTAGCCGTGCTCTTCAGGCTACGCGATCATGGCAATACCATCGTTGTCATTGAGCATAACCTCGATGTGATCAAAACCGCTGATTGGGTCGTTGACTTGGGCCCCGAGGGTGGCGACCAGGGCGGCCGAATAATCGCTACCGGGACGCCGGAGGAAGTCGCGAAAGTTGAAAAATCCTATACCGGCCAATACCTAAATAAAATCCTAAAGTAGTCTAAGCTGGCAACGCCACTCCGTGTAACACGATGCAAACCCTAAAAAGTAGCCCGGGCTGGCAACGCCATCCCGGGAACCACTATTAATCTACTGGCTGCGTGGCGTTATGTAACACCTGATCAGCAAACGAAGTATCAATATTCAACACGCTACAAAGATTATACAAAACGGAGACTTCAGAATCTTCAATACTACCGTCAGCATAAGTAATAATCGATAATTTCTCAACAATATTTAATCGCGAAGCTAGCGGAAGATGCATTCGCAACTTCAGAGACGCTTGCACATGCTAATAAACGTTTCAAGCATGGTACAATCAATAATAAGGCCACTATATTTTTTAACAGCGCCCCTCTTACAACCGCCAGCCACAAGATTTTTTCCAGGCCAACAACGTGCCGTTATAACTGTCCTGGAAAAAACTTCTGACTGGCGGTTGAGGGGCTTTAATGGAATTTAATAGGATGCATCTGCATCTATATTTTTATTTGATCTTAAAATCGACTCAATGCCGGCCAGGATTTTTAGAGAGGTAGTTCTACTTTCTTGAGTTTCGAGAACGCCTTGAATAATTCCATTGAACGATTTTTCTTTTTTATTGTCGGTACCTCTATCTTCATTGGTGGTTCTAGTTAAACCAGTTAGATTTAAAATAATTTGTTATTTATAAGATGTCTAGTAAACTGAAACTACTACCTACTTATAAAGTATAAGTGACTTTACAAATTCGTATAGCGAATATAATGGTTGAAGAGGACTTGATATGCAATTGGCAATAATTGGATTGGGAAAAATGGGTGCCAATATGGCACGTAGACTAATGCAACAGGGTATCGACGTCATGGGTATGAACCGATCCCAGGAAATTATCCGTGAACTCTCAGATACCAAGGGGTTTTCAGCCGTCGAGGACACTAGCGATATTATCGATCAACTGCCTGCTCCACGCATTGTCTGGACGATGCTACCTAGCGGTAAGATTACTGAGTCGATGTTACAGACGCTCAGTAAGCAACTGAGTCCAGGAGATATTGTTGTCGATGGCGGTAATGCTAATTACCATGACAGTCAAAGACGTGCTGACTTGTTTGACCAACTGGGAATTAATTTTGTTGATGCCGGCGTATCCGGGGGGATTTGGGGGCTGGAAAATGGATACTGTCTAATGGTGGGTGGAAAGAAATCAGCCGTTAAACAGATTCAACCTATTCTTGAAGCGCTGGCACCGGCAAAAGACACTGGCTGGTCACATGTCGGCCCTGCAGGTGCCGGTCATTATACCAAGATGATTCACAACGGTATCGAATATGGCATGATGCAGGCATTTGCCGAGGGATTTACACTTTTAAAAAACAAAGACGAAATGCAGTTGGATCTCGCGCAAATAGCCGAACTCTGGCAACATGGTTCAGTTGTTCGCAGTTGGTTGCTGGATCTGATGGCAGAGTTTCTGCAACAGGATCAGAATCTGGATAATGTTTCAACCTATGTGGCCGATTCTGGCGAGGGACGCTGGACCATCGAGGAATCTATTCTGCAGGGCATTCCAGCACCGGTTTTATCACAGGCGCTGACGATGCGCTTTGCCAGCCAGGATGAAAACGGTTACAGTTTTAAACTGCTGGCCAAGATGCGCCAGGCATTTGGTGGACATAATATCGGAAAGAGCAAATGAGCGCCCCTCAAAAGGATGCGATTACCGAGACCTGCACGTTCGTTATTTTTGGTTGCACTGGCAATCTTGCGAAAAATAAACTGTTGCCAGCACTATTCAATCTGGAGGTAGAAAACCGGTTGCCAGCCGATATGCAAATCGTCGGGTTTGGTCGCCAGCCACTGGATTCAGCTCAATGGCGTGATCAATTTGAGAGTCACTTATGTGAAAATGCCAAGTCGTCTTTGCAAAGCGAAAAAATCGCTAAACTGAAATCGCGGCTTCACTACTTTAACGGCGATTTAGACAAAGCCGACAGCTTTACCCGGCTACACAACTACCTTGATTCAAAACCTGACTACCCGAGCAATATTATTTTTTATATGGCAATTCCGCCTGGGAACTATGCCAATGTTAGCCGCAATCTGGCGAAAGCTGAATTAAATAATGAACACGACGGCTGGAAACGTCTAGTCATCGAAAAACCATTTGGCCGTGATATTGAAAGCGCAAAATCGCTTGAAGTTCTGTTACACCGGGACTTTACCGAGCGCCAGATATTCCGTATCGACCATTACCTTGGCAAGGGTACGGTACAGAACGTTCTTGTGTTTCGCTTTGCTAATTTGATGCTTGAACCGCTTTGGAACCGCAACTATATTGACCATGTGCAAATCACCCATGCCGAGACTCACGGTGTCGACGGACGCGCTGGGTTTTATGATCGCAACGGTGCGCTAAGAGATATGATTCAGAGCCATCTGCTGCAAATGCTAACACTGGTTGCCATGGAGCCACCGGCGCAAATGGATGCGGAATCACTGCGCGATGAAAAGGTCAAAGTTCTTAAGTCAGTCAGGGCAATTAGTCGAGATGCCGTTGCCGCTCATGCTTTTCGTGCGCAATATTCTGCAGGTAAAATACTAGGACAATCTGTCCCGGCCTACACCGATGAACCCGATGTCAACAAAGACAGTGTGACCGAAACCTATGCGTTTCTAAAATTGTATATTGATAACTGGCGCTGGCGCAACGTTCCTTTTTATTTACGTACTGGAAAACGCATGGCCGAGCGCAGCTCGATGATCAGTATTCGCTTCAAACACCCACCGCAACAATTGTTTCGACCGACACGTATAGAATCGCTAACACCTAACTGGATTTTACTCGGTATTCAGCCAGATGAATGCATGCGTATTGAATTACAGGTCAAGCAACCCGGGCTGGAAATGCAAACCAGAACAACCCATCTTGATGCCAGTTATGCAGACCCCGAGTGCAATCATCTCGATGCTTATGAGGCTTTGCTACTAGACATTATGCAAAATGATAGCACGTTGTTTCTACGCTATGACGAAATTCAATTAGCATGGCAAATAATCGACCCTGTTTTACAAGAATGGGCCATAAACAAGGATTTTATTCCTACCTACCCGGCTGGAAGCTGGGGACCAAGCAACGATACCCGAATTTTTGATCACGATAGCCAATACTGGCGAAATTCGCTCGATTTTTTACAAAAATAATTTAATTTTCCACATAGGCCAGTGAATCCATATACCAAACCGTCGACTCGCGAGCCAAAACCTGTTCAATCGGATAAAGTTTTCCCGGGTGTGTTGGTTTTATCAAAACCTGGTCGACTATATCTCGTTTTGATTTGCCACAGACAAT
>QILK01000153.1 GCA_003233345.1 Gammaproteobacteria bacterium | reverse complement strand
CTAAAACAATGAGAATTGCTGCAATAATTATTAAATGCATAATTTTGTCCAATACTTTATCAGGCGATCAAACTGGAATACCCACTAATCAATCGCCGTTAATAATCAATTACTATTGCGATAGTATACCCAATATCTTTATATTAAACGAACGGTTTAAGCGCGTTTTCGGGTTACAATTCACCGCTTAGTCGGGGCTGTCCCTGGAAGTTGTGGGATGGTACCTGTGTCGATTACCTTCTTTTTCTCTTCCTCGGTCAGCGGTCGACAGGTAACGTCATAGATTTTTTGGTACCATTGAAATGTACGGTGCAAAAATTTCAAGTTTTTGAAATAAAGACCATAGCCCTTGATATGACAGGCACCGTCTTGCTCAGGAATGGCTGCATAAACATCTTCTTCCGGATAGATGAGCGATGGAAAATACCAACTACTCTCAATATCATAAAATTTACCGTTTCTTAATTTCGTGCTACAAGGTAGTGATGTACAACCGGTAAATTCGTATAAATCGCCCTTCTCGATTTGCTGCTTGCCACCCGATGTATAAATGACTTCTTCAAATTTCGTCGCATAGAAATATAGCGCAGACAACGCTATATGCGCAGACAACATGGCAACAGCAACACCGGCAAGCGTTTTAGCCAGACGTCGTTTTGAGAAAACACGGTCGCCTTCTTCATCGTACTTAAGATCTGATTTGTAGAAAATATTATATTTAAGCGTTTTTGCTCTGGCTTTTCCAGCAAAGAATTTGAACACTTTTCCAAAAAACGAAAAATTCGGCCCACCTTGCTCATCCTGCTTAACAATCTCGCGCTCAAACGAGCCCCATTTAAGACCTGCGCCAATTTTCCTTGCGATCCATGCGATAAGACTTCCCAAAGGACCGGTATACTTTCTTAGTGTGCGCAGCAAAGACTTTACAATCGTATACACCTTACCAATACTTTCTAACCATCGAATCGCTTCGCCAACTTTTCCGCCGACGCCAAGGCCGGCCGATGCACCTGAGGCTTTTTTACTAGCACTTTTTGCCCGTTCTTCCGCCTGCCTAACTTTTTTCAACAAAGGATCTTCGTCGCCGCTCCTCATGGCTTAAATCTCCTGTTTAAGTTCAAATTCATTTTTTTGCCGAAGACCGCTTTGCCTGTTTAGAAATAACAGGTTGTGGCATCTGAATAACAACAGACTTTTCCGCTTCGTCGTAGTCAATCATCATGGTACCCTTGGCATCCGGAGTAAACAGAACGGTATTGGCAATTTCCGGTTTGACCCAGCCTTCGATATAGCCGGTAATACCCCGAGCGCCATTCACTGGTTTATAATGATCACGACACATAGCTTGCAAAGCCTGTTTACTAATATCGACTGAGATATCCGGCAAACTGGCCTGAACCATTTTATTTAGCTTACTAATATCCCTTGCGGCAATTTTCTCAATAATCGACAAACTGAGTGTCTGAAAACAGACAATATTCTGGCGACCGTTAAAGCGATTCAAAAATTCCGGGCGATACTGCTTGTCCAGATCCTCAAGCGCCATTTCCTCTGCTGCATCAAAATTTTCTTCGTTCAGAAAATATTCGGTTCCGATATTGGTCGTCATCAAAATAATCGCATCGCGAAATGATACTGTAAGACCGCGGTTATCCGTCAGGCGGGCATCGTCGAGAATTTGCAAAAACACATTAAATACATCCGGGTGTGCTTTTTCAATTTCGTCAAAAAGGATAATTCTTCTCGGGTTGCGGCGCATTTCATTGGTGAGGATACCACCTGCTTCATAACCTTCGTAACCGGGCGGGGCACCAATCAGTTTGGCAACAGCGTGTTTCTCCATATATTCCGACATATCAAATCGCAACAAGGCCTGTTCATTGTCCAACAGTTCAGCAGACAATGCTTTTGCTATCTCTGTTTTCCCAACACCGGAGGGCCCAAGAAACAGGAATGCCGCCTGTGGTTTGTTTGGATCTTGCAAACCGGCGCGGGAGACACGAACTTGATTGGATAGTTTTGTAACCGCTTCATCCTGACCGTAAACGCGATCGCCAAGATTCTTATCGAGCTCCATCAATTTGGCGCGCTCGTCCCGGGTCAGTTTATTCACAGGAATACCGGAAATACTACTAAATTCTGCCAGGGTTTCAGCTTTTCCTAGTACAAGCGTGTTATTAATTTCAGCAGTCAGACGGTCAAACTCCGCTTTTCTTTCATCAACCTCGTGTTGATATTTTTTAATTTTGTCTCTGATCGCAGTAACCTCATCCGATTCCAAATTCATTGTCCCAACCATAAAGCTGGAAATAGTTTTTTGGGCAACTGCTGTGTCACTATCACCGCTATTCTCTGCGTGTTCGGCGGCTTGCTGACGCGCTTCTTCTTCAGTTTGCAACTGGTCTTCCAACTGATTTTCCAGTTGGCGAACAGATTCTTCTCCACGACGCAAGTCCTGATAAATGCCTTTTATATGGCTTTGGTGTGCTGCCCACGCTTTCCTGGTTTCCTTAATCTCGCCGTGTAATGTTGCTTGTACCGTTTTCAACTCTGCCTTACTTTGAGCATCCTTATCTTTAACACTGTTTTCATCATCAAGCATCGTGTTTACAGCATCCAGTTTAGCTTGCAGTTCGGCAAGGGCAGGCGGATTTGAATGGGCGTTTAGACGGTAGGTCGTCAGTGCCCGGTCGAGAAGTGTTATCGTTCTTTCCGGTTGCGCCCGGCTTAAGCTAAGATCGCGTACACGATATTTTGTGGTGACATCGATAGCAGCTTCAATAGCCTCATCGGAAACTTTTAATTGATGGTGTTTTTCCAGACGCTGACGGGCGACGATTTTTACTATTTTATCCAGATCCTCAAGATCGGGCTCTAATATATCCAACATGGTATAAAGTTCACGCATGTCTGAATGTGCTTTTAAAACAACGTCCAAATCTTCATCACGTGTTTCAAAAATAACTTGCGCATCTTTTTTCTTGATTGTACGCATCAGGGCGTTAATCAGATTAGAGCAACCATTGTTGCGCGCCGCCTCGATAAAGTCTTTCATGTCATCAATGACGAGAATGGAATCGGGTGTGCGCTTCAGTGTCCTAAGTGTTTTTGCAAACGTCTCGTTGATTTTAATCGGGTCACCCGAGGAAAACAAACCATCGGTATCCAGCCAAAAAAAACGCTTGCTGATCAAATCAAATGGCGCATTCGGATGTTTTTTGCATTGCTGTAAACCCATGGCAATCGCCGAGCAACCAACGCCACCACAACCTACCAAAAGAACGCTGTTGGCGCGTTTGCGCATTAAAATTCCAGTCAGCTTTTTGATTTCCTCTTCTCTCCCGACCAGCTCGAAATTATCAGAATTTTTTAAATAATCCTGACCACGCGTAAGATAATCACGTGTAGTGGTTAATTGTTTATCTGGCATTTTGCTTATCTCTTCTTATTAAGGTTATTATAAGGGGCATCCGGGTTGGCACTAACAGCTTGATAACTTAAGAACAAAAATATTAAATATTTAAACTCTCAAATTACCAAGCTAGTAGCAGCCCTGTTCCAGTTAAATTCTGAAATCCTCAAACGGATTTTTCTTTGTAGAAGATTCTTGCTCTTTGTCAGTGTGACGAGTGCTTGTGTCCGGTCCATCATCGTCTTGCATGACATCCGCTGTAACGCCCTTGGCATCTCTAACGGACTTGGCCAACTCTTCTGCCGTTTTTTCCATATCACGTTGCAATACCTTTTGCTCTTCCAGCGCCGCACGGGTGATCTCGGTGGCCTTGTCACTGATCTCGCGATAAGACTCAAGCTCTTTAATGGCATTGGAAAGCTCATCATTTTGAACGTGTAATTGCGTTGCGTTCTTGATCGCTTCATTTTGTGCCAGTGCATGGGTCATGGAATTCATACCACTGAGCGTGTTCTGCGTAGCCGTTTTTGCCTCGTTCAGAGCAGCAGACGAAACCGCCGTGAGCACGACACTCAGGCGGCTGGCAACACCGGCGGTACCACTGCTATGCATTTTACGTGTATGGTTAATCTGCTGGTTGTTGGTGTCCTGCATGGACTTAATATTCATGTTTTCCTGCTGTAATTCACCATAGGTTCCGAGTGTATCGACTTTAGCTGCATTCAACGAATCGACATGTTGATTAACAGCCTGTAGCTTGTCTTCGCGTTCAAAGGTTTGCAGTTGCGACTCGTTCTCTGCCACCGCCTGAAATTTATCGGTCAGCGTGGCGTTCTTGCCTTCGGCATCTTTTATACCATCGTTAACGATGGCAAAGATTTTACGCATACTGCCATTGACGCTACCGACATTTTTAATTTGCCCACGAATACCGTCCATATGCTCCAGTACGGCGCCGGTTCTTTCATCCGTTGTGTTGACGAAGTTTAGCGCAGCACCAACTAAAGCTTCCTGACGTTCTTTATGTTCATCAGAGGTAATATCCAGCAAGGTTCTCAGTTGTTCTTTTTCTTTGGCATACTCGGCAAACTTAGTTTCACGATCAAGGGTCAGTGACTCGACATCCTGACGTAAATTGCTAATATCATTTTGCTTGTTTTCAATATCAACCTGCTTTCTGGCAATATCCTGCAGCGCACTCTTTGTAGTACCACCCATACCCCACCAGGATTTATCTTCTCGAAGTACCGCAATTTCTTTTTGCAAAGCGGTGACATCATTGTTGTAACCTTGTAAGGAGGCTTCATGTTCTTCACGCTGTTTAGCAATACGCTCTTCTTCGACCTTGTCTTCCTGTATTTCCTTGAAAACATCATACATGGCACCATCGCTGGCCATATTCAATCGGTGAACAGCATCAATGATGTCGATCAGGGGAGAAAGTTGTGTTTCAAAGTCCTGCAAAGCACCGTTCATTTCTTCGAACACCGATTGTAGTTCGGAAAACGCCTCTGTGTCAGAAAGGCGAATAATTTCTTTTGACATCTCCTTGCGCTGATCCATCAAATATTCTTTGAACTCTTCAAAAGCCGCAAGCATCACTTCGTTTTCTTCCTTGGTTTTGCTGTCATCATAAGCCAGTGCCTGGGAAATTGCTTTTGCTTTCTCTTCAGGTTCTGAGTCGGACTGTAAGATGATTTGATGGAACGGGTTCGATTCAATACTGGCGTATTTTTTTGCAACAGTACTTTCTTCTTTTTGCTCGGCCCTGCGACTTCGGCTTTTTGATGCATATTTTTCTACCGCATCATCTGCCAAACTGTTTGACTCTTTACCTTTGCTCTTCGATTTTTTCCTTTTTGCTGCGCTTACGTCACTCATTATCTCTCTCCTTAAAGTTAAGCAATCTGTTAAACAGTATTTTTTGAAATACTATAGATACACTACACGAAACATAACAATGCAAGGGAAACAAGACTCGTTCAGGAATTTATTATATTTATATATATTGGGTTTATAATTTAAATTATCAATGCTATTGCTAAAAAGAACAACATACTGAATATAACTATTAACGACACGAGATGCTAAAAGGGTTAATAACGGGGAGAAAGTACCCATAACTCAACGTATCTTAACAAAGATAGTGTTCAATGGTTTGTATCTACGCAAAAATAGTAACCTAAAATCTTGAATAGAGAAAGCAACACGTTCCAAAATGCTCGTACAGCACTAACATATTTGCTTTCCCAAGACACAAATATAAACTCGATAGACAATTCAGGTAACAGTGAAAGGTATGCCCATCTGTAGCCAGTATCCAAGCTCTACTTTCTTAATAGCTGCCTATGATAAAAAGTTTTTTTGGAACCTGTGCTGTAAGTACTAAATTGCACATCGGACTCGTTTTCCGTTTTAGTACTACCAATTTTTTTATTAAGCTTGGTTTTTGTTACTTTTCCCTTGTTCGCGTTGGCGAACCAGGTATTAATATCAGCTTTACCAGGAACCGAATATTTTAGTTTTTTCTTGTACTCAGATATGGCCTCTGTGGCCGCAGAATCCAATAATTTTGGCCAAAGTTTTACGAACAACTGATTGTTAGCATAAATATCTGCGGTGTTTAACTTACCGTTAATAGAAAACGCGTAACCGATAACGTCCTTTTTATGTTTAATCACAGGCATCAGTTTCTTCTTATAACCCTTTACCATAACATCTAGCGACTTGTTCTCCAGTGCTAGCTGCAAACTACTGTTTGATCTGGCGTCATTAATTTTCTTTCCAACATTACTTGAAATAGCTGCCTGGACCTTGCTAACTTCTTTCCATACCTCAGACTGGTTTTTATTTAAGCGTGTTGCCAGCCTTAACTTTTTTGATACCAGTTGTTTTTCTGATGACTGAAACCGCGACAATGACTCTTTGCCTCGCTTAGACCAACGCCCTTTCTCGACACAAAAAGCAGATATGTCCACCTTGCCTGACTGCGGTTCCAATATCATATCTGTAGAAAACACTCTGTCCTGCTTTCCGCCTTTTATAATGTCACCAGCCTGTATATAAACATTGTCTTTCTTACTGATATTTTCGATCTGTAGCCGGTTGACATTGCCTGTTTCATGTACCCGGACCTTATTTTTCTCCATTGCCTCGCCCAATGTTAGAAATTTGTCCTTAGTATTCTGATTCTTGCCATGCACCAGATAGATCGACAGATTTTTTTCCGTGTAAGGCCCACTTATTCTATAAGCCGTACCGGCCATTGCCGGAAAATTCAAAGTAAAAAATATAAATAATAATAGCGCTTTAGTTTGTTTTCGCATAGCGAATTCCTTTGGTGTTGGTGAACTGCACCAATAGAATACAGCTAACGAAGTGTATTTAAATACCCGTTTACATTGTTTTACATATGTTTTACATGCTATTTACAACTGACAACAAACACAAACTAGAATGGTCCGCAAACAAGTGCTCGCTTTACACCAGGTTTCAAAGTGCCTATTCCTTCGATTAATTTTTCTTTTATAATTAGAACATCGGTAATCTGACTTGAATACTTAATCGCACTCTCTCTCATCATGCCCAACATTGGCCAACCCCACAAAGCCGAAACAGTAATATCGTCTTTAATAAAATGTGGATTGGTTAAAAATGTGCAACTAAGCACGGCTTCTACGGCGCTTCTATTACTCTCGCTGCCACCGACAAGATCGATTACAACTGAACGCTTTCGAATTACATTTTTTAGATGATCGTTACTGATAAGATAACTCTTGCCTCTTAATTTTTGTTCTAGTTCTGCACCATTGATAATTAAATCAGCGTCCTTTAACCAATATTCGATTTTACCTTTGAGAGTATGGGTACGCCCTAAAATACTGACATTTTTGCAACCCTGATCATATACTTCATGTATTGCGCCTTGTGCCACATTACCATAACCTAATACAACAACCTTTGCTTCACAGATATCCAGTTCAGGTTTATTTTCTTTAAGCAACTCTACTCCATACCTAGCGCCCGCTTGCCCGGTCTCATGCAGACACTGAATTCTGCGCAACCCAAATTCTAAAGGTGCATGTGATTTTCGATAATCGGCAATTGCCCCTTGCCCGCTCTCAATTTCAAATTGATAAAGATCAAAAACATTGGAATTACTTTGTTCTAATTTTTTAATTAATCTATCTAGATCGTTATAATTTTTACTATCGTAAAAATATAGGGTTTCACTACCTGTCTCTTTTACCTCTTCAAATTTTATGTCTCTATGTAATAGCCTGAGCGAGTATGGGTTTCGGTTTCCCGCTCTTCTTATCGAACCCGCCAACCTCTCATTTCGACCGATAATAAATACTTTTAAATCTCCAATTGCTCCATCATCAATAAAACATTTTAACGCTTGAGCCATTCCGGTTCGCGATAATATTTGCTCGTCGGTTTCCAGTTTTGGCGATTCAAGTATCTCTTCCATGGCGATAACATTTATTTGATTATCCTCAAGCATTTTCGCCCTCTCAGGGAAAGAGTGGAAGTGCGCCATGCAAAACAGGGTACAGCCTTTTTTCATCTTTGATATAGACTGCAAAGAGGGACCTTTAAATTTAATAATCATATCCTTATCTATATATATGTCATCTGCTTTTTGCATCACAGATCCGTTTTTGAGATATTCCTTATCTTCAAAATCCACACCGAGCCCTGCGCCATATTCAACAAATACATTAATACCAACCGCAGTTAATCGTCCAACGTCGTCCGGCGTTAAAGCGACCCTTTTTTCAAGTCCTCCCGGATTTTCCGGAGACTCAATTTCTTTGACTAAAGCAATATTTTTAAACGCAATTGATAATTTTTTCAAAATAATTCTTTTTCGCTTTTATGGTGGAATCGCCTTAGCAAATTCAAGTATTAGTCTGCACCTAAATCGGCGACAATGCGTGACGATTTTTTGACTTCTTCCGGTCTGACACCAAGCTGCCCCACAATTATATCTCTAAGTCTTTCCCCTATCTCGACATCATGTGGGGTATCGATCGAACTGGAGATTTTAGTAATATTGCTCATAATAAAATTGTGTATATCGCCTGCTGTCGATAACTACGCCGCTATATCATTCGGAATTTCAATTTCAAATTCTTCTTCTACCCTTAATACAAGCTCAACTGTATCCAGCCCCATATGTTCCTCAATCTATATGACATAACCACACAATAACAAAACCCGATATTTTTCTAATACGCCTTAAGTTATAGTTATCGATACTATTCTAACGCTTTCGGAAAAAATAGGGGTAATTATATTTGTCAAAATTAATAGTAATCTGCTTTTAATCGCCACGATAGCCTCTCCTCTCGCATCAAGAACATGGAACAAATCAGCCCGCGCCACTGCTATCCTGTGCTATTATTGAGTGAATCATCTAGTCTGAGAATCTGTATGACCCGCATCTCGTCTTTAAACTATGTAGAACCTCTGTTTCGCCCACCCAGCGAAGCAAACTCCTTGATACTACAAGTAACCAACGGATGCTCCTGGAACCGGTGTGCATTCTGCGAAATGTACACCGCACCACAAAAAATATTCAACCCCAAAAAACAGAACATTCTCTTTTCTGAAATCGAAAAAGCGGCGATGCTTTATCCTGAGACTCGACGTATATTCCTGGCTGATGGGGATGCAATGGTACTTTCAACCCGCCGCCTGTTGGCAATAATGACTTTGATTAATAGTTGCTTTCCTAATATTAGACGAATTTCCTCTTACTGTTTACCGCGCAATGTAAAAGCAAAATCGACAAACGAACTAAAGGAACTGCATGACGCAGGACTCGGGCTGGTCTATGTCGGCGCGGAAACAGGTGACAACCAACTCCTGAAACTCATCAACAAAGGCGAAACCTTCACCTCTACCGTTGCTGCACTACAAAAACTCAAAACCGCAAAGATTAAAACCTCGGTAATGGTTCTTAACGGTTTAGGTGGAAAACCATTTTCCGAGCAACACGCACTAAATTCTGCCTTGCTGGTCAACGAAACTAAGCCAAACTATCTGGCGACACTTGTGATTAGCTTTCCCAACGGACAAGATCGGTTTCTCGCCTATTTCCCGTCCGATTTTCAGTTATTAGATCAGACTGGCCTGTTTTTAGAGATGGAGAAATTTATTGAAAACACCGCGCTTGATAAAACCATATTTCGCAGTGATCATGCGTCAAATTATTTGCTCTTGAAAGGCGTGCTGGGCAAAGATAAGCAAAAACTGTTGGAACAAATACGCCTGGCACTAAGTGACCCAGATAAGGTTATGCTTCGCTCTGAATCGCAGCGCGGGCTGTAGACAATGACTGTAACATTGTCCTCATAATATTATTATTTTTAAGAACGCCCTCTTGTACCACAAGATTTTTTTTCGCGCAGACAACACCCTAAAAAACACAATACCAAATTCAATTGAAGCCCGTCATCAGCGGGTCAGAAGTTTTTTTCAGCGACATTGCAACCCCAGTTGCCTGCGCTGAAAAAAATCTTGTGACCCGCTGATGTAAAGGGCGCACTCAAACAGAATCAAACCTATCTGATTTTTTCTTGATTCTTAAGCCAGTCTACAACTGCTTGAACCATAATTTTTTCGTATTTTGATCGAGTAAATTTGTGCCCTGCACCTTTTACCCGCACCTGTTTATACCGTGAAGACACCCTATCGGATCGGGCCTGGGCATGCTTAAGGTCTTTTCTATCACCATCACCGTATAAGTCTAAAACAGGCATTTTTATCGCTTGTAAATTCGCATTACTATCCAGTGGATCGCCACCACCACCACGAATCCCAACACCAATAAAACCCTTAATACCGGCATTTTTATGCTTTGCTAAGTAAGCTGTTGCCATACGACTACCCATACTATGGCCCATGAGATAAATATGCTTAACATCTTTCTTCTTTAAAAATGCCACACCTTCACTAATAGTCTTATAAGCTTGCGGAAAATCCTGTGCGTACGCCCGCCAATTTTTTCTACTGGCAGGCATTTGTAGTGACAAGGTATGAATTCCAAGTTTTTTGTTAAGTCCCTTGCGTAGTGGATTCACCACAAGCCAGGTCGGATACTTCCCTCTGCCATGACAAAGGATAACCGCAATTTTACTTTGTCCACCGTCTTTATAGGCAGAGCCTGGAGGTTTTTTGGCAAATACTTCCACTGGGATAAACAACAAAAATAAAAATATATACAAAATACGTAACATAGATGACTCCTCACTCGTTGCTTCGCGTCAGTCTGATACGCTATCCTTTATTTTCCTGACACTGTCCATCCGCTTACTTGTACCCAAGGAATAAAACTGCGGCCAGATTCGTTGCGTTCTTTCGAAATATCGACAATATTTCTGAATCCATCGACTAGATTACCTGATACCATCACCTCTTGCACTGGAAACTGAATTTTTCCATCTTCTATATAATAGCTGTTTTTGGCGACTCCGGAAAATTCCCCGTTACCACTGGGGCGCCCTCCCGAGAAACGGCATAATAGCAAACCTTTTTTTATTGACTTAATCATATCTTCCAGTGATTTATTACCCGCTGCAATAAAGAGACGATTAGCATCGTTAGGGAGATTTTTCAGTTTAGTTTTATTTCCACCATATTGACTGACCAAGTAAGTATTAAGTATTCCATCGTCAATAATTTTTATATCTTTGACTCTAAATCCGTCGCTGGTAACAAAACAACGGTCAGCCAATTGATCACTTGTTGGATTGGAAGAAACGCTGAGGAAGTCGTGAGCGATTTTCTCTCCCACTTTACCTTTAAAAACACTAGCGCCTGAAATCATATAATAATCCCGAAGATATCCCAAGTAGGACCCTAAAAATGAAGCAAAAGCACTTGGTGTGGCAATAACATCGCCTACAAATTTTCCTGCTAATGGCTTAAGGACAGTTTGCTCACTTGATTGTCGTAAAAGTGTATCAAATTGTCCGGTTTCAATAAGTGAACTATCTAGGTTTTTTAATGCGATGGAGTCATAATTAAATGAGGAGACGTTACCATCTTCTTTAGCAGTAAACATCGCCATAAAATTATAGTTGCCTTTTGTCTCACAAAAATCGACTCCATTTGAGTTAAGCGTATAAGCACTCGTTCGCGTATAATCTATGATCGAGCCTTCTAGAAGAACTGTCGGGTAGCGCTTTTTTGTTTGTGCTTGAAATTCTTCTAATCGTTGATACATTTTATCAAGATCCGGTGTATCGACACCATCGTTAAATTCTTCGGGGTTCTGCATTGGCGCAATATCGTGAGCATCATCTGGCTGAGAAGCTTCCGCCATTTCCAAAACGTCTTTAACTGCCTGGTTGATAAAATCCGTGCTGGTTTTATTTATCGATATCTTCCCGATACACTGGTCTTTAATCACTTTGAGATTTAATTCACTATTAAACGTTGTTCGTAATAGGTTAATATTATCAGCTTCCAAATTAAGTTCATTTTTCTCTGAACTAACGAGTACACACTTGGCTTTATCGGCGCCACCATCCATTAGCGCTTT
Organism: Gammaproteobacteria bacterium; assembly: GCA_003233345.1. Lineage (GTDB taxonomy): Bacteria > Pseudomonadota > Gammaproteobacteria > SZUA-21 > SZUA-21 > SZUA-21. The sequence goes on along the minus strand of QILK01000153.1, from coordinate 5,934 downwards.
AAGTGCGTACTGCGCGATGTCTTTAGCTTGCATAATTATCTCCCGCCAATATTAAGTTTACATTTAATCGCCGGCCCGCCCATACCAACTGGAATGATTTGCTTCTTGCCGCACATACCCGCATTTCCCCAGGACATTTTATCACTGATCATATCAATCGTTTTTAGAACGTCAAAAGCCACGCCAGAAATAGTGGTGTCTTTAATGGCCTTACCGAGTTTGCCATTTTTAATCTGATAACCCAAAGGGACCCCAAACATAAACTCTGACGTAGAATCGGCCTGGCCATTACTGGGCTTTACCAAGTAATAACCATCCTCGACTGACGCAATCATTTGCTCCAATTTTGACGTTCCCGGCAAAATGGCTGTATTGCGCATTCTTATCAAAGGCTCATCAGAAAATTGGTAAGCCCTGGCATGCCCAGTTCCCTTATGCCCAAAGTGTTGCGCAGACTCTTTGTTATGCATAAAGCTTTTCAGTATACCGTTTTCAATAATAACAGTATCTTCGGCGGACGTACCTTCATCGTCCATATAAACGGGAACGGGGAGGGTTTTACCCTCGTAAGAATGTGCGAAATCCACCAACGTCACCAAGGGTGAAGAAACTTGCTTATGAAGCATTTCAGCAGCAACCGATCCTCCCAAAACAATATCGGCTTCTGTCGTATGCCCAATCGCCTCATGGGCAAGGATACCGGCAAGATCAGAATCCAGAACAACTGTTTGCTCACCTGCCTGCGCATAAACCCCCTGCTTTTTATTCATCAGATGCTCATGAAGCTTATCAATTTCCGGATATATTGCCTCTGGGGTAGAAAAAATATCTTCAAACTGCCCTAGCCCACCACAAAAATTATAAAGTTCACAGGGTCCATCACTTCCTTCGGTACTCAAGCGAATGAAGATATTTGCTCGCGGGATCATCGAATAGCTTTCAGAGCCAAAGGAAGTCAGTAATCTTTTTTCCATATCAAGATTGGCCAAAACAACCGAGCGACTTTGCAGTCCCGGATATGTTTTTAGAATATAGTCGTCCAGGATTTTACAAAAATCTATTAGTTCTTTTTGAGTTAATCGGGGTTTCTTTGTAGTCAGATCCAAGCGCTTGTTAGCACTTTTCAACTCAAAACTAAACCCACGGCCTTGGCCTCTACTAGCCATAAACTCAGCGTTATGCACTGCTGATTTTAGTACCGCTTTTACTGAATCCGAACTCCATTCAGGGCTGGAGGAAAACCCCCAAAGACCCTGATGATATACTCTGGCACTGATTCCACTGCTAGAAGATTTCGTATTGTTGGTAACATCGCCGTTCAAGAGTGTTATCTGTGTATTGCGATTCTCTTGAACCCGAAGCTCGGTATAATCGGTAAAATGGCCAGCAAATTCTTTTAAACTACTAGGCAACATATTCTCATCCTTATGAGTATTTTTTCAATATATTGAGACATAATTTTCTATTAATTCGTTATTAAGGCGCACCAGGACAATAAATATTGTTTGAATTCAGCTTATGTGTTTTGTTGTTAACTAAAAACAATAAATCATATTGCCAAGGCGAAGCGCCTTTGCGGTCTGACGTATATGCCCGGATGCGGCAGAACCGATGCGTTTTAGCCAATGTACTTTGTGGATTGACAGACAATTTTTTGACATCTACCTTACAATCAAAACTGATTTTGCGAATATCGCCACTCGTACCGTTAGCGAGCAAAAGCCCCAAGTAACTTCCTATTGTTGTATTGGGACAGCCCAGATGATTTTTAAATGCATGCAGGTTTCTATGTTGCTCACTTATAATAAGTTGAAAATATTTTATACGATCTGCCTCACCGGCAAAACTAGGATTTGCAACTAAAAGTATTAGCAATATATATAAAACATCGATTCGCATCTTTGTTACCCTGAGATAAAAACGAATATACTGAATAGTAGCATATTCTATAGTCGCTGATAACGAGCTAACTGTAGAATTTTTACTACTCCCCTACCGATACGTAAAGTTGATTGTGCGGATTTTTTTGTTCGCCAATCACTATCAACGGAAAGAGGTTTTTCAATGTTTCTACTGCTGTTTGATCAAGATTGTTCTCGGCAACAATAAATGACTTTAGGCTTGCAAATGCTTCTTGAGTCATACATCCTTTTTTATCGTAAAGGTGATCTAGTTTTCTATTAAATATTTTTTTCTCATTGGCCATACAGTCATCACTATAAAAGAAAAAAGAATGCTTCACTCGCTTAATTATCAAGTCTAAGTGGTTACCATAAAATCTACAATTGGGGAGTGTATTTTAGATTGATTAATGTCAATAAAAATATTTGAATGTATAGACCATCGTCGAGTCAATATCGCATGCTGTTTTAAAATTAACTATAAATCTAAGTCTCCATATTAATCTTAATTTAAGCATCTAAAATGAGTGAGTGTTCATAATTAATCTGATATACTTTAGATTATTCTAATATACAAAATTACTTAACCATTAAATCCAAAACTATTAAACTCAGGCCAATTAACAAACTTTACACGGGCATTAATGAAAATTACCTCTATTTTTCCCTTCCTTAAATGGACCAGGCAAATCACTCGCAAAACCCTGAAAGCAGATTTAATTGCCGGGTTTACTGGTGCCATCATCGTTTTACCACAAGGCGTAGCTTTTGCTTCTATCGCCGGCTTACCACCCCAATATGGTTTGTATACCGCGATGGTTACACCGATCATTGCCGCTCTTTTTGGATCTTCTCGTCATTTGGTATCCGGTCCAACCACCGCTATTTCACTGGTTATTTTTAGCGCGGCCAGCCATCATGTGCAACCTGGTACTGATGAATTTATTGCGCTGGTACTAACGATGACTTTTCTAGCCGGTGTTTATCAATTGGCTTTTGGACTGGCGCGATTGGGTTCACTGGTAAATTTTGTGTCGCACACGGTAGTCATCGGTTTTACAGCAGGTGCCGCAGTATTGATTGTTACCAGTCAGATGAAACACGTTCTTGGTCTTTCAATCGGAAAAGGCGAATCCTTTTTGCATACCTGGACCTATATATTTCAACAAGTCAATCTTGTACAGATTTCAGTAATAACCGTCGCGGCCGCAACATTAATCACGGCTATACTGGTCAAACGCTTTAACCGACAACTACCCAACTTGCTAATAGCGCTGATTGTCGGCAGCCTGGTAGCATTGTTTTTCACGGGTAACAGTGATGCGATCAAGATGGTGGGAGCCATACCAGCGACACTACCGCCTTTGTCATCGCCAGAATTTTCGCTAAAAATAATTAAGTCGGTTGCTTCCGAATCACTTGCAATCGCGCTACTAGGATTGATTGAAGCGGTATCAATCAGCCGCTCTATCGCCACCAAGTCAAATCAACGCATAGACTCTAATCAGGAATTTATCGGACAGGGGTTGTCGAATATTTTTGGCAGTTTTTTTTCCAGCTATGCCGGTTCCGGTTCGTTCACACGCTCGGGTATAAACCATGCGTCGGGCGCAAAAACGCAGATGTCAGCCATTTTTGCTGCATTATTTTTGATACTGATTGTATTGTTGATTGCACCCTTGACACAACATCTTCCCGTGGCAGCTATGGGCGGTGTGATATTGATAGTCGCCTATAAGCTAATTGATTTTCACCATATAAAACAAATTTTTCGATTTAGTCGATCAGAATCATCCATTCTCGTCACTACATTTCTGGCAACACTTTTTCTTGAACTTGAATTCGCTATTTACCTGGGCGTTATTTTGTCGCTGATGTTCTTTCTGTCGCGCACATCGACACCAGATATATGTACCTTAAGTGTCGACGAAGACGAAAAAACCGGTAAACGTACTTTTGTTAATATACTGACAAAACCAATCAAACAGTGTCCACAGCTTAAAGTCATACGCATTGATATGTCCATTTACTTTGGTTCGATCAATCATATTCTCGATCGCCTAACTGAAATCACCGACAACGAACGTATCTACAATATACTGATTGTTGCCAGTGGTATTAACTTTATTGACTTAACAGGCGCAGAAGCACTGGTTATTGAAAATAAACGTTTAGAACAGCTCGGTGGCGGACTGTACTTTGTTGGATTACATTCGTCGATATATGAATTCGCCGCCAAATCGTGTTTTGTACAAAAAGTTGGGCCTGGCCACTTTTTTGACTCTAAAACGCTTGCTATTCGCTCAATATATAAAATATTAGATCGAGATGTCTGTGCTACTTGCCAATCGTTATTATATAAGGAATGTCAGGAATAAAAATAACTAAGCAACATCTTTTTGCTAGATAATCAACACTATGAAGGCTAATATAGGAACACATAGGCAACAAACATATCGGCAAAGAACATGAAGAAACTTAAAAATGAAGCTGAACTGGTTAAAGCTGCGTTACTGGCGGGCATGAAGTATGGCGAAGATCGTGGTGCTGTTGAGTTTGAACCCACTGACTCTGTAAACGAAAGACTTCTGTATATCTATAGACTTTTAGTTCATGACAAAGTGATTCAACCTTTGCCCGAAGAACAAGTTTCACAAAAATCGATTCGGCATAGACTGGCAATCTGGTACTCGAAACAACTGCCTAAAGATCACCCTCTATTGAAATAGTAAAAAACCGGTTACTTCTGTGTCGATACACCGGCTTACTCGCATACTCAGGAAGCTAACTTTAGCGATAGTGCCTAACAACAACGCTAGACACTATGTATTCAAATACTATTGATTATAAGCGGTGAAATATAAAATCAGTTACGATCTACTGACAAAACAAATATACAATTAAATTTAATTTCAAGTCGTCCGTCGGCAAGCGTTTTCATTGCAACGGCACCTGAAAGTCGTGCCTGGCCAGACCGACCGGCAAATTTTCCTGTCCCCAAGGAAGCGATGATAGTTTTGTCACCCTTCGCTGGAATTGCACCGGTAATATGTGTGAAATCAGGCGATCCTGTGGTTTTAGGTTGCACGCTGGTTAAACCTCTGTTGACAACAGTGCCCTTCTTAAATATAAAGTATGACGTCGCCAATACTGATAGTCCGTCGCCGACAGCGGTTATATTGGACAAGCAATCAACGCCGGTTCCAATTTTTTTGCCCGTTTTTAGATCACGCATGGCGATTTCAAAACAAGTTGCCGCCATGACACCGCCTTCCCCGTCATCTATCATTCGGTCTTCGCCAATTGCGGTTCCCAGAAACTGCACCACTCTAACTTTTTTAGTTTCGCTAGCCTGCAGGCTACTAAAAATAATGACTAGAAAAAATATATATAAAATTTTGAATCGAACACTCATAACTTCTCCTTTTAATTATCACTATTTATTAATTATGTGGCTAACCTTCTCTCTGTGTTAGCCTGATTGTAAGATTTACTTTCTTACGAAGCAACAATGATTAACGTTACAAAGTTAATGCAAATCACAAATACAAGTCATCAAGTCTAGACCAATATCAACTTTACGAAACAAAATCCATACCCGATCAGGAACACGTTTACTGTTTTTTACGATTGATATTGGTCTTATGATTTTTCGCTTTGCTACCCATACAATTCACCAGACTAAAAAAGGAAAGAACTGATCGTTAGAATTTAAATATAGGATAAACAGCAAAGTAGAATATAGTGAAATATAGTCCGAATGGACGGCTGATATTATTACTTTTATGATAAAGCATTTGCAGATAATGATATACTCAGTGCAATGGGATTCGAAAAATTACAGGCTACGACTAGAAATTAGAATAATCACTGCATGATTAATTATTAGCGGAGTATTTGTGAGTAAGCAATATAATCTTTTCTCTGCGACCGCGGCCTTTTTACTCTGGGGTGGGTGGGCCTACTATATTAATACTGACAATAGTCATCAAGGATTTATTGCTGCGTTGGTTCAGGGGTGTGCCAGTTTTTT
>QILK01000126.1 GCA_003233345.1 Gammaproteobacteria bacterium | reverse complement strand
ATTATTGGCTCGTTCATGTTGAGTTATACCGCTGACAAGTATGACAACCTGATGAGTAAGCGGATCCAAGACGGGGGCAAGACGGGGATACGGATGGGACGCGACGTACGTGTGTTCCTCATTTTTCTCGGTGCGATCGCCAATATGGTGTTACCCGTTCTGGTGTTAATCGCAGTGGTGATGAATCTTGAAACCCTACGGCGGATAAAAATTGCAATTGATGGACAGCATTAACTGCGCAAAAGAGAAAATTCGTGCGGTGATCGCGGGCTCGCAAGTGCCTGAAGATCCCCGTCACGCGGACAATACTCTGGAGTGGCTTTTGCGCCTGGAACCAGATGCCAACGAGGCCTTGCAGTTGGCGGCGCTGGCTCATGACCTTGATCGAGCGATTGAAGAGATTAAGGTGAGACGCGCAGATTACGATGATTACGACACCTTCAAGGCTGCCCATGCCCAACACAGTGCGGAACTATTGCGCCCAATTTTAATCGCGTGCGGTGTGGGATGTGATATTGTGGATGATGCTTGCCGCCTGGTGACGGTTCACGAGGTGGGTGATGATCCCCACAGTGATCTGCTCAAAGATGCCGACAGCATTTCCTATTTTGATGTCAACCTGCCACTCTACTATCAACGCGAGGGCTGGGTCGAGACCAAACGGCGATCACTCTGGGGCTATCGGCGACTCTCTACACGAGCGAGAAAGATCGTCGCGAACATAGGTTACGAGGATGAGTCATTGAACCGTCTGCTACACGAAGTGATTCGTGAAAAAGGAGCAGAATAAGCCGATTTGTACGGCCAAAGGTCATCTCTAGGATGACATGGAGACCACAATGATAAGCGCAAACGATTGAAGAATAGAGCGACTTAAGCGTATTCTGGTAACAGAGGTTAGCACTCGACTCGTCTGGTAATTTACGTTGGGACAAGTAACATGATAGCTAAAAAGTAACTAGGCGGTATGCACATTTTTTTAAGGAGTTTGTGATATGTCGAAGTTACCATCACTACTTGGCCGTGTCCTGTGTTGGCTCGGTTTTCATGACTTTCGCGTAATCGGCAAGACTTTTGACTTTGGCGCTGGAGGTGGTACCGAAAAAGTAGAGTGCCGACGATGTAGCATACTTATGACTCGCCAGTCATGATTGTTTTTATTATTAGTTCCATCGTGGGTCCGAAATGGCTACATTATAGGTAAATTATGCGATCAATAAAGATATACAGTCCTCTGGACCGAATCTCAAATTGAATCGGATTTTATAAGTATTTCCAATATTTTTCTAACTTTTTCCATTCCATTGACCAGGTTAGATTCAATTTTTTCCATGCTAATGATGCCCTCAGACTTCCCGGCAGCCCAGTTTGCGACGACAGCACAGCAAACGTATTCCAATTCTAGCTCGCGGGCTAATGCTGCTTCCGGCATCCCCGTCATACCAACCATCGTGCAACCATCGCGTTCCAAGCGCAAAATTTCCTGAGCGGTTTCCAGTCTTGGGCCTTGGGTCGCACCATAGACACCCCTGTCTAGCATGCTCACCGCCGCTTTTTTTGCCGCTTGCAATAAACGCTCACGCAAGGATTCACTATAGGGATGGGTAAAATCAATATGGGTAACACTGCTAATATTTTCGCCAAAATAAGTATGGTGTCTGCCGTGCGTATAATCAATAATTTGCTCGGGTGTCGCCAGAGTCGAAGGCGCCAGCGCTTGAATAATGCCACCAACGGATGCGACCGCAATTATTTTTTCAATACCTAGATCCTTTAACGCCCATAAATTCGCACGGTAGTTAATCTGATGGGGTGGAATTCTGTGTCCAGAACCGTGTCTTGCCAAAAACACAATCGGCTTATCATAAACTTCTCCGAATACGATTGGGCTTGAAGGTGCGCCATACGGGGTCCTAACCATCTGGCGATGGGTAATAGCGAGTGTTTTTAACGAGTTTAGACCGGTACCGCCGATGATTGCTATTTTTGTCATATCTTAGCTCACGACGCATCGCTGTCTTGGACTGCAAAAATACCGGGCGCGTTTCTTAGATAACCTTTATAGTCCATGCCACACCCATAAACATAACGATCTTCAACATCAAGTCCGACAAAATCGGCTTTTTTAACCCCTGTCTTACGCGCATGAATCTTATCGACCAAAACGGCTGTATAGGCCTTTTTCGCGCCGTGGCTAATACAATAATCTTGCACCGCCTTAAGCGTAAGCCCTTCGTCAAGAATATCATCAACGATTAACACGACTCGATTATTGATATCGATATGCGGTTTTGAAATCCAGCGAAGATCTGAACCTTGGGTGGTATTCCGATAGCGGCTAATGTGAAGGTAATCCAATTCAAGCTGGAAATCCAAACGCGTTAGCAGCTTCCCGGTAGGCACCAGACCACCATTCATCACACAGAGCAATATTGGGTTAACCCCGGACAATTCAGCACCCATCGCCCCGGCCATCGCATCCAGCGCATTTTCCACTGCGTTAATGTCATATAGACATTCGGCTTTGCTGGTAATTTGATTAAGCGTTTCGCTTGTCATTTGCAGTTTCATTAATAAGTAAACGTGACTGTTCCTTCAGTCATCGCCTCGCTAATGACATAAGCAGCACCGACCGTTTCGTCAATCTCTGGAATCAGATCGTCGCCCCATATTTCTAACGTGGGTGTACAAATTTTCAGTTTAACGCCAGCGCTATGCGACTCCTGCATAAAATCGTATACCGATCGGGTACCGCCATTAGGTAAAAATATGTGCTCAGCGACCCCTTTTTTGGCTAACTCACCTGAACGCCCGGTTAAGATTACCTCCACCTGATAATCCATCGCCGCAGCCACTGTCGCCTGAAAAAACGGTGCACCCAATTCACTGGGATTGGCAGGGTCGGTATTCACCATTACGATAACCAGTTTTTGCGCCATACATCCTCCAAATTTGTTATTCTCTCTGCTCGCGTCTATCAAATTCAAGTTTGTCTGCCAAATGAAGCGTCGATGTGGGAAAGGCGATCTCTGCACCGGCATCACCGATAATGGCATTAATTTTTAGCATGACATCCTGTTTTATTTCATGAAAACGAATCCAGTTTGTGGTTTTTGTAAAGACATAAATAAAAAAATCCAGAGACGACGGCGCAAAGCTATTAAAATTCACTATCTGGGTTTGACTCTGATCTATCTCTTCATGATCTCTTAACATCAATTTCACCGATTTAATAATATTTTCGATCTTATGACTATCATCATAGCGTATACCGATGGTTTCATAAATACGCCGATTGGTCATACGTGACGGATTTTCCACGATGACGTTGGTAAAGACCGAGTTCGGAACATACAGGGGTCTCTTGCTAAACGTACGAATTCGAGTAAGACGCCAACCGATCGCTTCAACCGTGCCTTCGATTTTTCGGTCCGGGGATCGAACCCAGTCACCCACTGCAAACGGGCGATCCATATAGATCATCATGGCACCGAAAAAATTGGCCAATAGATCTTTGGCAGCAAAACCAACGGCCATTCCACCAATGCCACCAAAGGCAAGCACCCCCGCTATCTGCAATCCTGCCGATTGCAATGCCACCAAGGTCGCCGTGATATGAATCGATACTCGAACTAGCTTAACCACCGCCTGCAGGGTTGTGTGATCAATTTGTTTGTCCTGTTCTTTACGCAGAGCAATGATATTGATTTCTGTATTTTTTACCAGGCGTAACAGAAACCAGGCAATCAAGAACACGATACTGATCTTGCGGATCGGGTCAATGGCCGCAAAAATACCCATCCCATCCCCTACCACGTGCCTGGGGTTAAGACCACTAGACACGGCTTTGGCAACATCACGGGCTTGAATATTAGTGGCGATTATATCGGCCGCAAATGAAATACCAATCACCCAAACCAGGTAGCGCACCGGTAACTTGATCGCATCAATAAAGGCATCGTCCCAGGGATTTTGCGTCAGCTGCAATTTTTTGTGCAGCTTGTTTAAAATTCGATAAAATATAAAGTTGAATATTAATACGGTAAACACGATGATAAATACCTGTCTGACGATATCATCACCGATCATATAATTTAAATATTTCTTGATGGCTTCAATACTTGATTCTGCTACGATTAACATTATTAATCCGGCTCCTTTGCCCGAGGTTGATAAACCTTAATTAGACTTTTTTGTGATTTCAAATAACCCAGTGTGACTTTACTAGGCCAGTTCACTTAACATTTGCGTTATTTTATCATTAGCACGAATCCAGAGTGAATCCTGACGAACAGATTTTATATCCGGGTGATTTTTCGCGAAGAGTTTGTTGAATTTTTGTTCTAATCTATCAGTAACAGGTGCACGACATTGCTCAACAATTTCCGCCCTGCCCTTATCATCATTACAGGCAATGATACAATCACATCCAGCGTCAATCGCCATCTGCGCCCTTTCGGCATGACTGCCCACTGATGCCGCAGCTTGCATGGTGATATCATCACTAAAAACAGTTCCGCTAAATCCCAATTCGCCTTTTAATATATCGGTCACCCAGGTGCGTGAAAAACCAGCGGGTAATTTATCTTTATCCGTATAAATGACATGAGAGACCATAATGGCATCTATTTTGTCTGGCATCAAACGCCTAAAGGGTTGCATATCTTCATCAAAGATCGATTGATAGGCTCTCTCGTCAATGGGCAGCGCAACATGCGAATCCGCCTTGACGGCGCCGTGGCCGGGGAAATGTTTTCCAGTTGCCGCCATACCGGCTTGATGCATACCCTTTATATATTTCTGTGATAATAACGCCAATACATCAATATTTGACGAAAATGCACGTGAACCGATGACCTCACTAATTTCCCTGTCGATATCCATCACTGGCGCAAAACTGATATCGATTCCGACTGACAGCATTTCTGCAGCCATCAACCAACCGCAAAGTTCGGATAATTCTAACGCGGTCTGAGGATTCTGCTCATAAAAATAACCCAGCTGTCTTAACGCTGGGAGACTGGAAAACTCGCCGCGAAAACGCTGCACCCGCCCCCCTTCCTGATCAACGGCAACTAATAACCGCGGTTGTTTAATCTCTATTAACGATTTAACCAATGCTGCCAGTTGCTCATAAGACTCAAAATTTCGGGTGAATAAAATCACGCCACTAACAGACGGATGTTGTAAAATCTCTTTTTCTTCCTGGGTGACTTCGAGCCCAGCGATATCTACCATAAAAGGTCCAGCAGCCATAAATCATCTCTCGCTAAATAGTTAATTTTTTAAACGGGTGCGCACATCAAACCAATCCCTCAATCGGTCGCCCAGCAGGTTGACTGAGAGTACAACTAACATCAACGTAACGCCTGGCACAATAACGATATGAGACGAAACCAGCATATAGGCAGTTCCATCGCGAATCATGCTTCCCCACGATGCACTTGGCGGTTGTACGCCCAAACCCAGAAATGATAATCCGGCTTCGGCGATAATAACCGCAGCGATTCCAAAAGTCGCCTCGACGATCAAGGGCGCACTGATTAACGGAATTATATGTTTAAGTATAATCGTAAATGGACGGCTGCCCAGCGCAATAGCCGCTTGTACGTGATCTCGGGAGACTAACGATAATGTTTGTGCCCGTGCCAGCCGGGCAAATCCGACCCAACCCACACAGGACATGGCAATAATCACATTTTCGATACCCGGCCCGAGCAGGCCAGCCAGTGCTATCACCAGTAATATACCTGGAAAAGCTAAAAATATATCGATTATTCGGGTAATCACCAGATCAATAACACCGGAAAAATAACCGCTAACCGCACCGATAAAGGTACCCAGAATAACCGATATGCCGACGACAAAGAAGGAGACAAAAAATGAAGTTTGTGCACCATAGACTAATCGATGCAACAGTGGCCTGCCAAGATCATCGGACCCCAATAGCGCCTGTGCTGACGGCCCTTGCATTTTTCTGGACAAATCTACTTCGTCTGGCTGTAAAGGCAATAATGGCCCAACCACCGCCATCAGCATCCATAATAGTAGAATCGAAATCGAAAACCAGGTTTTCATTGCTTCGGTCGTCCTCCCAGCCTAACGCGTGGATCGACCAGCGCATAGATCATATCCGTTGCTAAATTCACCACCACGTAAATAACACTAATTAATAGAATACTGGCTTGCACGACCGGATAGTCGCGACTGAGTATACTGTCTATCGTCAGCTTACCGACCCCCGGCCACGAAAAGACAGTCTCGGTAATCACGGCACCGCCTAACAACGCGCCTAGTTGCAACCCGAGTAAGGTTAACACTGGCAGCAACGCATTGCGCATCGCATGCTTGGCGACGATCACAAACGGATGCAAGCCTTTGGCTTTGGCGGTGCGAATATAATCTTCATTCAATGTTTCTAATAAACTGCTGCGCAACATTCGCGATAGTATGGCCGCCAGTGCGGTGCCCAGGGTAAAGGCGGGCAAAACCAGTGATGCAAATCCCTCTCGACCACTGACAGGAAACCAACCTAACCCTAAGGAAAAAAATAAAATCAATATTGGCCCAAGCCAGAAGTTGGGCATGGAGACACCCAGCAAAGAAAAAAACATCGCGCCATGATCCGCTGCCGTGTCTTTATTAACTGCGGCTACCATCCCCAATGGAATGGCAATTAGCAGCGCTACAAATAGCCCAGCGATTGCCAGTTCAATGGTGGCAGGCAGTCTTTCGGTGATCAAGGTGATCACCGCCTTCTTGCTATGATAAGAGACGCCAAAATCAAAATTAAGTACGTCGCGAATGTATTTAAAATATTGCTGTTCCAATGGCAAATTCAAACCAAAACTTTCCCTTAGCAACTCTATATCAGCCGGTTTGGCAAACTCACCAAGCATATACACCGTTGGGTCACCCCCGGCCCAATGCAATATAAAAAATACCAGAGTCACCACACCAAACGTAACAAAAACCACGCTGGCTAATTTGCTAAAGAAAAATAAAAACGGTTCACCAATTTCCCGCAATTCAAATTCGCTACCGCTCGGATTTTTAAGGCGCCGAAAAAAAACAAACAGAGCCGCCAGCGCCATACTTGCGATGGCGACAAACACCAACAGCTTTAGCGTTAGCACCACCAGAAAACTCAATACTGTCTGCAATAAGGCAAAAAATTCAAGCATAATAAATTATAAGCTAAGTATATATGTCCGTAGCCCGGACTTCGCAAAACGAACGCCGGGGAAAAAGAATAACCCACTTAAATTCAACCAAAACCCTCACCCCCTTGTTAATGATACATCGGACACATCCAGCGTTGCTATTATGACTATATTCGTTTTCCCGGCGTTCGCTTCGCGAAGTCCGGGCTACTTGGGGCTTTTGGTCACATTAATTAAACTGTCTAGACTGCCGTCATAGGATATTTGGTAGTGATGAATATTTTTGCGCATGGCAGCCATATGCTCCTCGTACCATAACGGCATCACCGGGATTGTTTCAATTAATCGCTTGTGTATCTTTTGATAATAGTGAATGCGCTGCTTAATATCATAAGTATTTTCCGCTTTCTCAATATATTCATCGACCAAACGGTCAATAAACGCATTTCGATTGGCACCCACATTGGCATTTTTGCCACCCGACCCAGGGATACTGCTACTGTGATAAACATATCGAAAGATGTCCGGCGATTTAACAGCAACCCAGGATAAGCTGTAGAGATGGAAGTTTCCCTTTTTAATATCATCGTAAAATGTTGCCCACTCATAAGTACGCAGCTTGACATCAATGCCCACCTCTTTTAACTGATGCTGTAATATGGTCGCGATTCTTACCCGGAAAGGGACATTGGTGGTCTTGTAAACCAGCCGCAAGGGATTAGCTTTTGTATAGCCCATTTCGGCTAATAAGGCTTTTGATTTTTGCGGGTCATAATCATAACTTTTAAGTTGCGGATCACCCGCCCAATGATCCGGCGTAAAAATCGCTGCGGCCAAACGGGTTTTTGCACCAAACATATATTTTACTATTCGCTCGCGGTCGATCGCGTGGACTATCGCCAAACGTACTCTTTTATCTTTAAGTGCATCATGACGCATGTTAAAACTTAAATAGGTGAAATTCGATCCGTTACGATGCATCACTTTGATATTTTTTTTCGACTCCAGGTATTGCGTCAACTCATAAGGCAGATTATTTTGAATAATATCGATTTCACCCTTAAGAAGTTTTAACACCCGGGTGTTGGCATTCGTGACATGAATAAACTCAAATATTTTTTTGTCCCTTATCCTCTCCAGGGTAAGCTTGCCATCGACAAACCCGCTTTTAAATCTAAAAGGACCACTGCCAACAGGGGATGCACTAAAATCGTGACCCTGGTCAATTAACGCCTTGGGAATAATACCGATCACGAGATAACCCGGAAAAGCCGGATCGGCTTTGCGAAGCTTAAAATCAACGGTGTCCTGGCCACTAACTTCGATCGATTCTATTAACGCGACTGAACTGCGATGCGGCGATGCATTTTTTCGATCTAAAACTGAGTCATAAGTGGCCTTGACATCTTCTGCCGTCAGCGTCATGCCATTATGAAATCGCCGTCCCGCCGCCGCCAGAACAAAACGGTAATGTGTTGGCGAAAGCCTTTCCCAACGCGCCAAAGCGGGTGCGGGCATTTGTTGGTTATCAAAATCGACCAATGGTCGGTACATTAAGCGAATCAGCCGCGTGGAGGAGGCATCCGTCGAAAACCTTGGATCCAGGTTTTGTGGTGCATAGGCAAGACCAAAGCGGATACCGTCAAATTCACCTTCATTACAACTCGAAATAATAATAATAGATATTATTAACAGTAACTTAAGATATTTTTCTAACATTGATTCCAGGTTAGTCTGAATAGTTTATCAATAATTTAATGGTCACTGATTGAATCTTTAATTGAATCTTTGGTGTCATTTCAGCTTATTAGTCCCTATCTATTAAATAGGCGAGCTAGTCCAGCGACCAATCCGAATAGGGGTGCTGCACCAGATATACATTATAGTAACGTTTATCATCAGTTACCTCTTCGCCGACCCATGATGGAAAATCAATGGGCTCATTTTCGTCGCCCAGTTCAATCTCGGCCACAACCAAACCGGCGTTACAGCCGCTAAAAACATCAATCTCCCAGGTGTGGTCGCCATTTTCCACAAGATACCGTGTTTTTTCTACTATTGGCTTTGCACACAAACGGTCAAGCATTTCATCGGCATCGGCCAACGGAATTTCATACTCGTATTCGAGGCGAGTCATCCCTGCTTCTGCACTCTTAATATTAACCCAGGCTTTGTGGCTTGAGCTACGAATACGGACCGAACTCATATCACCGGAAGAGACCAGATAACCTTGTCTATAAAAACAACCAATATCGGCCTTAGCCTTCCATTGTTCATTTTTTAACAAGAATTTTCGTTCTATCTCAACAGCCATAAACTTAAACTTTATCTTGATTCCAATTTGGCTATATTAGAATAAACTGTAGCATAATGCGAACTGTCAACCTTATTATGGCAAAGTAATTGCTGCATGCTTGTTAATTAACAAATCAAGTACCCACTAACCATGACGATTATTATTTCAATTGTACTACTCTTACTTTCGCTGTATGGAATGGTGTGCGGATACATGTATTACTATCAGGAAAAAATGATCTTCCAGGGCACCCGTGAAATCAAGCAAACCCCGACTGATTTTGGACTTGATTATATCGATTTGACTTTGACCACCAGTGATAAAGTGAAAATAAACGCCTGGTATGTCCCCATCGCAAACTCGAAGCTCACGGTATTATTCTTTCACGGCAACACTGGCAATATGGGTGATACTGCCGTTACTTTTAAGATGTTTCATCAGATCGGGATCAGCTGTTTAATGATCGATTATCGTGGTTATGGAAACAGTAGCGGCGAACCGTCGGAATCCGGCAGTTATCTCGACGGTGATGCCGCATGGCACTACCTGCTCGATGAGATACAATTAAAACCAGAGCAAGTCGTGCTGGTCGGTCGCTCTCTCGGGGGCGGGGTCGCCACCGAATTGGCAACGCGTTACGAGTGCCGGGCATTGGTTCTTGAATCAACTTTTACCACGATGCCGGCCATTGCCAAAGACGTGCATCCGTTTATGCCAGCCTTCTGGCTGATTAAACACGAATATAATAATCTACTTAAAATTCACGATATCAAATGCCCAGTGTTGATCATTCACAGTAAAGAAGACAAGTACATCGACATCAGCCATGCCCGTAAGCTCTACCGATCGTTAAAACGAACCAGTAAGAAAAAATTTATTGAAATGACGGGTAATCACGGTGAAGGGTACATTCAGAGTGGCGAAATTTATACCGACGCTTTAAGGGATTTTATCCAAACATTGTAATATAATTTCGAGCATGAACATAAACCGATTCGAGAGTATCAAGCATTTATTGTTAGCGAGCAGTGCAATTATACTGCTGTCTTTTAGTATTCACTTTCCTGCTGTCCTGGCAGAACCAACATTAACAAAAAAACAGAAAAAATTACTGAAGCAGTTAAAACTACCGCCAGGATTTAAAATCGATTATTATGCGACAAAAATATCAGGGCCACGTTCCATGGCGATCGGTCGCAAAGGCACTGTCTTTGTCGGCACCCGTAGCCATGGTACGGTCTATGCCCTGATCGACAACAACCGCGATGGGTTCGCTGACGAGAAAATTATTGTAGCCAAAGGATTAAATATGCCCAATGGCATTGCCTTTTACCAAGGTGATTTGTATGTCGCTGAAGTACATCGCATCCTCCGTTTTGGTGATATTGAAAGTAAACTCAGGCAAATCCCAAAACCGCAGGTGGTTTATAACAAACTACCAACAGAGACGCATCATGGTTGGCGCTATATTCGCTTTGGCCCCGATAATAAGCTCTATATCGCTATTGGTGCGCCTTGTAACAATTGTAATAAAAAAAACTATGCGACAATAAACCGGATAGACCTGAGCAGCGGTAAAGTCGAAATAATCGCCCGTGGCGTCCGAAACTCGGTCGGATTTGATTTTCACCCACGCACAAAAGAATTCTGGTTTACCGACAACGGCCGCGACATGATGGGCGATGATATTCCGCCTGATGAAATCAATCGGCTAAAAAAACTGTCAACGCATTTTGGTTTTCCCTACTGCCACGGCGGCGAAGTGATTGATCCAAAATACGGTCAACCCGGCGCTTGCAAACGTTATATCCAGCCCGAGGTAAAGTTGGGCGCACACGTTGCCCCACTAGGACTCAGATTTTATACCGGAAAACGCTTCCCAAATAAATTTAAACAGGGATTCTTCGTCGCCGAGCACGGTTCCTGGAATCGCAGCAGTAAATCCGGCTATCGGGTTATTTTTGTGCCGTTAAAAAATAATAAGACCCAAACGATCATACCGTTTGTGACTGGTTGGCTTAAAGGCGAAAAATCACTGGGCCGACCGGTCGATTTTTTGAATATGCCAGATGGATCGCTTCTGGTTTCCGATGACTATGCAAATGTAATCTACCGCATAAGTTACAGGTAGCCCGGACTTCGCTGTGAGTCTGGGCAAATCCGGACATTTAGATATAGTACGGCTTTGTATTTCGTAAAACTTGATTTCATTTTAAATAAAATAAGTGAAATAACAACTACTGAGTCTGACCGTTATTTAATTCATCCAGTAACGGCTCTGTGAGAACTCGCCCTATGTTCTTATCCAAATCAATCATGCTAATGCTATTTTTCTGAAGGGAGTAATGGAAAAATACATGCGCTTCGACGTCAAAAATGTTTAACCAATTTTCGGCATGGCTCTCTTCTGACGGTAATAATATTATTATTCGATTACAGGATGTTCGTTCATCTTCTTTACTAAATATTGTGTCATCCAAAAACCAACGGGCATTTGGGTTAATACTTAAATAACATTCACCGATAAATATGCTTATATCAAAAAGGAAAGATCTTATTGCAGCATAGTTAGATTTGAGAGAAAAGCTATGTACATCTGATTTTACTATCTTCCTTCTAACCATAGACGGCCATTGCTGATAGGCCCAGCCATCCAGCTGCAGAAGAGAATTCTGGTCAGGTTTTTTGTAATCGATATACAAATCAAAATCAGCAAGAATATCGGTAATTAAGGTCATTCTGTTATTTTTTACTTTTTCAAAGTAACGAAAATTCTCCCGGCCTTCAGAGCGTGACAAGATTGAACTTTCTCCCGGATATGGCGGAGTGTAAACTGGGTATCTAGACAGTATTTTTTTTAGTTTGGAGGAATTGCCGATTAATTGATGAGCGATTGTGACCCATATATTTTCGCTTCTATATTTGAGTCGGTTGTGGCTTTGCATGATTTTTTTGGTTGCTAAAATCCATTGAGTTCGAAATTTAAGTAAGGACTTGTCCAGCGCTACAGCGCTAGTATTAATCAGTTCTTCACCAGTGATGCCCCCCGCATTTATCCAGATTTTTCTGTTTTTTTGAGAGCTTTCTTTTACCTTCGGCAATTTTTTCAAGGCTTGCGATACATCTTGCAGGATGCTTGTAAAAATATCTTCCTGTATTAAATAACATGCCTCGAATGAGAGTGTCCAAGAATATGGAATGTCATTTGTTTTAATTGCACAAATACCCTGAAGTTCTTTATTGACATCACCACATCCTCTGAACCATTTTTCCAGGGTGTTTTTGTGTGGATTTTCAACCTTGAAGGCCAATATTGTTTTTGGTTTAATTACTCTTGTAATCTCAGGCGCTTTGATATGTTTTTCTGCTACCTGAATTGCCAGATATAATAGCAAGAAACAAACACCAATAATTTTAGCTACTACACTCTCCTGCACGAGCATTGACATTCCAAGCAATATTAACCCGTAAATAAACAATAGTACGATAAATGATTTTAATTTTGAGACAATATATTTCATGGGGATCTGTTAGCGTCCAACATTATTTCTTTCCAAAACCCTGGAACCAAAGCCAGATACTATTTATTTGTTTTACAAAAAGGTAATCGAGTCAAAACATCAGTTAAATACTCACTTTGATTAATCCCATAATTCTTACACGATTCCATTGAGGAGACTAACATCATCGGTGAGTTGAGTCTTAACTTGCATGACATGAGTTTACCATAAGACTTTTTAAAGTACAGCTTCATAATAAAGTTCAGGTGAACGTTTCAACTTATTTAAATCAATTCCATCAAGTAATAGTTTTAAGTCATCACAACTAATCGTGACACTTGATGAGTCGGTTCTTGGGAATTTATACCGACCGCGATCAAAGGGACACGGTGATCCCTATTATTGCTATTCAGACACCCAATTTTCCAAAGAAAGATCAGGCACTCTGTTAAACTCTCGAATATTGTTTGTAACCAATACAGCGTTCAAGCTTCGAGCATGAGAGGCAATTAAGAGATCGTTATTTCCAATTGGATTACCCTGTCTCTTTAGTAAGGCTCTAATAGAACCATAATGTCTAGCCGCATCTTCATCCCAAGGATCAATGATGAGTCTTTGAGTAAAAAGGTCGAGCTGCTCCCAGCACGCTTCCCGCTTGGCGTTGTCCCCATTCTCAATACCAAAACACAGTTCGCCATATGTTACTGAAGAAATACAAATATCTTTTATGGCTTTAAATTTATGCCGTAGTTTATCGGAGTGATTTTTTAAAACGTATATGCATATATTTGTGTCGAGCATATACATTAATCAAATTCTCTTTCTTGTGGTTGGGAATCTTGCCGATCATTTAAAAAATCATCGTCAAAAGCTGGTTTAGTATTAAAAAATTCGTCCCATGTTACTTTTTTAGGAGAAATGATAATATTTTGACCTTGCTTAGTAATGTAAACCTCGTCAGTATCAAAACGGTACTCCTTAGGTAAACGCACAGCTTGGCTACGGCCATTCATAAAAATTTTGGCGATTTTAGTTATTTTGGAACCCATAGAATTCTCCCGAAACACGGTATATATCAATTAGTATATACCAACTATAGGCAAACACAAGAAATTTATTAACTCTATGATACCAATCCAAAATATAATTGGTTTAGTATGCCACCCCTGAAGTCTGAGCGGTCAATTTCACTCATTACATTAACTTTATTGTGTTCAAATAC
Organism: Gammaproteobacteria bacterium; assembly: GCA_003233345.1. Classification (GTDB taxonomy): domain Bacteria; phylum Pseudomonadota; class Gammaproteobacteria; order SZUA-21; family SZUA-21; genus SZUA-21. The sequence continues at coordinate 3,331 of QILK01000126.1, read as the reverse complement.
AAAGTCTCTAAGAATAACTGCTTCCCTACAATTAACTACAAACGCACGTAAATAATGTATACGAAAGTCTACCACCTAAAGAGGAAAAATCGAACACGCCTGCTCGCCTAAATCTACGACTCTAAGTGAAACTCTGGATCGAAGTTTTCCGAATTCCTTAAAGTACAAAGCGCGTGTCCAATATCCCCTACTTTTTAGACCACAGGTTCAGGTTCTTTTTTGCCTTTTGTCTTCTCCGAGGCTAATTGCTGGCTCAATTTTGACATATGCATACTTGCCTTATGCTTCGGATGCGTTTTTATCGCCACGGCAATCCGGGAATTGGCGTCGCACAAATGCGCTGCACCACCGAGCATTGTCCAAATACCTACCTCATCATCAAGCAGAAGAGATGCTATTTCATTGTCAGCATTAGTTACTGGAGCATCCACCCAGACACTCATCGTAGCGGTCACACCAAACGGAATACCGTCGACATTCCAGGTAATTTGCACTTCGACATTATGTTTGCCGCTCTGTTTAAAGGCAAAACCCTTTGAACTCCAAAATACACTAGTCAGAGTTTCTTTTTCTCCATTTTCATCAAGATCGCAAAAGTCTCCACTATCGGTTTTTATGACAAAACTCGGCATCGGATTATGTTTACCGCGAGAATCAATCACAGTAATTTTGCTGTACAAATATTCTGGTGAAATAAATTCAGGCACAGTAATCCTGTAGTTTGTTTTATTTTGAAGTTTTAGTTTCAGATTCAGCGGCTCACCAAGTTTTATATTTTTTTGCTGCGATTCAACATAAAGTTGCAACTCATCCGCCTCAAACCAATACCGATCCTGGTCTGCTTCAGGTACAGTCGTATTGTGCCCTGCGGTCCAACTGGCTCCACCTGGCCGCACGATAATATCAGGGAAATGAATTAGGTGATGCCGCACATGTTTATTGAAACGAAATTCAATATCATCCGGAAACTTCCCACCGTTTGCGGTAACAAAGCTAGCCACGCTTGGGCTAACGGTCATGATAGTAGCATCGCTACCTGTTTCACCAAAACCAGTAGCACTTTGATGTATCATGTTAAAACCATGACCCAGTTCGTGAGACGCGCTACGTAAAAATGCGCTTGGCACATCACGCTGCAACTTATTAATAGAATTTGGCCTAGCAGGGAAAATTATTATGCGTATACGATTTTTTGTTTTTTTCTATTGTGTTTCCTATCTGTTAGTTATTTTTTCCTCGTCCGTGCTTGCCATTGATGAACCTCCACCCCCTGAGCGCTATAAGCTCTATAAGGCAAAACATTTACTGATTGCTAAACAATGTGCTGATCAGGTGTTTGTTGGGAAAGTGGTGCACAAAACAAGGAAGCGATTTTCAGGCGATAAACGTATAGTAACCTTACGAGTAATTACGGCTATTAAAGGGACTCAGCGAAACAAGATAATTAAATTTAATCATAGAACGGCAAAAATCATCAGGTGTAAGGGTATTGCTGATGTGTACTCGCCCTATGATAATGCGGATTTGCAACATGATACTAGAGATTTGGTGGGCCATACTTATTTAGTGTATGCAAAGTCTGGCTATGTGCTAAGAAAGCGTATGTTAAAAAGTAAAAAGCCGACTGAGTCACTTTCGATTAAAAGTGAAATGAAGCTGATGATGTGGGAAAGCCCAGCCAATATCTATAAGTTTAAAGTACCAGGATTAAAATTTAGCAAGATACATCAAGTGCTTATATTGAGTGACCTTAATCATCTTAAGAAACTAATTAAAAATGGCGTTAATGTCAATACACTCGATTCCGTCGCTTTGACACCACTGCATTATGCGATCGAGTCGAAAGATTACAAGGCCGCGCTCTTTTTACTAAAACATGGAGGCACTAGTCGTGCTACAAGTGCAAATGAAATGGAATCAGGCCTGCAAGAAGCAATTGGAGCGATGGGTTATTATAAGAGCTCAAAAAATTTGGTCATGTTTCATTTAGGTAAGTCTATTGTTTCATATATTTTATCGAACAGTAAAGGGGTTAAAAATAAGGACGTCTATGGCAAACATGTTGTGTATTACCTGGTTAACGTCGACAACGTTCAACTGCTAAAAATAGCGTTAGATGTCGGTTTTAGTTTTCCCCCTAAAAATAAGCGGGAGAAAACACCATTAATGGAAGCGAAAAGTCTTGAAATGGTAAGATTTTTAGTTAAGCAGGGTGCCGATGTGAATGCTAAAAGTGGAGAGTGGTCAGTTTTGTGTCATCATTCCAGATTTGAGAAGCCAAAAATAGTAGAAGCTTTATTAAAATACGGCGCTTCGATTAAAAAAGAAGACCGGGACCATAGTTCATTTCACACACTGGTAGCAAGGAGATCAGCCAAATCCTACGCAGAAAAGAAATATTTGATTAAGCTAATGTTACAGTATGGCGCAAAAGTTAATAGTAAAAAACCCAGAACAGGATTTACCCCTCTTCATTCTGTCGCCTACAATTCGGGCTGGAGGGAAGCAGAAGTCAGACAACATCTTCAGACAATTCAAATTCTGCTTGAACTAGGAGCGAATCCTAGACTGAAGTCCGTAGATGGAAAAATGGCTTATGAATATGCGCACTCCGAAGCGATTAAGGCCTTGCTGAAGAAAGGGAGGCCTTAGGTTTTTTTAATTTATATTTGATCCAACGGCATAGAGCTATTGAACCCAGTTAATCGGGCCACAATAGGGGGCTAATTACTTGTAAGCGTCCAACATCATTTTTTATTCAACTACCTGGTAACAATGCTTGATAAGCTTCATCCGTGCTCTCTAACGAAGGGGCAGTTGGTCGGGCGATCACAAATATTCCTACCTGCGGCGATCTAAATCCTATTAGCTGCTGCTCCAGCTCTACGTTGGTACTCTGTTCCTGCTAAGTCATCTGTAAATGTAATTTTATTCTGATTGAATTGTGTTGAAATCCACAGTCGGCTTTGGCAAACACTCTCTGAGAAATTCACTATAATTATTTTTGTCACTTCTTGAGAATGCCATTGCCATGCCAGCATCTGTTGAAAAGAATCTCGGGGGGTAATCGAATGGGTTTTCCTGAAACGGTTTCTCTTTCTTTCAGGTGGTTGATTATCTTTTCGATAACCACCGGGTCTTCGATGCAGGCGATGACCTTGACTGGACCGCCACATTTCCCGCATGTCTCGATGTCGATATTGCCTACAGGGACTGTAGGTAAGGGGCGAGAGCAGGACACGGTAGCTTCGAAAACCCGCTTCAAGCGTTGTGCACTAATGCCGCAGGCGCAGGGAGAAGGTGAGATCGGAGATCGAGAGGCTGGCCTGGG
>QILK01000050.1 GCA_003233345.1 Gammaproteobacteria bacterium | reverse complement strand
GGTTGCCGAACCGCTGGGGATCGAGGATATCGCCCGTATTTCTTTTGATTCACTAAAAAGCAACGATATCGAGCTGTTTAAAAAAATTATTATGCAGAAACCGGCACTAAAGAAGTATTTAGCCAAAATGCGACGATGTACGCCGGATAAATATAAACAAGCGATGAAGGTAGATGAAGATCAGCATATCGATAAAATTCATGACAGCTATGAGAAATCTGCGACGATATCTTTTAATAAAATCAGGAAAAAAATTGGTACAAAAGCATGGGCAAACGCTAGGTTTACCGGTATCAATAAAAAGCACGCGAGGACCTCGTGTCAATTGCGGCAACAGGATGTTTATTATATTGTTATTGCGAATAAAAAAATGTACCAGTTGAGATTAAAGAGCGTGTTAAATATAGGCGGGGCGATGGTTATCGCGAAAGGCATGAGTATTACTAAATAATAGAACTGTTTTTATCAACTGTGCGTTCCTAATGATTGCCTATCCCGGTAATTCGACAAGAAAGTACTGGCGTCGATTACAGAAAATTTCCAGAATACCAAAACGAAAAAAGAAAAAATATGGTAATTAATATTAAAAATGACATGGGTTTAGCTATAATAAATTGTTATTATATTTAAAATTTAATAGAGAAGAGCGGCTAATGACTATACGATTTATCTCGTTATTTCTTATCCCAGTCTTTATCATGGCACCGTTTACAAACAGTTTTTGCGCGCAAATGACTGATACTAGAACCTTTCTGGAAAAAACAAAAATATATGTGCATTCGAATAATGGTTTGATCGTTAGAACGGAACCTTCAAAATCTGCAGAAAGAATGGCATCGCTCGCTTTTGGTCAGTCGGCGGTAGTTATCGCCACTCCTGAAATCGATGAATCAATTGAAGCCGGTGGTATCAAAGGATTTTGGGTCAAAATTAAATTTGGACCTAAGTCAGGATACGTGTTTTCCGGATTTATTTCCCGGTTCCCGGTATCCACAGGCGAGAAACCGTCATTTCCAGATTACCATAAAAAGTTAAAAAAATTCAGCATCGATTCTGAATATACCAATAAGGATATCGAAGCGTCTGAAAAATCCCATGCCGGTAATGAAAAGACGATTACCCTAAAAAAAGCGAGTATCGTTGACGCCTTTCTTATATCACGAAGCTTATTTCATGTGCCACTAACAATTAAATGGCCGAAGAAACTGATTAGTAAACATACTTTTGCGGAGGACTCTAAAAAGCCCGATAAGCTGTGGGCTAGTACGTTGGATCTAGTGAGTGTTGGGGGCGTCTTAAAAGAAATAAACTATCGACAAAGAGCATCGGGGTGGGGAGTGACTTTTACCGCTAGTGCTACTAATGACTCAACGATTAAACTGACACATTATGTTTTTTCCGACTAATATTTCAGCAATAAATGACAGCTGTAAGTGATAATATAAACGCTGAAATATCCATAACTATGTCACTAGCGATGTCATTTTGCCAGCCCTTAAGTTGAAGTTAGCTATCATGAATTGGTTATGACTATGATTTAAACAGTAATTGTAGTAATATATATTCTGAGTTGCTAAGTTATAAGGGGAATTTAGTGTCTTTATCAAAAAAAGTCTTTTACAGTGCTAGTGTATTAATATTAATAATGTCTTTGTCAGGCTGTTTTAGCTGGCAAGATAAGCCATACACAATGTTACCTACCCAGGACACCGCCACCTTATATTTGGATATCCCAAGTACTGCACAAGTTGGTTTGTTTAAAGATAAGCAGTGTAGTCAGTTCAAACAGGGCAGCAATTTATATAAATCAGCCGAGAAAAGTCCAAATATACCTATTAAAACGCTTGTGCAAAAACTCAGAGGGATCCCTACCGAGTTTGATTATAAACCGTCTAATAATTACATCAAAAAAGTACAAATTCCTGCTGGTAACAACTTAGTTTTTACAGTCTTAGACGAGAAATCGATGGTACACCGTGACGGCAGCGAAGTTAGTGCTCGATGTGCAGTAAGTTTTTCTTTTTCCCCAATAAAGAACAGAGAGTATTTGATTGTCTATAAAAACCGTTACATTAAAGACCGCTGCTATGTAGGAGTGGTAGACTTTATTGAAAGCAAAGCTAACAGGAAATTGAAAAAACCGAAGACTTACAAAAGCGTTAAAAAGGATTGTAGCTATTAATGAAATGATGAACTATAAACCCCATATTTCCGTACTGCTGCTAATTTTATTTTTATCCCCGGTTTTCGCTGAACCTCGATTAGAAAATGCTAACTATTATTTTGACAAGGGAATGAAATACCAAAAGCAACGTCAATATTTTCTTGCGATTAAATCGTTAGAAAAGAGTATGAAAATATTTCAATCTATCCTTGGCAAGGATCATACTGAAATCGGCAGAAACAGTATTGCTTTAGGTCTTGCCTATTCGCGTATTAAAAACTATGAGAAAAGCAGGTCCTATTTAAATAATGCATTAAAAATTTACCGCGGCAGGGATACCCCGAACAGATTAATATTAACTGCGTATAGAGAAATCGGTCGCACGTATTTTCTGGAAAAGAAAAAACCTCTGGCTATTGGTTTTTATCAGAAGGGATTATCGATTGCGTTAAAATTTAAGTCGAAAAATGTACGTGAAAAATATGTGTATCGATTCCAGGTCAGCCTCGGAGATTTGTATTTCTATTCTCATGACTATAGAAAAGCGATCGCATATTACAAAACTGCTCTCAATAGCAATACAGTTAAACCTTATGCAGTTGATTATCATCGTATGGGCTTATCATTGGCGGCAATAGGGAGTCACATCGAATCGATTAAATATTTTCAGAAACAAATGAATGTATTACAAAAAAAAATGCCAAAAAACCGAGTTAGAATTGCCTCTGTTTATCACAATATTGGAAAAGCATATAAAAATTTAAAGCAATATAGGAAAGCGATTGAGTATCATGAGTTTACATTAAAAGAATACAAGGTCAAATATGGTATTGACAATAAGCATATGTATCAAATCAATAAATTATTGGCCGAAGAATATCAAGCTGTGGGTAATATCAAGAATGCAGTTAGGTACTATAACAAATTATTGCATATCGCTAAAAATCAATTCGGTAATCGTAGCCCAGAAGTTACCAGAATATCGGCAATATTGGTCAAACTGAAACACTAATGTTGAAGTAGATTATAAAAACCTCGTTAAGTCAAAAATTGACGAGGTTTTTGTCTTGAATTAATTTATTTAGCTTTTACCAGACGAATAGAAATAATTTTGACTTTAGGCTTGCTGGCACCTGGTTCGGCTTTGAGATTACTGATCTTATCAACAATATCCATGCCTTTGACGACATTGCCAAACACTGTATGTTTTGCAGTAAGCCAGGGTGTGTCGATAATATTGATAAAAAACTGCGAGCCATTGGTATTTGGACCGGAATTAGCCATGGCAAGAACACCGCGCTTCGGTGGGCGTGATTTAAGTTTGTCGCTGAATTTATAACCCATGTACTCGTATGCCTGTAGCAAATTTAATTTTTTGAATTTATCAAGTTCACTTTCTACCTCGGCCTTACGTTTTTGAAATTCTTTTTGTGACTTGATCTTAAGTTTTCGGATTATTGGTGACTGAATAGCACGAATAAAGTCATCTTGCGATTTGATTCCAAGCCATGGATGCGGTATGTTATTTTTAAACGCTTGTAGTTTATCAAGTCCCAGCGATTTGCCATTTATTTCATCTTCGAATTTATACCCAGGTCCACCAGTGCCTGTGCCATGGGGGCAACCGCCCTGAATCATAAAATTTTTAATGACTCGATGGAAAACCAGTCCATCATAGTAAGGGCGTTTAGTTTTTTTGCCAGTGTCGGGATCTTTAAATTCCTTTTTACCCGTGGCTAGGTCGATAAAATTCTCGACTGTTTTCGGCGCTTCTTTGGGGAATAGCTCTACATAGATATCACCTTGATCGGTCTTGATGATAACGACGGGATTTTTTGGATCTTCGGTTTTACCAGTCGCCAACAAAGTTGCCATGTGAAGAAATAAGATGACGGCTAATATTAAAATATTGGTTTTAGCTGAGAAAATCATTCGGAAGCCTATATTGCAGTGTGAAAATTAGTTAATTTTGTATTAAACGATAGTGACAAATGGACGTACAAGTTAGGTTATATTATAGCCGTATTTGGCTGATTTTTAAATATAAAATATTTATTGATCATATAACCCTGAATTAGGTAATGCCATCAGTTGCTGTATACTAGCGGGTATGAATTTGTATGACCAGGGTTTGTCTGCTATACAAAAGAATGGGTTCGAGGTGTACAAGGGGTAAATGATGTTAATCACCACTGTCAATAAAAGTATAGAATTAGCCATATCGTTTAACGATGCTCGTGAGCTTTGTCGGCGTATCGTTCGTGATATTGGTTGGGGTGTACTGGAAGAAAAAAAAGCTTCTTTAAAAATTAAGGAGGAATCGTCGTCGAGCAGTACTTTTAAATGGCCAGTTGAGGTGGAATTGATTATATCGAGTATTAATGTCACCACATCGTTGGTTAAGTTAAAAGGGAAAGTATTTGGCTCTGGTTCTAGTCAAAAGAGTCATTTATTAAGCCATCTGGAATGTATCAAGAAACGATTTGATACCGCCGTCAGGGTTGACGGGAATACTTAATTAATTAAGGCTAAACGATGGCACAATTAGCCATTTATTGCTTTTCTGACTTACTAGGTTTAGGCCGCTTATCGAATAGACTTTTTGCAATATTAATTCCTTTTGTTAACCGCGAAAGTTTATTGCCAACTTTACGCGTGTATAGCATGGCTTTTTTATAAAAGTGTTCTTCTGTTTTATTAGTATCGCGGCTATTATCAGCTTTTTTTCCGGTAGATATTTCTTGTGGCTGGGGTTTAACGCTGATGCTATCCAGATCGTTTCCACCTTGCCATACCAGGTAGATTTCATTTGCCTGACAATAGGGACACTCTCCCTCGACCAGAGACCTTAATCTTTCATCGTTGATCTCGGGGTTATCTTTTAGTTGCATAGCCGAAACGGCATAGACTGTGTTTCCAGTCAGATTGCTACTACACCCGGTACATTTGGCCGAAAGGTGTTTTTTGCAGGTTTCAACCGATTCTTTTAGCGCTAGAGAATGTTTATTCTTCATTAATCGATTAAGTTGATTGACTAAAAATAGCCCAATATCATCCAGATCTACTTTGGTGGCATAATTTTTATGCGGATTTACGATTATTTTGGCTACCCAAACGTGATTTAGTAATTCATTGAGTTTATCAATATTAATTTCTGATGTAGGAATTATATGCTTACCACGCATTTTTGGATCATCGTACCACTCAGAAGCCTGCTCCAATACCCTGAATTGCTTGACTGGAGAGTCGTCAAGGGGCGAAATTTTAGACGGAAATGTAGATTCAGGTTGCATATAGGCTTCTTCTTCCAGTTTTTGCGTTTCCATAGACACTGCTTGTTCATAAAGAAAATGGTCGCAAATTTCTATTGCTAGAGCGTTAAAGGGTTTATTATTGCCTGTAATTGGGGTCGAACGCAATGGAATTTCGCCATTTTCCCACCAATATTTAGCATCGAGGGCGGCTAAATTAAGGTCCAAATCCCAGTTTCGGGCACTAATTTCACACATTAATCGGGCATCCAGTGAATTCGAATCGATTTTTAGTTTATTCGCCAGATCGGGGTTGCTGGTATTTAACTCTTCAAGTCCTTGAAAAAATGCCGCGTCTGTTTGGTAGTGATTTCTGAATTCAACCATGGTTTCAGAGATATACAGATAGCCTTCGCCGACTGGTATTAATGCATCTTTACATGGGCATAATGGGTCAGTGCATGCAATATTGATGAGTGGCACTGGGCTGTTTATATATCGAACACTTTTCTTTCGACGGTTTTTACGATTAATCAGTTCAATTTTCTTTTTTAGTTTGGCTTTTTTAGACTGTACTTTTGATTCGAGCTTGTTTCCGCTATCGAGCTTGTTTTCGTTATCGAGCTTGGTAATTTTTTTTTCTGTTTGACTAGTGAATTCAACTTTCTCTTGTGTCGCTGATGTGGGTTTGCTTAACTTTATTAATGACCGCTCTTGGTCGGACAATACTTCTATGGGTAATCGAGGAGTAAACGGGTATTTTTTGAAATTATGAGGGAGTAGTACTATTCTTACCCAAGGAGAAAAGCTTAAATCGCCGAAATTGATATGCACGACTACTTCAGGTACCGCGTTCTGGTATCCTAATTTATTAAGTAAATTTGCGAATTGAAATGAGTAACCGGTGTCACCGTTGATATAAAACTGGGTAGCGGATTCAATAGCGCCAGGAAAGCAAGTAATAATGAACGTGACCGGGTCAATGGTCAAAGCGCAAGATTCAGGACTAAATAAATTTGCACTAATCTCGTCGATGGTCGTTTGCGCAATACGTTTTAGTGAGCCGTCTTTGATATAAGTATTGACAAACTTTCGATAAGAATCATCTTCGTCTTTAATGTTCCTTAGTTCTTCGGAAATTAGTGTTATTAGTGTACTTTGTTCCATTGTTTTTATAGTAAGGTTAAATTTCTGCTAGAGGTCAGGTTGCAGTAATTTAAACGTTCCCTGGTAGAATTCAGTTTAATATTCTGAATATTATAAAGTACTTTTAACGGCTAAAAGGTAAAAAGTACAGCAATTGACAATCGAAAATGGCGCTTTATTGACCATTTTCACCATTGTATCCAAGCAGCTTGTAGCCATACACAAGTGAAATTTAGATAGTTAGAAAGGATTGATTATGGAGAGTATTGATACAGATTCGCAAAGTAATTTGCTACTTAGAACGATTGCAATGCCGAATGATACCAATTCCAATGGCGATATTTTTGGTGGATGGATAATGTCGCAAATGGACATGGCCGGGAGTATTCTGGCGAGAGAAATATCGGCTGGCAGAACGGTGACGATTGCCGTTAATGCGATGAAATTTTTTAAGCCCGTTAAGGTGGGCGATATCGTATGCTGCTATGGTAAGTTGCTCAAAGTAGGCACCACCTCTATGACCACCCATTTAGAAGTTTGGGTTAAGCCAGTCATCAGGGAAAATATCGATAATACCAGCCGATTTAAAGTCACCGAAGCCGATTTTACTTATGTAGCAATCGACAATAAGGGGAATAAACGACCAGTGTATTCGACTTGAGCAGGGTTGGTGGCTAGCAATTTTACGTTGGCATCTGCCTGATAGCTTACTATACTCAAAGATAGATTTAGCAGGGTTGCTATTGGTAATTAATGATGCGGTTGGGGATGTCTTAATTACCAGATTATCGATTTCTATGGAATGGGGGGAAGTCATGTCTGTTGTTAACTCAAAAGGAATGTTCAAAACTATTGTTAGTTGTTTGTTAAACTTGTTTTATCGAATAGGTTTATGTTTTGCGCGATTAATCGCTAGAATATTTCGTAAAAATCCGGTATTTATTGTAAAGTATGATTTTTATGCATTAAACAGAATCGAGTATGGTGATCGATTATTTCAACAGCATATGGACCGTATTCATCAGCGTGGCTGGTGGACGTTTCCGGAGTATATAATTATGACCCGTAAAAGAATACAGGAGCAGAAGCACTACCACTATTAACTATGCGAAAATCAAAGTCAATAAACAGCACCGACAACAAATTTTTTAGAATTGCCAAATGGAGTATACTTGGATTAGCTGGTTTTCTGTTTTTGGCTATTTTTCTTTTAAATACCTTTTTCTTTAGCCAGGTTGTCGATTGGAGCTTAAGTAGAATTTATAAGAAAAATAAAATTAAAATTGAATATACCAAGACCAGCGGAAATCTTTTTACCGGCAAAATTAATTTCGATGGTTTGCGAATTACTCGCAGTAATAATGACTATACAAATTTTGATCTAACAATAAAACAAGTTGAACTAAATATTCACTATTTTTCTTTTATTAATAAACCGATTCGATTTAAGTATGTCACTGCCGAGAATGTGCGTGGGGAAATGATTAGGGTTAAGCCCAAACCCTGGTCTTTACGTAAGAAAAATAATTTTATCATTGACTCTTTTAGTGTTCGGGATGCGAAACTAAAATTGACCAGTCAATATCTTAAAACTGAAAAAAAATCCATCGATGTCGTTATCAAGCAAGGCGAAGCCAGCCCGTTGCGAAGAAAATATGTTTTGCTTGATCTGTTTTTTAAATCGAATCTGCAAGGAACGATTAACAACCATACGGTAAAAATAACGAGCAAACGCGATAATGGTAGTCGGCATACAGAGTGGAAAATCGAAAATTTAGATGTCGCCACACTAAGAGTAATCGTTAATCGTCGTTTACGATGGCTTAAATCCGGTATTCTATTTATTGATGTCGATAATACCTGGAAGCGCGATACGGCTTCGGTGTTTGATTCGCGTTGGCGTTTTCGAATCAGTAATCCGGTCGCAGAAATTCCGGAAAATACATCAAGATTAAAGGCACTTTTACTAAAGCCAGTGGTCAAATACCTCAATAGTGATAAAGATAAATATGATCTCAGTTTTACCTTGAAGTTAGAAGACCAACAGTTTAAAGGACACGCCTCACTTGACGCTGCCAATTTATGGAAATCAGTGTTTACCGGGCTGACAAAAAGAATGGCCGGATCAAGTATCACCGGGATTAAAGAAAAATATAAAAATTACAAAGGCAAGCTAAAAGGCTTGGTTAACTAGATAGAGTGATTAATATTATGTGGATAAGAAATAGAATGTCAAAAAACAAACCCTATGCAAACTATATTAAGCCGATACTATTGCTTATTCCTGTGCTGATATTTTCTATTATTGTCAATATTAATCTGGTTCAAGCCGCAGAGACTAAAAAACCAACCTTAAGCCGCTCGAATATAATGCAGGCCAAAGTTTTACGGCAGTTTGATGGTGCTAGAAAAAGTCTGGACGAGTATGTCGGCAAGGGTAAATGGCTAATCATTATGGTTTGGGCATACGATTGCTCTGCTTGTAACAAAGAAGCGCATAGTTACGAAGCATTTCACAAAAAACATAAAAACAAAGATGCAGTCATTCTGGGTATTACCATTGATGGTTGGGAGAAATTAAAAGAATCTAAAGCGTTTGTTAAACGACATAAAATAACATTTCCCAATCTGACTGTGTCACGTGAGTTTTTCTCGTTATATCATTTGGTGTTAACTCAAAAAGAGCTTTTAGGTACACCGACTTTTATCTTGTTTTCTCCAAAGGGTGTGCTTAAAGCACAGCAGGCGGGTTCAGTACCGGTGAGCATTCTTGAAGACTTTATAAGCAAAAACAATTGAATGCCTAAAAATTTCATAGAGTAGCCCGGACTTCGCGCAGCGAACGCCGGGGAAGAAGAAAAGTAGTTTTAAATTCAATTAAAACGAGAATATGGCCCCGGCGTTCGCTGCGCGAAGTCCGGGCTACAATATTGAATACTTGTCCAGTCTCATAGTAATATTATTACTCTATTGGGGAGAATATGATCGATAATTACAGTAAGATACTGGCGCTATTATTATGCACGATATTTTTGGTTGCATGCGACAGTAATATTGAAGAAAATCTAACAATTTCTCAACTTAAGTTAAATCATTCAGGGATGTTGATAGAATTAGATCATTCTCTTAAATATTCAATAAATAATTATCTAAAACCGGTTTCTAAAGAGATTGGCGAAGTATTGCGTCAAAAAAAAATTCGCTATACCAATATATCGATAAGAAATGCAGCGATTGTTTTTACGCTTAAAGAAAATAAGGCAGTGGACCTTTCTTCAGGAATCCCATTAAGTCGTCAGTCTATACCAATAAAATTTTCTGTGAATTTAAAAATACAGGATGAAAAATATTATCTTGTTTTTAAACTTGATGACAAGTCGATTTCCCAAATAACAAATAACCACTATAAAAAAACAATGCGTATTATTAGGAAAAGAGCAAGTAGTTTGGGATTACGATCGGTTACCGAAAAAACAAAAAAGGGTCATATTTTAGTCTATATATTGTCAAACAAGAAAAATGACAAAGTAGTCAATCTGATTTCAGCAAATCTTGGCATTTATTTGACTAGCGTAAAACCAGGCTCAGAAATTTTAGGGGGCGGAACATTCGTAACTCCAGGCCCACGATATGAAATTGTAACCACGGCACGATCTCCTAATCTGAACGATAAAATCCCGGTGAGACAGTATGTTTTGGAAAGAAAACCTTATATTACTTCAGACGATATTCAAAAAGTAGCTGCAGGGTTTAGTCATGGAAAAGTGCCTACACATGCGATTCACTTGGTATTAAGTGAGGAGGGCGGTAAGAAAAATTTTGACTTTACAAGGTCAAAAATAGGGCAGCAGGTAGCAATGGTTCTTACGCGTACTATTAAAGACGCTAATAATAATATAATAGAGAAAAAGGAAATAATAAATGTAGCAACAATAATGGAACCCATGTTCAAACTTTTTGAAATTAATAATATGGGCAGCTCGGATAGAGCGATGAGGTTGGTAAAAATAATACATGCTGGCGCTTATCCCGCACCTGTCTTTATTAGGAGTAACAAATTTATTCAAAAAACTAATTGATAATTAGTTATGCAATTAATTTATTCTGAAAAAACTCATGTGTACCGCGTTCGCCAATCGCGCCAGCGATGCGTTTTACTGCGTGCAGATAGGCAGCGGTACGCAAACTAATATTTTTTTCATTGGCCATATCAAATATCAGGTTCGACTCACGATCCATAATGGTTTTGAGGCGTTGATTGACCTCTTCTTCGTCCCAGTAAAAACCAGCTCGATTTTGCACCCATTCGAAATAGCTGACAGTAACGCCACCCGCATTACAAAGTACATCCGGAATCACATTAATTGATTTTGCTTCGAGTATTGAGTCGGCGGCACTACTGACAGGGCCATTGGCGATCTCGATAATATTTCTGGCGTTGATATTGGCGGCGTTTGTCTTGGTAATTTGGTTTTCTTTTGCAGCTAACGCAAGTATATCGACATCCAGTTCCAGCAATTTTTGATTAGAAAGAACTTCGTAACCAGGATCTTCGCAGACGGTGGCATCACAATAGAGATCGGCTTTTAGTTGTCGTCGCGACAGCTTGTGTTGCATGATTAAATCTGGATCGAGCCCTGATTTTGCATAAACACCGCCTTCGGAGTCGGAGATAGCGACGATTTTATAGCCTGCCTCATGTGCCAGCTTTGCAAAGTGATAACCGGCATTGCCAAAACCCTGTACCGCAATTTCCAGTTTTTTTGGTTTTAGATTTTGGGATTTTATCCATTGATCTAAGGTAAATAAGGCACCGCGTCCAGTGGCTGATTTGCGTCCCAGCGAGCCATTCAAATGCACGGGTTTTCCAGTGATGACGCCGGGCGCCTGTTGACGTACAATTTGCGAATATTCATCGGCCATCCAACCCATAATGGTCGCGTTGGTATACATATCGGGCGCCGGAATATCACGTTTAGGGCCAATGACATCAGCGATAGCACGAATATACCCCCTGGAAAGACGTTCCAGTTCCAGGTTAGAAAGTGATTTTGCATCGACAATGACACCGCCCTTGGCACCCCCAAAGGGTAATCCAACGACGGCGCACTTGATGGTCATCCAAAAACTTAGCGTCGTGACTTCATCGAGATTAACGTGAGGATGAAAGCGAATACCGCCTTTGCAAGGGCCGCGGGTATCATCAAACTGCACACGATAGCCTTTAAAAACTTTGAGTTTGCCATTGTCCATGCGTACTGGAATGCTGACACTGAGTGCCAATTTTGGATGTGAAAGTCGTTCGCGTATATCATCAGAAACGGTTAAATGTGAAAGAATTTCAGTGAGTCGGGATGTCGCATCTTCAAATATATTGGCCATGTTTTGTTCCTGCCAGTAAAGGTTATATCGTTATTGATAGTATAGCTGCTGTCAGGCAATTAAAAATTTATCTGTTCACAAGCAATTTATTCCCCTTTAACTTACCACCTTTAAGACTAGCTTGTTAAATTTTGGTGACTTTCCGATGATGTTCTGATGACCTTGTAAAGGTTTATCGGAATATTTGCATATTAATAGTACAAATAATGAATTTTTAACTAATTTAGACCAATACATAATGACTTGCAAATGATTTTATCATGATCTTTCAATGATGCGACTGGTTAATAATTCGATCAGTTTAAAATCACTTTAGGGAGTCATGATTGTGAATAAAAAATTATCGTATTTTGGTGTGTTATGGGTAACGACGGTTGTCATAGCCTATTCAATATTGTCAGGATGTTCAGGAAGTGCTAAAAAGTTTGCTGCCTCAGATTCTGCGCCTACTTACTCATCACCTGTTTCCGTGCCTACCCCGCTAAGCACCGTTAAAAAAGAATCGGAAAATAAAAAGGCAACAAAAACCTGGAAACATTCCAGTCTTTTTGCTAATAGTGCAAGATTGTCGGTTGGTGATAAAAAATCCCTGCCACTTAAAGCGGTTAGAATGAATGTTAAAATAGACGGGTTTCGGGCCAGGGTGAAAATGCACTTGTATTTTTATAACCGTTACAACAAACAGTATGAAGGGCAGTTTCAGCTCAGATTGCCTAACGGCGCTAACCCGCATTATCTTGCTTTTGGGGAAACAGAGGTGCAAAAAGACTGGTCAACACAGCTACCTGATCTTGGCAATCCAGAGCGATCGGCTAAACAGGTATTCGCAGAAAAATTTGCCAACAAACACGACTATGGTCGATGGAAAACGGTCAAGGTAGCAAGAATGGTACCGCGTGCAAAGGCCGGCTTTGCTTATCATATGACCACACGCCGACGTGTTGATCCGGCGTTACTGGAATGGTCGGGTGCTGGTGTGTTTAATGGTAAAGTTTTCCCACTGCAAGCACATAAGATGCATCGTATTGTTGTTGGATACGATGTCGATTTGTTACAGGTCAAAGACAATCTTGTCTATAATCTGTCGGTGCCTAAACAGGCACAAAAAACGGCGATATATGTTGATATTGCCAAAAAGCCGGGATTAAAAATATCAGTACCAGGTTACCGGCCGACAAGCTCGAAGAGCAATCGTAATCTCTATTCTATTAAAAATCCTAAAAAGAAATCGATCGCGTTCACTATTCAGACGAGCGCTAATATCGCATTATCAGGATTCGATCAAAAAACCGGGCATTATTTCGTAACGCGTTTAACCCCATTGTCTAAGCAAGCCAAGCTATCGAAGGGTTATAGACGCGCTATCTTTGTCCTCGACAGGTCGATGAGTGCAAATCCTTCTCACTTCAATCGTTCACTTGAATTGTTAAAGCAAATCCTGGTCCGCAACCAGAACAGTATTCGTGAATTTAATGTCATATCATTTAATATACGGACTAGCTGGTGGCAAAATCGTTTTGTAAAAAACAATGCCGCGAATCGGGCGAAGTTTTTTAGTGATGCCAACCGATGGGTGTTAGAAGGTGCGACGGACATTGATCTGGCGTTGAAGACTGCCATTAAACCTAACTGGTATCAAGGCGTGCCAAGGGATACCAGTTGGCACCTGATAAGTGATGGCGCGGTGACTTGGGGCGAAAATAATATTTCGCAATTAAAGACTCGCCTGAGGCAACATCAGTCAGGGCCGGTTTTTACTTACAGTGTATCGTTATCGGGTGTCAATGCGACTTTATTAACAGCGATTGCCAACGCGACAGGCGGGGCCTATTATAGCGCGCATGACGCAAACAGTCTGGGGAAACTTGCTCGAGCCCATCGGCAAGCCGGGTGGATGATCAAGAAAATTAGTATTTCAGGTGCCAGCGATATTCTACTTAAAGGGGAGTCGAAACGGGTATTTCCTGGGCAACAACTGACAATTGCTGGACGAGGATCATTGTCAAAGCAATCGATAGTAAGCTTTACTTTATCAAATGGTCAGCAAACTCTCGTTAGGCGGATACCGGTTAAGATCGCGCTTAATTCCAGTTTGGCACCGCGTTACTTTGGGCAAATTGCTGTGCAAAAGATGGAATCTGCATCAGCAGAACCGGTAAAAACCAGTATTGCCTATGCCAGTCATTTTCGCGTGGTGGGAAAATCTGCTTCGTTAGTGATGCTTGAGTCTGATCATGACTATAAGCGCTTTAACATAAGGAAGGGTAGTGATGCGGTTTTAGTTAAGTCAGAAATGGCTAACGCTATCATTAAAGATCTTAACAAAGCATTTCAATATGGTCTGTTTACCGGTAAGGATGGTTTTATCGGTTTATTAACCCGTTTGGAAAAGACACAAGGCGTTAAGCTAAAGTTCCCGGATCAAGGAAAGCAACTGGTCATTCAATTGGCACCGAGTGCGTTTATGATTAATCCCGATGCGTGGGGTGGGAGTAGTGTAAAACCAATTGATAATGAACAAGCGGGCAGGCGGTATATTAACCGCTTGAAAAATAGAAAACTGGCATTTGCCGATATAAAGCGAGAATGGCGTTCGGCGCAGAGAAAAAAGGATAACGCTCAAAAATTGATAGCATTGAGTTCGCTTGTCGAAAATAAAAGTAGTGATGCTCGATTACAACGTGAAGCACTCTATTACTCAGTCGCCTGGAAGCAAAATCGTGATGCCTATTATCTCGCACGCCGGTTGCTAAAAACCCGACCTTATGAGCCACAAACCTATATTGCCTTGGCGCGTTTATTAGTCGCTAACAAACGCTATGCGTTAGCGGCACTTTACTACGAGATCGCATTAAGCGGACAGTGGCGATCGCAGTATTATTCAATGGTTAAGATGGCTAATCTGGAATACAGCATGTTATTAAAAAAATTAAGTTTCCAAGATGGGGGGAAAACAATAGCTGCCTACGCCAGAAAAAGACTTGGCGAACTAGCGAATATGCAATTGCCGGAATCAGGTGTTTTGTATACAAGTGAATGGAATACCGATAGCACCGATATCGACCTCAGCGTCATATCCGAGGGCGACGATCAACAATATGAACCCCATAATAGACAACCTCGATTTAGAATCGCGCGCAATGGTCGTCGCGTTCCAGTATTAGAGGGGCATCTTGGTAATGTTGTTAATGGATATGGTCCGGAAATGTATCTGGCAAAGGGACTCGCCGATACCAGCCACTGTATCGGAATCTACTATAAACGTAATCGTTCGAATAGAAAAAAACTCAGAACAGCGATATTGCTTTTGTCTCATCGATTCGATAGTGATGGTCATTATGAGACTCAGGCAAAAGCGCTGTCAGTATCAAAGCCGGGATGGGGGAAAAGGGTGAATAATTGCAATTAAATAAGTAATGCTATTGACGGCGCCTTTAGTTTTTAAAGGCGACGCCGATCTAGTTAAAGACATTTACTTAAGCTGAAGCGATACGTGAATATTCTAGTAAGACTAATATTATTAATACTAATTAGCTCGCCTTATTTTGTTGTCGATACAACGGCGGCGGTCTATAAGTGTAAAAAAATGGATGGCAGTTATGCCTATGTGGATCATCCGTGTGATTCTAATTCTAAACTAGAACAGTTGGAAGCAGAAATAAATGTCATGGGTCCACAGCAAGAGAGCCGGAGTCGGCGATTTAATAACATTATCCGCAGTAATATTAAGTCGTCTACTGGTACTAAAAAAAAACCAGATCAACACAAGCAATGTCTAAATGTTTGCCAAAGTAGCCTGGATAGCTGCGGTTTTAGTTGCAGAGATCTTGGGACGCAAAACTCAAGATATGTGCCCTGTCTTAATTCTTGCGGCCAAGCGTATAGGCAATGCCACCAGACTTGCTAGCGATGGCAGTCGATATAGCTAAAACTTTTACAACCTTTTCCACCACAAGCTTTGCCAGTAATAATATTGGCGGTTTGCCTGACGTTCGCTTTTAGACGATGACTGATTGAGTACTTGAATCCATGTTTCTGGCAGTATCGGTCAGCAACAGGTAAACCACATTTTTTATTGTCATTTAGACACCAGTCGACACGTACGCCGGAAATCCGCGGGTTGAGTATTCTCTGTTTAAGAGGGAGATTAGCCGGTGTTGTTCTTTGCTGCCGATTAGTTTGCTCTAGTGGCTGTGCACCTGTTTGTTTTGGTTGTTGCTGACGTTGCTGTTGTGCACCTGTTTGTTTTGGTTGTTGCTGACGTTGCTGTTGTGTGCCCGTTTGTTTTGGTTGTTGCTGACGTTGCTGCTGTGTACCTGTTTGTTTTGGGTGTTGGTAAGGATTTTTGTTACTAAAACTTTTTTCTTGTGGTTTCTGGACACATTTAATATAAAGAAATGCATTGCAGTCCGGGTTGTGACAAGTTTTTCCGGTAGCGAGTATTTTTGTCGTACCGATATTATTAATCTTCTTAAATATCGTCGCATTGTGAAACCCTTTAATCTGACAAAATTTATCAGCAGCGGGTTTTCCACATTGCTTGCTCCAGGTCAGGCACCAATTGATAAAAACGCCATCTATTTTTGGTAACCTGAAATTACCGCCGGCAGACAGGGTAGTAGTTACAAATATTAAACTAATGATTATTCCTATTTTAGAATATTTAATGCCCATTTTTTTTGATCCCTCGAGATAATGCTAATCTGTCTAATACTTGTTTCCGCTAATGACGCTTTTAGTTATTAATTTGGCTATTTATACAACTATTGTAGGGTTTTGTAGCCAATATTTTTGCTAAAATAAAAATCAATAATTTCACCAGATTATAACTAAAACTCTGAAAAATAAAACATTAGATTTCAAGCTGGATGGTTAGACAGTAGCGGATTGAAATACTTCAAATTGGCAGAAAATTAACCAGTGTTTCACTTTTTTGCGTTTAATAGGAAGCCCTGATGGTAATCACTAAAATACCATGACACTTGGGTATCATGACACGGGAGAGATTATATGGATCGATACCGCAGAATATCCAAATTTAAGTCGCTAATTATAGTGGCTTATTTGTCTACGGGACTGGTTACAGCTCAAGGACAATCCCAATAGCATGAAGGTAGAGACTAAAGTTACGGCTGTTACTGTTTATCGGGATCGGGCGCAGGTGACCCGTAGTTTTGATAAAGATTTTAGCCGTGGTAAATACACGCTAATATTTGACCAACTACCAGGGCATATTGACCAGGACAGTATTCAGATAAACGGCAGTGGTAGTCTGGTACTGAATGATGTCAAATATCGGAAAGTTCACCATGCTGAAGTTGTTGATACAAAAACAAAAGCAATGACGGTCGCGAGAGACAGGTTGCAGGCTCGGGTTCACGAAATCGAGGACAAGAATAAGCAGGTTAAACTAGAGAGACAGTTTATCATTGATATCTCAAAAAAACTGACACACACTACCGCTAAGTCATCGGTTTCGAGTCAGCAGTTAAATCCAGACAAATGGGTAAAAATGGTTGCTTTTTATTGAAAAAAACTAGCCCAGTTGGATAAGGAAAACCGTTACAACCAACAGAATAAATATAAAATTCAGCAGCAGATCGATAAAATTAATAGCAATCTTGATCGGTTAAATACCGGGGCTAAGACCACTAATCGCATTGAAGCCATCGTGACGATTACTTCACCTGGCAAAGTTAGACTGAATATTTCCTATATCGTGCCGGGGTCGAAATGGGAGCCGGTATATGATTTGCGTGTTGATAAAAAAGCCAAGAAAATGAATATTACCTATCATGCGCTTATTCGGCAGAATACCGGAGAGAACTGGGACAATGTTCGTTTGAAACTGTCAACGGCACAAGCGCAGCTTAGTGGGCAAAGCCTAAAACTTAAACCGGTTTATCTCGGTATACGATCGCCCGTTAATGCTAGTAGCGATAGCACAGCACTTAATTTATTTTCGGACGGGAGCCTTGGTTATGCGATGGAAAAGGTGCCTGAGGTTACTAGAAAAGAAAGGGGGCGGTAAACTAAAACAGATAAAAACCGTTACCACTACTTGGGTCGATACTAAAGCCACTTCGGTCGTATTTGAT
>QILK01000266.1 GCA_003233345.1 Gammaproteobacteria bacterium | reverse complement strand
CAAGATGCGCGATTTGCAGTATATGTCACTAACCCAACCGTACCGGCGTTACTACAATCTTTATTTAATGTTCAGGCACCAAGCAATATACCTCGAACTGATCTGGTCGCTGCATTTTTAACAGGAATCGATGGGTTAAATAAAACAACTGCGACTGCAGAAATGTTGAGATTAAATACCAGTATTGCACCGATACAATCATCATTGCAAAACAACCTTGGAGTCATTGGTGGTGATGCTGCAGGATATCCCAACGGTCGTCGACCGGGTGATGATGTTGTCGATATCGTGTTGCGCGTTGCCATGGGACGTCTATGTCATCCAGTGACACTCGGTGGAAAACAGATCGATCTGGGTTTATGTAATCCGAGTGATGCACCGGTTGGATTGGCACCACTAACGGACGGCGCACTTGTTAAAGCATCGGACTTTGATCAGCAATTTCCTTACTTAACCACGCCAGTTCCAGGTTCGCCTGCTAACTGATAAATAACGACTCTCCTGAAATCCGGTAAGGTTAGCTTTTGCGCTATACTTTACCGCGTTTTTGGGAATGGGAGCATTTTCAATGGTCGCTAAAATATTAGCTAGCTTCTTATGCACAGCAGGATTGCTATGCGAATCCGTAATAGCAAAAGCCTATATTCCTGAATCCAGTGAACAAGTGCTTTACGCTGTCACCAATAACAAGGATTCAGCGAGAATAATTCAGCTAAAAAAACTACTGAAAAAAGATAGAAGGAAATTAACTGCCTCGCCAAAAAACCTGAAAACAGTGGTTAATGTCGCCACCCATCTGGTCACGCTGGCTCAGGAAACCCAGCAGACAAAATACTATGACTATGCTCTAACTCTTATAAATAAATACCGATCCCGAAAAGACCTAACCACAGATTTTTTAGTCCTAAGCGCCCATATTAATCAATACGATCACAATTTTGATGTTGCGATCAATGATTTGCACAAGGTGTTGTCCACGCAAAAAGATCATGTGCAGGCTAATTTTACGCTTTCGGCAATACTAACACTTCGCGGTAACTACTCTGCTTCGAATAAACATTGTAAAAAACTAGCCAGCGCTAGCAGATTGATCCTGTCGGCCGTCTGTAGTGCGAATAATATCGCGATGACGGGTCAGCTAAAACGCGCGTACTCGATAACCTCATCATTGTACCGTCTAGATCACAAAAATTCTGATTCAGTCAAGCAATGGATGTTACTTTCGTTAACGGATATGGCGGTTAGACTCGGTTATAACGATCAAGCAACCAAATATTTTAAAGACGGCCTGAGAAAATATCCTGATAATGTACCGTTACAGGTCGCGTACACAGACTTCTTGATAGAAACAGACAAGTCACCTACAGTTGTGAAATTATTAGACCGAAAAAATCTCGACACCCTTCTGTTATTGCGACTGGTTCGTGCCCAGCAGATCGCAAACCCGTCAGCCACACTAACACAAAGCAAACTGGTCGATAGCATATTCGAGAGTAAATTTAGGAAAACAGATTATACAGAATCTAGCAAACATGCCCGAGAGTTTGCCTATTACCATCTCTATATCAAAAAGAACCCTAAATTAGCTCTGCACTACGCGTTGCATAACTGGCGACAACAAAAGGAGCCCATAGACTACTTGCTACTTGCCAGAGCGGCAGGCGAAGCAAATAATCGTAGAGCACTCAAGGTGGTTCTCAGCTGGATTGATAACACTAACGTGGGAGATATACGTTTAAATGTTTACACTCAATAGATATTTGACTCGCCTTTATATTTTTTTAATATTGCTCACGACTGTTAATATTAGCATGGCCCATAATACTGATTACGCCAGATTAGTGCTTGATATTAACAACAATACCATAAATGCTCAACTTGAATTAACCGTAGCGGATTTGGAATATAAAATCGGTCTGGACAGAGACTTTAATGGAAAAATCACCTGGGGTGAACTGTCGGAAAATTCCGACCGACTCTTTAAATATGTGCGCGACGGTATTAAAATCCAAAACAACAAAAAAACCTGTAAAGTATCTTACCAGGGTTTAAAGGTAAACCAGCGTATTCAGAAAAACTATGCACTACTTGAACTTGCAGTGCAATGTCCCGATAAAGTACAAACATTGACGGTTAATTACCAACTTATGTTCGATGTTGATGCCAAGCATAAACTGATTCTTGGTATTAATGAGGCCGATAAATCAGTTACCAGAATTTTAACCGCCAATAAACCAGAAATAAACTATTCGAGAAAAAACAGCAGCTGGGGTAACATAGACTTTATCTTGTCGGGTATTGAGCATATTTGGATCGGCTATGACCATATTCTTTTTTTACTTTGCTTACTATTGGCCGCCATTAAGACACAAAAATCAGGCAAGCAAGGAAGTAGAAAGCCTATCCGTAAAATCATGATTGAGGTTATAAAGTTAGTAACTGCATTTACCATCGCTCATTCTGTAACTTTTCTGCTCGCTAATTTTGGTATCGTCAAAATATCACCTGACCTGACAGAGGCGGTTATTGCGTTAACCGTTGTAATGGTAGCGTTAAACAATATTTTTAATGTTTTTGATTCCGGATTATGGAAAATTGTATTTGCCTTGGGTTTGGTACATGGTTTGGGGTTTGCAAACGTCATGTCAGCATTAGAACTTTCTAAAGCACAATCAGTGCTATCGATTTTAATGTTTAATGCCGGCGTAGAGATTGGACAGCTATTGCTAATTATAATTTTTGTCCCGGTATTGGTATTGTTGTCAGGCTATAAGCTCTATTTTAAATACTTGCGACCTGGTATGTCCTGGTTTATTAGTATTATTGGGGTAATGTGGTTTATAGAGAGGATCTAGTTATACATGTAACTATATCAGTATTAAAAATTAGTGGTAATACAAGTCCGAATAATACCAACGCCACCGGCAACCACACCCCTCGGTATTGGGTAATTTTCCTAAGGTAAATCCGGTGATCAACACTAACGGCCCTGCGCAGGCAGCAGGCACAAAAATAAAACACCTAAAAAACATTATCTTACCTTCTATATAAATTATTCTGGTCTACTATAGATACTAAAGCGACAAATTGTATCTCAACCCTGGGTTTATGATACCCACAGTTAATGACTTAACTACCGGTTTTTCTTTGATTCGAGTTTATTGACAAACAACAATCTACTTTTTATCAACAAATTACGCGGTTAAAAATACTCTGTAACTGTTAAGTTTTCTCTTAATCCGTCGAATATTATAGGTGAGTACCGATCTGTAAAAATAGGCGTTGAAATTGATCCGACAATTTCACGGAAAAAAGTAACAATTATTTAATGGAATTAATATAGAATTCTCCAGACTAAATTGTGAGTAACACACTTTGTCCTGGAACGTAAAATCGAACAAGAATGCCCTAAATATTAGCACAACATTTATAATGTGTGCATTAGGAACAATCAGCGATCAGGAGAATAGTTACTGTGGGCGTAAAACGAGTAGTCGATCTTGATATTGGCATGGTACTAGCAGAGGATGTAAACGACGCAAATGGACGTTTTTTATTAGGTGTGGAATGCATTCTAGAGGCCAGACACATTCGCGCGCTCCAGGCATGGGGTGTCATCAGCGTCACGATATTGAATACTGACGAAGACGAAAAATCAAAAGACAGTATAGCTGAAGTTACTGTAGAAACCTTTAACAAGGCCGAATCTGAGCTCAGGGAACTTTTTAAATTCAACAATCTCGAACACGAATTTATGCAGGAGCTATTCAAGGAGTCAGTCGCACGCAAAGCGATAATGTTAACGGAAGACACAGATGAAAAAGAAACTTAGCCCTGAAAAAATTGTTAACGGTATGCTAAAGGTGGCGTCACTGCCAATGGTCTATGTCAAAATCAGTGAGGCACTGAAAAATCCTAATACATCGAACAAGGATTTTGAGATTATATTGTCAGATGATCCAGCGATCACCGCACGCGTATTAAGATTGGTTAACAGCGCTTTCTATGGCTTCCCTTCACAAATTGATACAATTTCCAAAGCCATCACGATTATGGGACAACAACAATTACACGACATAGTTTTTGCCTGTTCTTTTGTCAACGCATTTAAAAATCTACCTCAAGACGTTGTAAACATGGAATCGTTTTGGCGACACAGTATTGCCTGTGGTATTGCGGCGCGTATATTAGCGGTATATCGTCGGGAAACCAATGTCGAGCGCTATTTTATTGCCGGTTTAATACATGACATCGGCCGATTGGTTATATACACAGAGCTTGAGGAAATGGCAAGAGAAATATTGTTGAACGCAAAAGAATCTGGTCAACTCTTATATAAAATTGAACAAGAAGAGCTTGGGTTTAATCATGCAACATTAGGAGCATTGCTGCTAAAGAACTGGAAATTACCTGACAGCCTAGTCGAGGCAGTTGCAAATCATCATAAACCGATGACGGCAAGACGCTATCGAAATGAAGTCGGCATTATTCATATGGCGGATGTCATCTGCCATGCTATGCAATACGGTACCAGTGGCGACAATTTTGTACCACCTTTAAACAAAAAAATATTTGATATTATTGACATTCCAGCGGAGGCTTTATCGCCAATCCTAGATCAACTTAGTATCCAGAATAATGAAGCGGTAAATTTTATTTTGGGTGATGCCGCATGAAAAAATATGGAGACAATAATGAAAATACCTGCTCACAACTAACAGAAGGTATTGAGGAAATTGTATCACTCAGTAGTGAGCTAGTCGCATATGATTTTAGCGGTGACTACCGTTCGCTCATTGATCTGGTAACGGAGCATATAAATCGCCTGGGAAATTTCGATTCTTTCGCGTTTTATTTGGTACAGAATGCTTTCGATTTTAATATGGAAAGTTGCTTCCCCGAGTCTGCCATCGAGGAAATAGAAACCGATGTTGGTAAACACATTGAGCAGGGAACCTTCGCCTGGGCACTAAAGAGTAATTATCCTGTTACGTTTGTAGGACCTGTTTCTAAAATACCTCAAGTTATGCATTCCCTCGCGACACGCCGAAGAGTCCATGGAATGTTTATAGGTTGTTTGAAGGCAGGTAAGCAAATCGAAGGGGCAAAACTGAACTTATTACACGTCCTTATCACATTAATGGTTCATGCCATTGAAAATGCAGAAATGAATGAACAGATACAAACACACAACAGGCATTTAGAGGAAGTTGTCCGTGTCAGAACACATGAATTAGAAGTAGCGAAAGTTAAGGCGGAAGAAAGCAGCAAAGCCAAATCGCATTTTCTTGCTAATATGAGCCATGAGATTCGAACCCCCATGAATGGTGTACTTGGTATGTTGGAATTACTCAGACTAACGCCGCTCGATAAGAAACAGTTTAAATATGTTGATATATGTTATCGATCGGGGCAATATCTTTTGTCTTTATTAAATGATACGCTAGACCTTTCTAAAATCGAAGCAGATAAACTCGAACTTGAACTGGCCGATTTCAACATCACACAGTTATTACAAGATCAGGTAAACCTTTTTTCTGGAAAAGCAATCGCGGAAAACGTCTCCATTAGTTATTTTTGCGCCGACACAGTCGATCATTGGGTTAATGGCGATCATACAAAATTAGGACAAGTGCTGGCCAACTTGATCGGTAATGCCGTAAAATTTACTAATGAAGGCGAAGTGAAGATTACCGTTACTAGTCAGTTAAACAAATCTCTTGACCCTGTTTTACGTTTTGGAGTTCACGACACCGGTCCTGGAATTGAAAATGATGCACAGTCTCGTATATTTAAATCTTTTGAGCAGGCGAACAATAGGATTTCGAGTCAATATGGCGGTACGGGCCTCGGTTTATCGCTATGTAAACGTTTGATAGAACTTATGGGTGGTGAAATAGGCGTAGAATCAACTCTGGGCATTGGTAGTACGTTTTGGTTTACAGTGCCACTATATCCTGCCCAAGATAATGCAAACTGTATTGAAAACAACCAAGAAAACCTACCTCACTGCCCTGCCCCGTCAAATATTTCACAACAGAATTACGCCGACTTAAAAATATTGTTAGTAGAGGATAATGAAGTCAATCAGCTTGTCGCTGGTGGCATGTTGGAAAACTTAGGTATCAAGGTCGAGATTGCTAACAATGGAAAACAGGCACTCGCTATCCTTGAAAAAAAGGTCTTTGATTTGATACTAATGGATGCACGTATGCCGGAAATGGACGGTTACGAAGCTACTCGCAGAATTCGTCAACTAAAGACGCACGTTCAAAATACACCGATTATTGCATTGACTGCAAATACGAGCAAAGAAGACATAGAACGTTGCTTTGAGTCGGGTATGGACGACTATTTACCCAAGCCATTAAATATCGATTCGCTAAATATCAAGATACAAAAATGGATAAGCACTAACTCGCCATTAGAGGAATCAGAAAATTCAGTAGACAATACGTCAGAGGAAGACCACAACATACTTGATCCAAGTAAAATTAATTATCTCTATCAGGCAATGGGAGAACGCTTACAAAAACTGATTTCTCTGTTTATTGAACAAGGTGCACAAAGAATTGAAAAAATGTGGGAATCGCACTCCACTAATGATACCAAAACTTTGCAGTTTGACGCCCATACACTAAAGGGCAGTGGTGGCAGCCTTGGCGCTGAGAAATTATCTGCAGCCTGTCATCGGCTAGAAAAGGCGAGTTCCGAGAACCCGCCTCAGCAATTGGGTGGACTGATAAAAGCAATCGAGAGTTCTTATCAGGAATTAGTCGAACCACTATCGGCGGAAGTTCGAAAACTACTAGACTCTTAGCACTAGTAAACTTATTCGAAAAAACGTTAAGAGGCTTACTCTCTAGTCAGTCAGTAATGCAAAATAACTCCGAGCAAATATTACGATTGTGAATCATCGGCCACCTTCCGCTCCACATCGTGTGCGGAATACATTTTCACTAGTTTATCATTTATCAAGAACTTCTTTATCTTTGCAGTCTCTTTAGGAAAAAACCCCTCCTCTTCCCACATCTGGCGTGGTAGATACAGTTTTTTTTCGGTGCTTGACAAAGTACTCCAGCGTATTATTTTTTGCTCTTCAATCTCATCTATATTCACAATGACTATTACCTCCTTTTTAAATTGATCTTCTTGGTATCAGGTTAAATAGGCACTCTCGTTACTTTTTACTCATCGAGCTAGTTGCTTGCCAAAATAGGTGGATAAAGTATTGCTAACCGTTTTTGTAATTTCTTTATCGATATCCAGCTTTTTAGCCAGTTTTGGGAACTTGGCGGTGACACTTAAAATTTGTTTCTGAATATCGCGGCACTTCTTGGCGCTTATTCCGTTATTAATCCCAATTTTTACCAGATCGTCTTGAGTATATTCAGATTTGCCATTAACATTCATCGCCAAGTGATGCCCGGGTGATTGTGCAAAGGATACATCGAATGCCGGCGACAGCCTCCATTCCCCCTTTGCATTCATAAGAAACATATGATTCCCCGGATGATCATCTCGATTATGCAATGCGATACTAAAACTCATACGTTTATAAACTTCAATAACCTGACTGACATCTTTCGTTAAAAACATAGTGGTTTTAAAAAAAGCTTCGTAGGGCACCTTTTTATTGGCCGGTGCATCGATAAGATTAACTAGAGAATGCATATGTAATTTATTGTTACCAAGTCGCTCAAAACGTTTAACAGCATACAATCGCTCTGAGCCTATCTCGATTAATTTTGTTTCCGGCATATCAATACCGGTCTCTTTTGCCAAAATTGAATAGAGATATTCTAATGCCCCGGGATTTTTGTTTTTAATATTATGCAGATGAAATTTAACAATATAGAGTTCATGCTCATCCGATAATTGATATACGCCGTGAAATATTTTACGTGACTTCGGATCAATGCCAATTAAAGCTTTTGCTGATGATCCGCCAATATAGCTTCCTGAAAATAATAAATTTTGATCAAGCTCACTGTTTCTATTTTTTGAAAAACGCCGCGCTGATTTTGCTAAGTTACTTAGATTTACCTGACCCGTCTTAGCTGGAGATTCTTGCATTTGCTCCGGTTCATAACGCAGTGCACCTAAGCCACGATCACCGATTGAGGCCAATCTTTGTAGAATATTCAGTTTTTTAAACCGCCCTGCTTCTTCTTGTGCCCTAACTTCACTGCCCCAACCCTCTGCCAGTGAATCTATAAAAACACCGGGTAAAAAATTACAGTCTTTACGTCGCCCGGGGTTTTTGTACAACTTCCGTTTGGCGTTAAGATGTAAAGGCGATAACTCCAACCCCGATTTCTGGAAATCCTCTGAATATTCAAAATACAAATCCGGACCATCGAGCGCCAGCACCCCAACCTGCCTCGATGACCCCTCCAAATCTACAACAACATTAAGTTTTTCGATTAAAGGCGCTTTGCTCACTTCCTGCGTACCTTATCCAAGGCCGCCTTACGCTTTTCGAGTTCGTCGATTGAGGTTACTTCGGGTAATTCAAATAACGACATAAGATGGTTGCTCACCGACATGGCATGCGCAAGCGATATCAAGTTGGAAAACGAGATATCCCCCGCCGATTCAAATCGCTGTATGGTTGCTCTGGAAACACCGGATTTTTCTGCCAGCACATCTCGTGACCAACTAAAATGCACAGATCGAATAACACGGCATTGCTTACCAACCTCTTTCTTAATCTCTGCAACCGATAGAATACTAAAGGGTATTAAGTCATCAATAGCCATTTTATCACTATACTTTCATTTAGTTTATACATCAAATATGAGCTGCCAATTGCGGAAAAACCGATAATTATATCAATTTCAAGTTCTTCGTCGTGTAATTAATACACAACAACAGCCGACGCATGATTATTTTTTAAACAACCGCTACCCGCTTACTCTAAAGCGGTATTTACTGACATTTCACGAATAAGTTCGACTTGTAAGCACTGCGCATTAAGGTTTTTGCTAAACTTCCCGGCATGATATTCGTTGCTCGATAGACCGTTAAAATCACTCGCCTGTAAATTATAAAACACCACCAACATCGCGAATAATAGCAATATTTTCCAGTTCATTTATAGGCTCCTTAACTTAAAAATCTACGCTAGCGATAAGTCAGCTCAAAACATTTTTGCTGCACTATTCGCGGTGAGAGTTTTTGTTCCTGACCTATTCCTCCTACTGCTTTATGTACCGTTGCTGCAACTTCACGGGCCGATGCCGCAGGCTTTTCGCTACCCTCGCCGTCGGAAATAAAACCTATTTTTTCTAGAAAATCCGCATCATAATCTGTATTTAGATCTTTATCACCTGTCATCGCAGTACTCCTACTATTTCCTGCTTACACGATTTATGCAAAACCATCTACAACCACTTTGAAAAGATGACGCTTCCCTGCGCCAAAACTCAGGTATCTACCTGATACTTCCAAGCATTCCCTTGGTCAGCCTAACAGTGCGCTGTAATGCCTGTATCCGATACAGAATTTATTATCTCCCTGTAGCTGATAGAACCCAGTATACCGATTTCCTGGAAGGAGTCAAATCGCAATATATCATATATGATATATTTTATTACTTTATTGGCTAAATAAGCTCATTATTGAGCTTATATTATAAAATAATTTAAACGCAAGCGCAGACAGTCGTTTACTATTTTTTTGCAACGACTTAGATTATAGGTGCTGGGTCTGCTATTAATCGAACCGAAGGATTTGTTACTTGCTTTAACAACTAGAGAGGCAAAACTATAGTCAATCACTTTATTTATATACGGGCAGAATTAGAAGAAACTTAAGTTATTCCGGGTCATCCAATTGTACATTGTCATTTGCGCCAGGGTCAACAATATACCCTTGTAGTGCAACCGCGTGTCGCAGCGAGCGTATTTCCTCTACCAGTGGGTCGTCAGGGCTAAAATCCGAAACAACAGTATCATCAATAGAAGCACTAGCAGCAACAGGCAATACTGTACTCACGATATCAGATCCTGAATTTACCGGGCCTGGGTTTGGCGAACGAGTAACCGTAGCGCTTTTATTAACGGTATTAACATTATTTTTATTTATTTTCGATATCTGATATTTCTGATTTAGGTCAATACCTTTTTGCTCCTGACTTTTGAGTTCAGAAACGGTTGTTGCTAATTTCGAATTAGCTTCCTGCATAGGCTCAGGTTTGCTTATTGGATGTGACGCCTGCTTTGATTTATCCTGAAGAACTTCAAGCGGAACACATGCCTCCGTCTCCTCTATGCTGGTATGTCTCTGCCAAAATAACAGGTAGCCAACCACTTCGTTAAAAGCGATATTCTCACTGTATTTTATTCGCGGAAGCGCCTCCACTGATACCAGGGCCCAACCGTTTCCAGACATTTTTTCAACGTGCTGATTAAAATGTTGTAACGGTGCGTTCGGCGACAATACATCCAGATCAGAGCTCTTATCTTTATGTTTATTATAAATGACGGGCAAATAGGTAACGGTAGTATTAATGATATTCTCCTTTCTTATAAATAATCCAAATCCGGCCAAAGCCTTTCACCGTTTGGATACCGGTCGACTTGACTCAACTGATATATTTTTTGCTTAACTTTTTCTTTGTATTGCTTCATCAATGCCTTTAATTCAAACCTGGTCGCATAAGGACGAACCTTGGCAATTGCATCCATAGCCTGCTTCACCTCAATAATTCGTCTAGCCATCGTATTAATACGCGTATATAGACTTTGTGGGATTGGTTTTATCAAATATCCCACCCACATAGAAAATACAAAGGTAACTAGCGTGGCAATCAATAGAAGTCCCAGTGCAATCCAGTGCAGTTGATTAATTGAGATAGTCCCGCTGCTGAGAATATGAATACCTTGTATAATGCTATTGTCACCTAATATTTTTACGCCGGAGACGGATACGACTATAATTAGTCCAAGAAAACTTAATATTGATAGAATCGCCGTCAATATTCGCAAGCTTATTAACAATTTATTACCTAATATCATCATAAACCAAGCTCCCTAAAATGACTCTTCCGGCTACTCGCTAATGACCAGGTCACTCTCTTCTAATTCATCTGGATCTGGATCTTCCCCAAAATTATTGACCAAGTAGGTCTCAATATAATCATCCATACTTTCTTCTTCAACCGCTTCTATTACCGCCAGTTTAGCTTTGGGCACTACTGCCACGGGAGGTAACGGTGCCGGAGGTAATACCCGACTTTTAAAACTTTTATCTGTCAGAAAATTAAGCTTTTTACAACGGATCGGGTAATTGTGTTCAACGAGAATAATCTGCTCGTCGCTCGGTATTTGCATGGCTTCTTCCGGTGTAAACAAGGGTACTTTTGTTTCAGACCGGTTGATCGTACCCATGTCGTTTTTAGCCGTTTTGAATGTCGCCGATGTTGACCTTGAAGTAGAACGTGCAGTCCGGTTTCCACACTGAGTGGAAACTGATTGCGCAGTTTTTTCATTGTTGCAAGCATAATAAATCCGGATCATCGATGAGAGCAACGAAGTTCCGCCATGGTCTCCGTACAGATCGAAAACTTGTGAGGTGTCCTGGCACAGAATCATGGGAATAATATTGTATCCGGCAAAATAGGCCATCCCCTCTTTAATGGCATCCAGTCTTCCCATTGCCGGAAACTCATCGAGAATCGCCAAGACCTGATGCGGTTCTTGTGTTTTATCCGGTAATCGTGATATCAACGCGTAAAAAATCGACTGGCTTATAAAGGATAAAAAAGTCTGTAATAACTTAATGTGATCTGGACTAATGTTTAAATAAAGCGTCATACGCTTTTTACGCATATCCAATGGATTAAAATCACTTTTCGAGGTACAGGCCTCTATTTGTGGATTAAGAAATATTTTCAGAGACGACTTTACAGTAGACGTTACCCCAGATTGCTCTTTATCGGCTTTTTGCAAAAAACCCTGAAATGACTCGACCGAAAATGAGTCCATGTTGTCTTTATGTTTATTAATCAATGACTGTAGTAAATCAGCGAAATTGGCTGACGCTTTAAAAAAACGCGCGACTTGACCTATTGTCACCCGTTCATCTTGTGTCGAATACAAAAACAAAATGACGCCCTCAAGAATATCCCGCGCTTCCGAACTCCACATGGGATCTACCTTTTCCGGCGTCGGAATAAGGATATTGCTCATTGTCTGGATTTGACTGATACGAATCGAACGATCCGAGGACAAAAAATCAAACGGGTTGTAACAGTGTGTGCGACCGGACGCTTCCAGTGGCGCGATTCGAAAGACCTCGCCATACTGGTCCCTGAATCCGCTAGTCGCATCATAAGTTTCTCCACGAATATCGACACATATAATAGAACCATTGAAATTCAACATGTTGCAAATAATCGGGCCAATACCCTTGCCACTACGAGGCGGGGCAACAACTACAGCACCGACCTGACCACCGGCACAAACATAACGACCACGATGACGGCCGACTAGTAGCCCTTGTTTTTGCAGTAGCCCAGCTCGCCTGATTTCAGCCAATGACATAAAGTGGCTATTGCCATACAGATTAACACGATGCGTTTTCCGATAAATAAAAAATATAAATACGGGAAGAATAAAGGTGACGCCTGTTATTAAGTAGAGCGTGGAGAGATGTCCCTGATAAGATAATTTTTTTAAATTTAGCCACTGCGCCATCAGATGACTGTTAACATCAACGAGGGTATTGAGGATCAGGCTGCCGACAATATAGACCAGGATAAAAAAAACGACCGAAACTAGCAGCGACTTCTTTGAGTCATTGTCTAACGCACGCAACTAATTCTCCCTCACATGAATTTTAATATTTGATTTCACTGCTGCCCCGTTAAGTTCAAAAAGTCATGACAGCAGTGCTTTAATTTAGCTAATTTCTACTGACGTCCTGACTTTCGCCATACCCTGAATAAT
Source organism: Gammaproteobacteria bacterium (assembly GCA_003233345.1). GTDB lineage: Bacteria > Pseudomonadota > Gammaproteobacteria > SZUA-21 > SZUA-21 > SZUA-21. The sequence goes on along the minus strand of QILK01000266.1, from coordinate 10,672 downwards.
AAATTTCACCGATTCTACGTCCCGCCGGGGTCGACACTATATGCACAAAAACCTCGATAACGGACGTGATATAATTCTTGAACTGCTCAAACTTCATATCGTTATTCATCATATCGAAAATACGGTTAATCGCCAGTTTAGTGCCATTCGCATGTATTGTCGTAATCGATCCCGGGTGGGCCGTATTGATTGAATCAACAAAATCAGCGGCCTCTTCACCACGTAGCTCGCCAAACACGATTCGATCTGGGCGTAAACGCAAACATGATCGTAATAAATCCTCTGCGCTGTGTTTACTAATGCCCTGACCACCACGGGAAAAAAATAAACGTACATTATTGGCCTGAGGTGGATCCAGTTCGTCAGCATCCTCAATGGTAATGACACGTTCGTTGTCTGGAATCACCTCAAGCAGTGCACTGGCGAAGGTGGTTTTCCCAGATGACGTTTGTCCTGAAATGACGATATTCTTTCTTGCAATCACCGCTTGACGTAAAAATTCCATGTAATTTTTACTTTCCAGTAACGGTACCAATGGATCTGAACGCTTCACCTGCCCAAGTGAAGCAACACTAACCTCATCAAAAAAGCCGGCTTTTTTATAGTCTTCTAGATAAAATTTTGTTACCGTTTTTTTCCGAATCGACAATACAACATGACCCTTGCTACAGGCGGGCGGAATAACAAACTGAATTCGATAACCACCCGGCATTGTGGCAGACAATATTGGATTTTCTGGCGATATGTATTGGTCGCTAAAATCTGCAACCAAATTTGCAAACGTTATCAAATGATCATAGGTCAATTCAGGCACTAAATATCGAGTCCGGTCATGGCCCTTCTCTATCCATACTTCGCCTGGACAATTGACTGAAATTTCAGAGATATCCGGCTGATCCAAATAAGCTTTGATCGGTCGTGAAAACGTTAACAGCGCTATAAAATCGTGTACATTAGTTTTATCCAGACTGGAGGCCGAACTGGATAATTTTTCGGTCACCGCTATTGACCACCGATTAAGTTTTTCACCTGCTTGAACTTAATATCCTTAGCCACACTGACAACGACACGAGCACCCTGCTGTAATGTGATGGTGGGGGTGATATACTGATTTTGGGCCACAGTACTAGCCGCCGTCGCTCGAAAGCCAGAACCAAGAATTTGCTGTAGATTGTCACGTGCATTTTGCCGCTGATTCGCTCCCACGCCAGTAGTCTGGACTGTTCCACCAATGATCGAAAGCAAAATGGCATTACCAAAGCGCTGGAAGAAATGACGATTCACTTTGCCACTCAAACCAATAGTTCCCATTTGATCACCACCAGGCGAATTAATCCGAATGTTAATATGATTTGGAGTAATGACACGGGACCAGACTACATAGACCCTGGATTGGCCACGTTCAGTCTGGCTATTGTAAGCGCCAATCAATCGTGAACCACGCGGAATTAGTACGGTTCGGCCACTTTCACCATATATATTTTCAGAAATAATGGCACGTATAGGACCGGGTAATTTGGAATTAATCGGCGTTTCCAAAATAGCGGGGATTTGCTTGCCTTGCAAAATAGTGTATTCCAGATCCGTTAATTTGGTTGCATTAGTGACGTCAATCTCGGCGGTGTATACCGAATCGGCGAATCGGCTGTTCTTCGACTTTGAATTAAAGGCAAGCATTGTTTTTGCTAACTCAGTATTACTCAGTTTGCCGTTCTTTAGCTTTTGCTTGGCCGAATAAGTCCCTTGGTACTCAAAACTTTTTTTATCATAAAAAGTCACCATTGACGAACCCAGTCTGGATTTAAATTCCCGGCTGTGTTGCGGTATATTCGTTTCCTGTTGCGCCTCCGGTGCTTTCTTTTTTTGCTCGTCTATTTGCCGCCTTGTCGCAGCATACTGCTTAATCAGTTTTTGTTCTTTTTGATCAAAATCAATGTTTAATTTGGATAAATCTTTATCTGCGTACGCCAAGGTATAGGCAGGTTTATCACCTGCATCACTTATCTTGCTTTTTTTTTCGTTATTTGTACCTGATAAAGCAAAATAACTGACTAACAGGCTCAATCCGATAGCGCCACCCACGAATAAACCTCGAGATGTACCCTTGGCAGCGGATACAGGCGAAATTTCATTATCGATATCTTGTTGCGACATAACGATGCCTCATTCAGTTAGTTGCGTCCGCAGAATTTTGCGCGCTCTGTTTCACCGGTTCACTTTTCGAAGGTGTATCATCGCGTTTCTTAATGGAGGACTTGCGCTTTTTTGGCTCAGATTTTTTATTTAGGCTATTAAATGCTTTGCGACTTTTTTGTTTCGTTCTTTTTTTATACGATGCCAAAAAAGGATCATTGAAAATACAGGCGACCTGATTTTTACCTGCACGTAAGGTAAATTGCCCGCCAATACGTTCGACCACCAAATAACTGCCGTCCATGCGATGATTTAATATGCTTTCTTTTGAATCTGGGTGAACCAGGAATATTGCCGGGATTTCCTGGTTTTTAGGAAACTCGAAATAGGTAAATTTACCATCATCAAAAACCCGCGTGGGTGTGATAGATCTATCACCCTTGTAGCTATAACTCATATTCCATAGCGATGGGTCTTTTGCATTCATAACATGGCGTTTACCCGAATTTGTCGCCTGTTGCTGCAGCGCTTTGGAAGTTTTTTTGGCTGCTTCATCCTGTGGATAAACAAATCTTAACTTATAAACCATTTTAGAATCATTTGGATCACTTGAATAGTTGGCTATCAAGGTGAAGTGGTACTCACGATTGGCGGAGGTCACGACATATAAATTGGTTTGAATATTTTTCCCCATGACCACCGGTTTGATCAAAATTCGATTATAGGCCGTGACCACACTCCAGGCTTTAGCATCCCCTGGAAAGACGCCAATCACTTTTTCGTAGGGAGCAAATTGCAAGATGGTTGTATACAAATAATGTGAATAGAGTTTAACCACATTATCCTGATGATAATTCACAGTGCGGATTCGCTTATCACTACTCATCGGTGTCGGGGTTTGCTCTGCATACACAGGTACTAATACAAATACAAGAGAAATAAATACAATTTTTTTTACATTGAGCATGATAACGATACCTTTAACACAAGACCTAAGGCTTACTAGGGTTGTTTAACATTTCTTTACTGGTTTCATATCGAATCACAGTAAATCCATACGGATTTTCTAATTGGTCTTTTTCACTGATAATATGTTTTGGACGCCAGCGGTATTCAGCAATACCCTGCCAATTTTCTTTTATAATTTCTTCACCCTTGATAATTCGAACTTCCATACGAAAATTCGCAGTCGTTTTTGAAAGGTGATTAATTGAGTGCAAACGAACCAGACGCATGGATTCGTTACCATACTTACTTTTAAAGGAATCTGTCGAAAAATCGCCCTGCTCACTGTTATAGTGATCCCATACCCGTTGCGAACTCATGATTTCTACCAGTTTGGCACGATTGTCTTTGAGTATCGGGTTCCAGGACTCACGTGAGACAACAAAACGATTGATCCAATAATTACGATCACGATTTTCGATCTCCAGTATAACCGGTGGTTTGCTCGACGGTTGGGCGACCATTTGTTTAGTTATAGGATCTTTCAGGTAATAAACAGGGACAAATTGCTTGAGTGGAAACAAGTGATACAACAACCCGATTGCAGCGATACTAAACCCTAATGCCAGCACAGCGACCATCCGCCACTGTTTAGCGCTGGCCTGTGCGCGTTGATATTTATCCGCGTGAAACGATTTTGCCTGCGCAGAATAAGCCTGCGCACGTTCATGATAAGCCGAATCATACCCATAATCGGTATTTTTTTTATTTAGTGATGTCAAGATCTTTCCTTAATCACATCGCCTTATACAGTTAAATTAGCGGGGAAACGATATAGGCTCACAATCCGATTGGATTCCGGCTGAAAACTTTCCGTAGCCATTGCAAGGTGCTTTTACTGCCGCTGATTTTTGGCAAGATACGCCTATGAAACTGATTAATAAAAAAACTACTATTGGTAAACGCATAATTTCTCCTGTACTTTATTATTTTAATATCCAAATGCATTTATATTTTTTTATTTTCTTTGATATTTTTTCTATATTTTTCTAATCCACCTTTTATCCGGTAGCTTTTATTATAATTGATCTCTTGTCACTTTTGGTCGAAGACAAACCCGAAGGTTATTACTATCTGTTAATAGTGACAGTACAACAATCTCTATCCTTTCCTAATAATATTCCAATCTTCTAATTATAAAGATCTTCTCAATACCTGCTTAAGAAAATACTATATAAATAATGAAAAATCAATTACTAACTTGGTTATATTAGTTTATCCCATAAGGGTGTGAACCATATTCCAAAATTAACTCATATTTGCACTATTAACTAAGTAAGGGCTCAAGTTTGAGTCTTATACTGACAAGTATTGAATCCTGTTATTATTTTCCTATTGCGATAATTTACAACAAAATTAGTTGAGACCACCCAAGCTTTGCCGTAGTGCCTTTATTATAAACTGAACATAAATAACACATCCTTCGGAAATGACTAGACACGAATATACTCCCTTTCGGGTGTATTGATAATTTTCATACATTAAACTTCCAAGTCTAGGCAGCAACTAGATTCACAATAAAATGGTTAGCTTATTTTATAATCAATATATCAAGTGTGGGGTGTTTTATACTTGTGGGTGTTTCTCATCGACAACTAGTACTTACTGAAGAATTAGCGGCTTTAATAACCCTTTTATACAGTTTGTCTTTGCTTAGGCTGTGTTTATTACCTGAACTCCGGTAAATGACGCAAGCTTCTTCTTCGTCAGTACCTAAGTATGGGCGTATCCGATATTGTTCTATAGCCCTGCTGAATAATCATTGGCATCTTTTTCGCCGAAAGGATCTTTGTTCATGTCGTCAATTTTTTTAATTTCTTCTTTGCTTCTCATATTATTTCCAATTTTATATTTTTGTTCTGAAGCATACAATTCAGCAGAAGATGATTGTTTTATTTTGGGGTCTACTTCCATTTGTGAAAAATTAAACATTTTTACAATTTGTCCATTTTTCATTTGATATACCGTTGGCTTCTCCCCACCTTTTGGTATAAACCCCCCTTCCGTCCACATACCTCTCGGTAAATATTCCTCACGTTGATCCCAACCCAATGAAGACCATTTTTCCGCCGGATATTGTTTTGTTTGTGCCCCGATATCATATCCATTATGTTTTCGTAATTCAATAAACACATGAGAAAATTCTTTAGCATTAAGATCGTCAACTTTTTTAGAGGCAATTTTATCGCCCAGTTTTTTTAATGCTTCCGGTAAATTTGAAATGCCTATTTGTGGCCTCATCCCGGCAAAAGCAGGTTCTGTCATTTTTTTTAACGCTTCTTTTAGCGTAAGATTTTTATATTCACTAGATTTAAGCAAATCAAAAAATGCATTGAACGCTGAATTTTGATTCGGAAAAACCGTCGCTTCAGTAGCATGATCGTTTTTAGCACTGATACCACCACGTTTTTTTGAATAATCACCGTCTTTCATCATAAGCGGATTATTTCTTCTCCACCCTTCTGATCCGCCTTTATTAATAACCGTTACACCTTTATCAGTATGATAGGTAATCGTTTTTTCATCAACGCGTTGAGCTGTCATTAATTTCATAAAAATCCTTTTTACTATATCCTTTGATTGCGAATTAAATTCGGCTAACTAAAGATGAATGCCAATAACGAAAAATCATAATTATTTTAACATTAGGGCTTATATATGCAATATTAAAAATAATACAATGTATCACTATTGATATGTTTTTTGCCGACTTGGCATTTTAATTTTAGTATTATTGCAAAACCTCCGTTAAAACCAACTTACCCGTTTCCGACTCTAGTGTGTAGACCATATCATCGACTATGAGTATTTGATAACTATAAGTCCGTTGATAGTCGCAGCTATAATACCAGCGGCTTATCCAAAGGATAAGCCCAAGTTTATACCCTAAAGCAATTTAACACCGCCGAACATGAAGACCAACATTAGAATAGCATCACTCGTTGTTTTCTAGAGGTTCAGGAGCAGCGATATATTTAGCGATCAATAGAAAAAATTTAATTCGTCGGAGTGAATCAGACAGTCAGCGACATTGTCATTAGAGGGATGGCTAAACGGCAGTAGGTTCGTTTGACGGGTGTCCTTGGATTCTGTCGAAAATATAGAGGTAGATTTTATTAATATTCTATATAGTACTAATAAGGAATCGGGGAGAGCAGTTCATAAATGTGTGTAAGTAACCCCTGGTCGCCATGGGCTTGCTGTTCATTATACGATTTTGAATTGCAGAAATATATCTATTAATAGTTCCTAGACATCCATTTCCGGTTCCTGGTTTCGGTTCTGCGATCGCATTTGTCCTATTTTTTTGTGTGTTTGTAGCGAGACTTGTGCCGGATCACGTTTGTCATTAGGATCTGCTGCGTGTACTGCGTTTGCGGAATATAACCGAAGCGGTTTATCTTCACCGCGTACGTCTCTCATTGCAAATCTCTGGCCCTTTTCCCCGGCTTGAGGTAGAAAACCAAGTTGCTTCCAGGCTTGGCCGGGCAAATACTGACTCTTCTCCGCTGACGAGAGCGAACGGTAGGATTTGATGTTGTCCGTTGATTCTAACTTTCCTGTTTGCTTGTTAGTCTCCTTTTTTTCTTCACTGCTCGGCAGTTTTTTTTGGGGTTTTCCCTGAATTTTTTTCTTGGAATCAATTTCCACTGTCTTGGCAGACTTTTGATTGCTCAAGTGATTGACAATGTAATGTTTAACCATCTCGGGTTGCTTAGACAGCTTGTTTTCAAGTGCATGATTCAGCGCTTTACTCTCGTCGAGCTGTGTCTTGATACTGATTTTTTTTAGCTCAAGACCGCTTTGCCTTAGCTGTACTTCAGCTGCATTTTTTATGAAAGTACTCGTATTCTTGTCTGGCATTAGGTGTTTAGGCATTTGACTGGCTAAATATTTTGCCGCAGCTGGATCAGTAAATGCCTGCTGAAATTGCTTGGAATAATCTAGTTTCGCCTTGGCTTTATCCCATTGTGCGCTCACTACACCTTCCTTTTTATTTTCTATATTACGCGAATAGGAACCCCACATGGGACCATCATCTGGTACCGAATTACTCACCCTCTTTGTAAGATTTTCGCCGGCTTTAATAACCGCGTTTCTCGAGTCAATGAGGGGATGCAGACTCTTGGGTACGGATTCTTTATTACTTGGTAATACGCTAAAGACAACCTCTGTAAACTTGGAAATAGTCGACTTGCCATTTTTTATACTTGCAAGTTGCTTGTCTATATTCTCCTTTTTGACTTCCAGTCTGCTTTGTTTTTCTTGCGATTCAGCCAAATCTCTAATCAAGGGATTCACATTGGGTTGTTTTAACGTCTTGCGTGCGGAGGCGACCGTCATGTCCAACAAGATTTTAGGGGACATTTTATTGAGTACTGTATTGATTATATCCTTTGCGGCCTCAGGATTTGAAAATGTCTTCTGAAACTGTTTGGAATAGGTAACTGTCGCATTGACTTTATCCTTTGCAGCTTCAGGTAAGCTTTCCCTTGCACTTATTATTGCTTTTAAATTTGAACCTCCAAGATCCTTCGGTGAGATTTTTTCTTTTAATTCAGTCAAATTATTATCTGCTTTAACAACCCCATTTTTTGAGTCAATAAGCGTATGCAGAATCTTGGGTGCGCCTTCCTTCTTATTAGGAATCGCTTTGAATGCCGCATCTGCAAACTGACCGATGGTCGACTTGCCATCGAACATACTCATACCGAGTGCTTTATGGACCTCTGGTGCAAGATGATGTGCTTTAGAAAATTTACTAAAGTCTGATGCGGCTTTTGCCTCGACGATCGGAGTTGTCGCTATAAAGGCCCATCCTTGGCCTGCGACATTTTCCACATGCATCATTTTTTCTACTTTTCGATTGAGCAAAATATACTTGTCAAAAGTATCCTTGTCTATTGCACCGCTTTTTAAGAAAAGTTCTGCACTTTCACGCTTAGCGCCATGGGCTTCATCGATAAAACCTGCAATAACGGCTGTCAGGCCAACACTGGTCACAATACCTAATTTTCCTAACTTTGCGGCTATTGCTGCTTTTGTGGCATTGTCTGCTTTATCTACAGCCTCGTCAACTATTTTAGTCGCATTGCTTGAACCAGTTGCCGATACACTAGAAGAACTTTGAGAAAGGGACGATTTAGAAATACCCTGAGAAGGTGATATGTATGACGCTTTTGGACCTTCATTCAATGAATCGGTCACCGTAACCGTTGTACCATTTACCTCTTTCTCGAATAGCTCTCCATTAGCCACCCCCAATCGATGATTATATTTACTGGGTTGATTCGCAATACCCTTAATAAACGTATCTGTAAGCTCTGATATCTTTGCACCTGTTATAATTTTTGGTTCTATTGTGCCGTTTGCCAGCGCAAATTGTTTTCCATTATCAATTTTTTCTTTCCAATGTGCTGCTTCATCCCTGGGGCGATAAATAGTCCCTAAATCTTTCCCACCATCATTAAGAATAACCATCACATTATCGGCAGAATTGTAAAGTATAAACTGCTTTCCATCCGAATGAGCAAATCCACTCGTGCTACTACTTTTAAAAAATTTATCTAAATAGGACTTGAGACCCTGCTTGGATGTAACATCCTCAATAATTCTGCCATAACTTTTTTCTGCACCATCTTTATCCAGAGATGACACACCTGTAACAATATTACGATTAAGAAATACATTTACATGTTTGCGATGTTCTGGAAAACCGCTTTCGTTAGTAACACCTCTCGCATGCTTGTGATAAGAGTGTCCATTTGCCAGTATTTTTATAAGACCAGCCAAATCTGGTGGTGGTAATTTTCCTTTGCTCATATCATTTTTTTCTTTTCGAATTTATCACTCTGGATAAATTATATATATTAAGCGGAGATAGACTTTTGCACAATCTCATAGATTGTGTCTTTTAGTGCTTTAAAATGCTCTTCCGATATACCGATTGGATCTGAGTCATAATCCATAGACCACATCGCTGCTAGTACGCTAAAAATAACATTCAAATCAAGAAGGGAGATTACAAAGGTATCTCCGGAAGTACTAATCTTGACTTCTGCAATTCTTGCTGCACTATAACCGGTATATACAAGAACTTCGTCGTTATCTTTAAAGTTATTAATTAAAGTTAAAATATTATTTTTGTCCTCTCCGGTTCCTTTTATATAAACCGTGTCTTGTTCCAGATGGGAAAACTCCATTTTAAATCCTCTTTGATCAATATCTGTGTTAAACGAATAGCATTATATGCGGTTAAATTTTTTAAGGACAGCCAATTAAATTTCCGAGAATAACATAACGTAACTTATATGTGCTTTTGAGTCCTGTACTTATGGGTGTCCTTGTATTTCTTCAGATTTACTCACGTTCCAATCTGCCATCAGCATTAGGAAATGTTTCTAAGTGTATCTGTCTAATACTTTCTTCCAATTTTAAAAACTTTTCAGTTGTTACACCTGACAGTGAAAATTCATAACCCACACCCCGGATCGTACAAAATATTGAAAAAATGATATTTATATGGTCTTTGGATATAGCGAATAACTCTCCAGAGCTATTTACTTTAACCTCTTCCAGTATTTCTGGAGTGTAAATTGTGTAATTTTCGAGTGTGGAACTATCTTTAAATTGGTTAAGTAGAGCTAAAGTATCACTTCTTTCCTCATCTGTTCCGTTAACAAAAACCGTATCATCTTTTACATGGGAAAATTCCATTCATATTCCTCTGCCTGTGGTTTTATATAGAAAGCCTTTGTACTGCTCTAATCAGTGTTTATAATTCAATAAAATATTAGCAAACATTAGCATGTGGTTATATCATTACATTAGTTAGGTCTGGCTATCTTAATAATGAGCTAACTTAATTTCATGATTCAATGCTAGAGCGACCATCAAGTTGATATAATTTGTTTTAAAATTCAAATATTCTATCGTGAATTCAAGTTGCTAATGCAACTGTTGCTTTAATCCCAAAGAATACCTCATTAGATGTTTTAAAACCAAGACATTTTCGGGGAACGCAAATATTTTAGTACTCCCAATTAAATTTACAAGAAAAACATAACGTAACGTATTGTTTATGTGATTTTGAGTCTTGTACTTATGAGTGTCCTTGCATTTCTTCATTAGTATAAACAACGATGACTCAACTAACGCTGACTACATCGTTGCACTCTATAGATCCACCTGATATGACCTCTGCATAAACACCAATATGTACATCATTATGCTGTGCAGCAGTTTTTAATATTTGGGTATCTTTAGGTAAGTCTCCTTGTGAAAGTGTTGTCATAACACACCTCGGGCAGTGATCCGTTATTTTCAATTTAACCTCATCACCAATAGACACAGTTTTACCTATCCATCCATTTTCAACAAATCCCTCTTGATCGGTATCAACGATAATATTCGGCCTAAAACGACGGGCTTCAAAACGTCCTTGAGGATATAGGCGAGTTAATTCATCAAGCGTTGAAGTCGTCAGAAGATGAATCATGGCGAGGTCATAAAAAGTGCCTTTAGGCATATCCTC
>QILK01000231.1 GCA_003233345.1 Gammaproteobacteria bacterium | reverse complement strand
AAGTCGACCTCATAAATACCAAGCCTTTTCATGTGACTTTTGGGGCGCGTACATTTTTGCTTTTTATGTGTCATCTACCATTTTTGCCTAACGTTTACACCAGTGTTTCCCGAAAATGACTATTTCTTGTGTGATAATCGAGCCTTAACAAATAATACCAAAAAAACGACGCTTTTGGCTATCAGCTAGATGTTATGTTAGAGTTCTATTGATCGTAAAATTGAGAAAATATTGCCGCTTCAACGTCACCCGCATACCAAGTGACAGACTTTCTTATAGGGTTTTCAATATTTCTAGAACATAATTCTATTGATAGAGACTTGCAATCTTCTGCAAAAGTAGCATAGCCAGATGGATCAAAGCTATACGGAAGCACATCGGTTAAAATACTGTCATAAACTGGGCATTTCTCAGGAAGCATAAACCGTAAATGTTTAGATGCAAACGATGGCATTCCAAGTCCGTATAATGTGTTTATCCTGGATAGTGCTAATGAAAGATCTGGACTTTCACTGTTCAGAATATTTCTTACCGCTTCAAATACAGCTATGATCTTTTCCGCAGTATTATTCTTTAAAACTTTACCACCTACCCCTGCATAATTACCCCATTTAGATACAGTTTTTATGTATTCTGCAATCGAATCATATTCATCAATAGGACTGTTTATTAAATCCTTATAGCGATCTTCCATTTCCAAAGTATCTTGAAAATTATCTCCATGCGACTCGATCATTTCTGAAAAAGAAGATAAATTAAATGAGACACCGATATATACTCGGTTATTTAGTATGCGTAGATTCACACTCACCTCTAACGATAATCAACTAACAAATATTCTATATAGTGAAATTACGGGGCCCATTTTTATATTAGGAGGCTAAAGTAATTATAGTGTATTTATAACTTCCTTGGACAATCTTGGAAATGTTTGAACTATAATGAATGAATTCTTGAAGCGTGTGATATTGATGAATTGGTGCCCGGGGCCGGAATCGAACCGGCACGGAGCTAAGCTCCGAGGGATTTTCTTACCCGCTACAGTTTTCACTGCTGCATTTAATAATGCATTTGTGGTCTGGACTTTCTCTTTACCGTATCGTACATAAAGGTACAATTTAGGCAGGAGCCGTCAAGTCTCTACACTTTCACAAGATCATTTACCATTGCGATAAATCGATCTTGAGCTTAGCTCGGGATTGCCACCACCATGATGCTGAGGTTTCCCCGAATTTGACTCCATTCACACCAGCTGTTTCCAACCTGGGTGCTCAATTTACTTAAGTCCCTTGCGTCTACCAGTTTCGCCACCCGGGCTATCAGATGACCTGCGTAGTTTACCTGAATAATCAAATGTTTCCAGTATTAATACCCGCTGCAAGCAGCGGAGGGTATTTTCTTAAAACTATTTCGTTCCGCGCGAAATGAATTCGCACGGGCGACCAAAGGTTGGTCAATAGCCAAGTATATGAACTAAATCATTCGAGTTTTGATGTTCTATGGTTGGCATTGTTTAACGAGATTAACTTGAGTGTACACTGGGATTTGGAGGCTGGACCCGGAGTTGAACCGAGGTAGACGGATTTGCAATCCGCAGCATAGCCACTCTGCCACCCAGCCTTTTAAAAATTATTCCCGATTAGATGTTTCTGGGATTATTGGAGCGGGAAACGAGATTCGAACTCGCGACCCCAACCTTGGCAAGGTTGTGCTCTACCAGCTGAGCTATTCCCGCGTATTATAAAGAATACGTATTGTAATGCCGGAATTCAACCTGTCAAGAGGGCGATTACGTCTTTTCATAAAAATCAATAATTTAGTGTAAGTTTCTTGACATTCTACGAGATTTCAGCACCTTTTTTAAGCGCTGGCCATGCGTCTCGCAAATAAATAAACATGGACCAAAGCGTCAGTACCACGGCAATACTTAATAAGACAAAACCAATCTCGTACACGGGTATCACCCCAAATAGTTTGTATTTGTAAATCATAAAGGGTAACGCGACCAGCTGTAATACCGTTTTGCTCTTGCCGACAAAAGTGACGGCTACTTTTGCACTTTCGCCTGTCTCTGCCATCCACTCGCGTAACGCCGAGATGGCGATTTCCCGACCGATGATAATGATGGCAGCAAAGGCCAATAATGCCGTCGATAAAGTGTGACTGGTGTTGTTATAAACGAGTAACACCAGTACCACCGTGACCATTAATTTATCTGCGACCGGATCGAGGAAAGCGCCAAAACGACTGGTCATTTTATATTTTCTAGCGATATAACCGTCCAAATAATCGGTAATGGCGGCGAGCACAAACAACCAGGTACAGACTTGATAGGACCAGGGTTCGTTAACAAAAAAGAATAGAATAAAAACCGGTATAACGGCGATACGCGATAAGGTCAGAATAATGGGTACATTTAACTTCATAAGTATTTATTTTAGTTCTAATTTGAGTGGAATGCGTTATAAATTTTCTGTGCCAGTGCATTACTAATACCATTGACACTGGCTAAATCTTCAACACCTGCCCGTTTGATTTGCTGTAAACCACCAAATTGAGTCAACAAGGTCTGTCGACGTTTTGGACCCATTCCCGGAATCGACTCAAGTACCGACTGCTTTTGCTTCTTGCTGCGCCTACTGCGGTGACCGGCGATCGCAAATCGATGGGCTTCATCTCTGATTTGCTGTATTAAGTGCAGCGCTGGTGAGTCTTCTGGCAGTATAATCTGCGCGGCCGAGTTCGACAAGAAAATCCGTTCCTGCCCTGGTTTTCGATCAGGCCCTTTGGCTATGCCCATAATTAATACATCGGTAACTTGTAACTCATCAAGTACCTGAGTTGCTTCCGCTACCTGGCCTTTACCGCCATCGATAACCAATATATCCGGGATCTTGCCCTCGCCTTTTTTTAGGCGGATATAACGCCGCTCAATGGCCTGTCGCATCGCCGCGTAGTCATCGCCGGGTTCGACGTTGGTAATATTAAAGCGGCGATAATCTGAGGAGATCGCACCCTCTATGCCAAATACCACACAGGATGCTACTGTCTGTTGACCACTGGTATGACTGACGTCAAAACACTCGAGTCGTTGCGGACTTTCGTTTAAGTCAAAAACCTCGACCAGCGCTTCCAAACGCTTAGTCATACTTTCGTTACTGGCCATTTTACTGTTAAACGCATGCACAACATTTTTTTGTGCCATTTGCAGCCATTTTGCCCGGTGGGCTCTCACCTTCCAGCTGATGGTTATTTTCTCATGTTGTTTTTCTGAAAATGCATTTTCGAGCAATTGAAAATCATCAATGGCGTCACTAATGATAATTTCCCGTGGCGCATTGCGCTGAATATAATATTGGGATAAAAAACTGCTGATGACTTCTGCTATATGCTCTTGCTTATGTACTTTGGGATAAAAACTTTTGGCACCAAGATTACGTCCGCCGCGAACACTAAACACCTGGACACAGGCATGTCCAGACTTAACGATTGCCGCGATAATATCGAGGTCGCCCTGCTCACTATCGATATACTGATGTTCACAAACCTTTCTTAAACTCTGAATCTGATCGCGAAATTTTGCCGCTGTTTCAAACGCCTCTGCGGCAGAGGCCATTTGCATTTTTTCTGCCAGCTCGTTAATCACATCCTGGCTGCGGCCTTCGAGGAACATTAATGCATGTTGCAGATCAATCGCGTAAGCCTCGGCGGATATCAAGCCCACACAGGGGGCGGTACAGCGTTTTATTTGATACTGCAAACAGGGTCGCGACCGGTTCTGAAAAAAACTGTCTTCACACTGGCGTACTGGAAATAATTTTTGTAACAAATTTAAACTCTGCCTGACCGCGTGCGCACTCGGATACGGTCCAAAGAAACGCCCAGGCAAACGTCTGGCACCGCGGTAAAAACTCAGTCGAGGAAACTCAGAACCGGTGGACATATAGATATACGGATAGCTTTTATCATCACGCAACAGTATGTTGTAGCGTGGACGATTTTTTTTTATTAGATTATTTTCCAGAATAAGCGCTTCACCTTCGGTATGCGTTAAGGTGAAGTTGATATCAAAGGTATGTTGCATTAGCGCCGCCTGCTTTGGGGTAATGCCCTGGGTGCGAAAATAATTGCTAACCCGATTTTTAAGGTTACGTGCTTTACCAATATAGAGAATGGTTTCATCTGCTGACACCATCATATAGATACCAGGTTGTTCCGGTAACTGCTTTATAAACAGTTTAATATCACGACTAAAATTCGGAAACATACTCATTGGCTTTTTTGCGATAAATTAGTATAACGTTCAATCAGTATAAACAGAAATCAAAACAAAGACTAGTTGGTAGGACCTGTAGCCCGGACTTCGCGCAGCGAACGCCGGGAAACAAACATGGTCACAATAGTGTAGCAGGATGTACCCGATGGTCCTCTGACCGAGGGTTGTAAGATTTTGGTTGAATTTAAGAGGGTTATGCTTTTTCCCGGCGTTCGCTACGCGAAGTCCGGGCTACGGACACACGCATTGTCTGTGATATAGATTATTTGGATAAGTCAATCTAGATTATTCTAATATTTATTTTTTCTGAGGTGCCATTGGTTAAATCCAGGCACAAGATTTCATGGGCATTGGTATTGGCGACCCACAATTTGTTACCCAGTATGCAGACGCCGCTGGGCTCGTTTAAGCCGACAAAATCAAGCGTGGTGATATCGTGAGAGCCCATTTGCATATATTTAAGTTTGTTATTATAGGTATCACAAATCCATACAATTTTTCGATGGGCGTCATAGCAAACAGCCATTGGCCGCTGAAACATGGCTGAAGAAGCCGGGCCGTCCTGATCCCCATATTCAAACAGTCCTTTGCCGACAACCGTAGCAACCGTACCACTATTGGCACGTAACATACGCAATGATGAGCTTTCAGCATCGGCAACAATCAAACTGTCTTTTGTCGCACACAAACCGGACGGTTGGGCAAACATCGCATGCTCGGGTACACCGTCTTTAAAACCTTCCTGACCGGTTCCGGCGTATTGACCAAGATGATTTAGACTGAGTTGCCAGCACCATATTTGATGGTGACCTGCCATGGCGATATACATATTACCACCATGATACGCCAAGTCCCAAGGCGAGTTTAGCTGTGCAATTTGCGGATCGGCCACCACCTGGCTGGTCAGTTTTCCCTGTCGGCCATTACCGGCAACCGTGTCTACCTCACCCATTCGCATTTGGATACGTCGGATCGCGTGGTTTCCCGCATCGGCTACATATAAATAATCGCCGACCTGCACCATTCCTTGAGGATTACGGAAACTGGCTTCATCACCAAGCCCATCAAGATGCCCCGCTTGCTTGCTACCAAAAATTCTGAGTACGTTGCCTTTATGCGAGCATTCCAGAATTCGATTATTACCACTGTCACTAATATACAGACATTTTTCCGTCGCCAGCACTCTACCTGGAAATTTTAACGCCGTATTTGGTTCTGAAAGCAACGATACCTTGACGGGCAGTGGTTCGGGCAAATCCTTTTGCTCAGCGCGCCTTAGTTGCTTGGAGATTAAGCCATCCAGTTGTTGTCGACGACCCTCCCCTTTTAATACGCCAATAATATAACCTTCCTGATCGATAAAAATAATCGAGGGCCAGGATTTTATATGATAACGCTTCCATAATTCGCGCGACGAGTCGTTGATGACGGGGTTAATTATCCCTTCGCGGTTTATCGCTTTTTGCACTGTCATCAATTCACGTTCGTGGGGAAATTTCGGCGAGTGAATACTAATAATACTTAGCTGATTGCGATATTTTTGTGCCAGAAAATGTAAATCAGGCTTGGTGTGCTGACAATGTATATATTGACTGGTCCAGAAATCCAGCAAGACTACCTTGCCGCGCAAACCTGAAATTTTTACCGGCGAAGGTGTATTCAACCACTGCAAAGTATCGGGAAATTCTGGCGCTAGTACTCTTGACGTTGTCATGGCTTACTCTATATACCTGTATAATATTGGGTATTTGGATAATTTTTACGACTACTACTGAAAGCGTTACGCCATATAACGACAAGCTGTACAGCTAACTATACAAAAATTTATCTAAAGAGAGACCTAGGTGACAATTTTTGTCGATTACTGACAATTCAGACATATTTTTAAGAAGCTTCGTCGGTAAAGCAGGTAAAATTACCCACAAATTTAACAGAAGAGCTATAGAGGGGTTTAACGGGATAAGCTGATAAATTCAGACATTTTCGCCGTTCTCGATCATACCGTGACGAATGGCCAGACGGGTTAACTCTACATCATTTTCAACATTTAATTTTTCAAATAGCCGGTGCCGATAAGTACTGATCGTTTTCGGACTCAGACAAAGTTTATCGGATATTTGCTGAACATTCTGGCCCTGGGTTACCATCATCATTACCTGCATTTCCCGTTGCGATAATATTTGGAAAGGCGACTGCTTTGATCCAGGCATCATGGTGAGTGCCATATGTTGAGCAACATCAGCGCTGAGATAACGCTCGCCTTTACTGACGGTACGAATTGCTTTAACAATTTCGCTGATACCACAATCTTTGGTTAAATAACCCGACGCACCCGCTTCCAGCAACTTGGTTGGGAAAGGTTCTGCGGTATGAATCGTTACGATAATGACTTTGAGGCTCGGGTCCAGTTGTAATAATTTTCGCGTCGCTTCCAGGCCACCGATGCCGGGCATGTTCACATCCATTAGTACGACAGACGGATTATGCTTTTTGACTTCGTCAAATGCCTCTTCACCATTACCCGCTTCGCTCACGACTTTAATACCTGTCGAATCTTCCAGTAATCTGCGGATACCTTTTCGAACCAGTTCGTGATCATCTACTAGTAATACTTTTATCATAGTGATTATTTTCTTTTGGTTACCCGTTTGATTTTCATCATAAAATAGGTAGAAGCTTAGGACATTGTTATTATCAATGCTTATTTGAGTCTATCAAAAGAATGAATAATTAACAGCAATTTATTTACCGAACCCCATTTATTCTATGCCAATAAAAAAGGACCTTGCGGTCCTATTTTTTTTTGGCGGAGAGGGTGGGATTCGAACCCACGGTAGGTTGCCCCACGCCGGTTTTCAAGACCGGTGCCTTAAACCAGCTCGACCACCTCTCCGAAACTGTTTCAACGATAAGAAGGCGGCAAGGATACCGGAAAATCCGGATGGTTTCCAGTCTCTCAACCTTATAGTTATTGTGTATTTATTGATCACTATTCCTGCCGATAAGCTTGAAATACTGTGACCTAAGCCCCAAATTGTTATTGTAAATAACCGTTATCTTAGGTATATATAGACTAAGGAAATCAAAAACAGATCCGAATGACCTGATGAGTCAGGCGTTCTTTTTACACAAGCTTTTATTATTTAATTTCAGAGGTATAGGAATGAACGAATTTAATCAAACTTTCGCAAAATCTCGCGATTCCGTTCTTGCAACCAACAAAGTACTCAAAAATACATACGTGTTGCTTTCAGGAACACTTATTCTAACCGCAGTCATGGCCTATGTCGGCGTTGCCATTGGTTTAGGCATGATAGGCTATATAGTCAGTATCGTCGCCGCACTGTTAATTTTATTCTTTGTTATGCCACGCTATGAAGAGTCCACCGGTATTGGCGGATTGGTTTGTGTGTTTCTCTTTACCGGCTTGTTCGGCTTAGCACTGGGACCTATTTTAAGCATGGCATTACAGGTCTCAAATGGTGCGAAGCTAATCGGTCTTGCCTTTGGTGGCACGGGCATTATTTTTCTTGCCCTTTCCGGTTATGCACTAACCACTAAAAAAGACTTTAGCTTTATGGGCGGGTTTTTGATCGCCGGGCTAATGATTGCAATCATCGCCAGTATCGCAAATATATTCCTTGGCATTGCTGGGTTGTCTCTTGCGATCAGTGTTGTTGTCATACTGATTTTTAGTGGCCTAATTCTCTATGATACTAGCGCCATTATTCGTGGTGAAGAAACTAACTATATACGCGCGACGGTCGGATTATATTTAAATATCTATAACATATTTGTACATTTACTGCATTTGCTGTTTGCCTTTGCGGGTGATTAGTTAGTTATTTCAGGTATAGTTATAACTCTCCTCAAGCCATGTTTTTACATGGCTTGTTTTATTTTATCTATTTAAAAAAGCACTGACTATGGAAATATTTTTTAAGATAATCTTATTCGGATTAATGGCCTATTTAGTTTTTTATTTATGGAAAAGCTCAGGACGCCTGTTTAAGACTCAGCGCAAAGGCACCAGCCAGGAATGGCAAAGTGTAGCGCTATTAGGCGCTGGCGTCATAGGTTTTGTTGTACTTTTGATCTATATTGCCAAAAACTAGATATCGATTACAATTAGCCTGATCGCGCCTAAATCGCTTAAAACCTAAATTGCTTAAATCTAAATTGCTTAAATTAAGGATAACAAATGATTTTGTCCAATCTAGAAGCAGTCCCCGGAAAAACGATAGTAGAGCATTTTGGACTAGTCCAGGGCAATACAATCCGTGCCAAACATATTGGCCGTGACTTTATGGCTGGCCTCAAAAATGTATTTGGTGGCGAGCTTAAAGGCTATACCGAATTACTTTCCGAATCGCGCAAAGAAGCCGTTTCACGTATGCGCGAGCAAGCGGAATCATTGGGTGCCAATGCCATTGTTAATATCCGTTTCAGTACCTCGTCTATCGCCCAGGGTGCTGCTGAATTATATGCCTATGGTACAGCGGTCAAAGTCGAATAATGGTCGAGTTTATTATCATACTGGTGCTAGTGGTTCTTGGTTATATTTTTGGGCGGTTAGCCGAAAAACGTCATTACAATAGTATTCTCGAACGTGAGAAAAACACCTTACAAACCCAGATGGTTACGTTAAAAACCATACCCAATACCATTGATGTTAAAAATTCTTTCCTAGTGACCGCAAATGTCGTCATCTCAATTGATTACTTTAAGCGTATTTTAGCAGGACTTAAAAATATCTTTGGTGGCCGTATTACCAGCTATGAATCATTACTCGACCGTGCCAGGCGGGAAGCGGTTTTACGGATTAAGGAATTAGCCATCAGGCATCATGCCTCCGCAATTTATAATGTGCGCCTCGAAACCGCCTCCATCTCCAGATCCGCTCGTAAAAGCGTTGGCTCGGTAGAAGTTTTGGCCTATGGTACGGCCATTGTCACTGATGAAATACACCGCAAAGCTGCCTCCTGAAGGCATTAATGTCAGTACAAAAAGCCCGTTAAAACAGCTTTTTCTGTTACTTGCAGCGTTTACTGGACTAATATTGGCGCTGGTGCTGGTCATCGCAATGATGGCTGATTATTTTGTTCAATATATTCCTCGCGATGTCGAACGTAATCTATTTTCAGACGTTTATAGTCAATTTCAACCGGCAAAACCAGGAACTGAAAGACACCGGGTCGAACGTTACCTGGATACCCTCATTAATAATCTAAGTAAAAAATGGACCGGGGACAAACAACAATTTTCGGTGGCGGTTATTGAATCAGACCTACCAAATGCATTTGTACTTCCGGGTGGGCATATCGGTGTTAGTAAGGGATTATTGCGAGTAGTTAAATCAGAAAATGGCCTGGCGATGATTCTCGGCCATGAAATGGGGCACCAGTACAAGCGCCACCCGATTAGAGCCCTTGGTCGAGGGTTAGTCGTTGCCTTAGTCATTGCGGTCGCCACTGGCACCGAAGAATCGGGGTGGGCCAATGGGTTGGCTTTAAACACAGCAACGTTATTTCAGCTGGTCTATAGTCGAGATCAGGAACGCGAAGCAGATACGATCGGTTTATTATTAATCACCCGGCACTACGGCCATGGAGATGGCGCTACTGAATTTTTTAAAGCCATTCTTAAAGAAAAATCGCTGAGTGAAAATATTCCTACCTTCTTAAAAACCCATCCATCGACAAAGGAACGTGTGGAGCGCTTAATTAATGCGCGCAACCAACCTAACCAGATTAATCAAATGGGGAAACAGGCATTGATACCCCTACCCGATTATGTAAAGCAGTTCTCAAAATCGACAAAAAAATAAACTAGACTGATATCAATATAAAAACGACTCTTTAATCGGCTTGCTATAACAAACTCACCGCCTGGGTTAAAATACAGACCTATAACGTCTTTCTTCGCCGATATATATTGGCGGTACTTATTCTATCTTTTTTATTCCGATAGTTTGATTCTGAATTCCAGTTATCCAACTCGTTGCGTAATATTTTAAATTCGTTAGGCGCATCAATACCGAGTTTTACGATGCCGTCTTCTATACTGATTATTTTAATTTTAATTCCATTTTCGCCAAATAACTCGCCTACAGTCATATCTGCCGGAATCGAGGCATCGGGCTCGATCAACAGTCCTTGGTGGTTCCGTCTAGACAACAATAACATCCTGTAACTCCTTAAATTGATCTAGTATTTATTCTAATAATTATTTTAGCTTGCCAGTAAATATTAAGTGTTAAGTAGATAATACTACAATAAAAAACTCACCCGGTGTAGTGAAATTTATTTTCGCGTGATCACTGAAAAAGCACAAAAAATACACGATCAACAGTGTTCGTCGACACAAAGATAATGAATGAAATAAACATAGATAATTCAGTAAGGGAAAAAAGGTTTATCAGAGTCTAACAATGTCGATAAAGTCCGTCAAAATTCTGTTTTCAGTTGTTAGCTTATGCTAAGCTATCAGCAACAAGTATACTAATAAAGCTATAGATAATACCTTTAATACAAAAGGTAAAGCAAACAGGCACTGACTACTTGTAGGCAGTCAGTTCGTTTGACTAATTATCATTCCTAATAATTATAAAAACTATAAATTTGGAATTCACTATGTTTGGAAATAAATCTAATCTATCTAGCATCGGTCAACTAATCGTGGAATGTAATGACAACACGATCAAGGTGACTAGTGGTTATATGCGTATTGATACTATTATTGATGAAGTTGGCTTTGCCAATGTTTATGACGCCATCTCAGGTAATACGCTGCTAGTCTCAAAGGATGAAAATGGCAACCTGGTTAAAGCCGATGGTGATTACTGGCCTGACAGCAATGATGATACTGCCAATAGCGTTGACGACGAGCCAGATCCTCAGTTGTTTAAAAACTAGCTTGCTTTCCCTGACGCAATCTCCAATAACCCTTTAAAAATAAGTTTGGCAAGAAAACTGCTTATTAAGTTTAACTGATTTTGGTGAACTGCATCCTGCAATTACTGGAAATACTGCCGAACTTTCTAATATGGACAATAAACAGATAAACGAAGAACCTCTACCTCCTGCGTATGCGAGCCTAGTCTCGGAGACGGGTAAGCTAGTCTCATTGCCAACCGTGTGTATAAAGGTTATGGAACTGATCAACCAGCCACATACGACTGCACACGACCTCGAAAATATTTTATGTCAGGATCCGCCGATTACCGCACGATTATTACAAATGGCCAATAGCCCTTATTACGGACTGCGAAACAAAATTGATACCGTATCCAGAGCCGTCTCGGTCATCGGTACACGCCGAATAGGTAACATGGTTTTAGCAGTGTCCACGATCAATTCGTTTAGTCAGCTACACAATGGAATAATTTCAATTGAAAACTTCTGGTCTCACAGTATCTATTGTGGATTGATCGCCAATATTCTCGGCAGCCAATGCAAACACAAGCAAGGCGAATCTCTTTTTGTTGCGGGCATACTGCATGACATTGGGCAATTGATTATATTTAGTAAAAAACCGGAAAAAACCAAGGAAACCCTGCAAATGATGCAGGAAGATAGCGCTGACAACGAATACTGTCACTACGAACAAGCCGTATTCGGGTTCGATCACATGCAGGTCGGCGCTGCGCTGGCAGAAAAATGGGGGTTACCAAGCAACCTGATCGAATGCATTGAATTTCACCATCACCCGGAAAAAGCCAAGCACTTTCCATTTGAAGTATCACTAATTCATATTGCCAATAGCTTGGCTAATCTGGCAGAACTAAATTCAACTCACCTAGATGATGTTCCACCCATCAACAAAACAGCCTGGGAACTGTCTGGTTTAGGCAAGATCGATATTGAATCTGTTATAAATCTTGCCCAGGAACAATTTGCTGAAACCCAGTCGGTACTATTGGCAGCATAAATCTGCGCTTATTCAGGGTTATTATCCTTTTTCTGCAGCGCCCTTTACATCCGCGAGCCAGAAGTTTTTTTCAGCGCAGACAACTGGGGTTGTAATGACGCTGAAAAAAACTTCTGACTCGCGGATGACAGGCTTCCATTGAATTTAGGAAGAACCGAGAATATCTCACAAAGAAGAACAACAATCTCAAATTCCCTGGAAGCCCCTATACGGACAGTCAGAAGATTTTTTTTCGCGTCATTACAACCCCAGTTGTCTGCGCGAAAAAAAAACTTCTGACTGTCCGTATAAAAAGGGGCGTTCTAAAAAAGGATAATAGCCCCAAATCCAAATTGCCTAGAATATAACAGCTGCCAACACTTAAAATTGTTAATAACTCTCTGATCAAAAATTACCATTTCAAGTAGTCCCGCTCGCATTGACAAACTAGCAGCAAGCAGTTTTTAACTTTGGTTTTATGGCAGTAATCGAAGCTGACAACACGTATTCTTCTATGCCGCTATCAGGCACCCAGTCTTTTATAAAAGATTTGGACTTGTCTTTTGGCTCGATAATAATTTGCTCGAATCCACTAGCCAACATCATATTTTCTAGCGCTGCAATCGTCGAAGCGCCAGCAATACAGCTGCTATACATCGTCAGATCATTAAGGACTGACTCAGGTAACTCAACGCTGGCGACAACATCGGCTACGGCCAAACGTCCACCTGCTTTTAAGACACGAAATGCTTCGTTAAATACCTGCTGTTTGTCAGGCGAAAGATTAATGACACAATTGGATATGATCACATCAATACTATTATTCTCCACCGGAAGATACTCTATTTCTCCGAGTCTGAAACTGGTATTGATAAACCCTGCTTTTTCTGCATTTTTTCGCGCTTTACTTACCATCGATGGTGTCATATCAACACCGATCACCTGGCCACTGCTTTCCACCTTTTTTGCTGCCAGAAAGCAGTCAAAACCACCACCACTTCCTAGATCCAGGACCGTTTCCCCGGCATTGATACTGGCTATCGCGCCGGGATTACCACAACCCAACCCCATATTAGCGCCTTCAGGAACAGACTGTAAGTCCTCATCGCTATAGCCTAGACGGGTAGAGTCAATCGCATTCAAATCCGGCGGAACACCACAACAACTCGATTCAACACCACAACTGTCGCCGTCGGTGGCAGCATCAGCGACCTTTGCGTAATCGCTCCTGACCTGTTCCCGAATTTTATCTGCTTCTGTTGATTTCATTAAATGCTCCTAAACACTTTTTCATCTAAGGGATTTACTATTTATTATACTCTGCCATCTTCACCGCAACACTTTTACGGAAATTTCTGCTGATCTTCCTCAAATATAGAATATTCCTGATAAAAAATAATCGATTGGAGAAACCCCCAATCGATTATCGATTTTAAAACCTTTAAATTTATTTTAACTAATTACTTATTCTTGGACTCCGATTTAGCCCCGTTGCTTTCCTGATCAAGGTTTTTCAAACTTAACTTGGCTTGCTTAACTACTTCAGGATTTTTGCAAGTTTTAACAATACTGTTTAGATGTGTTTTAGCATTTGTCAGGTCTTTTTGCGCTTCATAAACGTTAGCGAGATTTCCCAACACAACGCAGTCTTTCTTGTTCAGTGTGTGTGCTTTTTTCAGATAGGTCAGCGCATTACCCCAATCTTTTTTTCCATAATAAAAACCGGCAATTGTATTAAGCGGCTCGACATTCTTAGGAAAGTTTTTGACTGTCAGGTTTCCCAGCTTTAAAAACCGCTGATCCGATTTTTTGCCTGGTATCGCCTGATAATTGGACATATAGTCCATTAATAGAACGGGAACCAATTTTAAAACTTTTTCAGGTTTTTTGTTATCTTTCCACAATAATTTGCCCGGACTTTTCTTAACCATCTTTACAGCTGTTTCCAGAGACTTATATTGCAAATCAAATTTATCCAGTTCCTGATACATAAAAGCCAGTCCAAAGTAGATATCGAGTCTGTTGGCATGCTTGCGTTTGGCCGTTTCAAGAATTTTTATTGCTGCCATTGCTTTTTTGGTGTCGTAGCTTGCCTTTAGCGGTACGGCGTTAGCCGCTTTTTTCGGATCTGGTTTTGCATCTTCTTTCCGGGAGTGGCTGAACAGGAAAGTCGACTTTAATAATAAGACATCCGCACTTTTAGGATTTGCTTTTTCCCACTTGCTAAACAGTTCTTTAGCCTGCTCTGGTGATTTACCTTGTAACTGCTTAAAGCGCTCGTCGTAGCTTTCGGCATTAACGATAGTAATATTAAGAATAAATATAATGCCAACCAATAAACCTTTCATACACACTCTCCAAAATAAAAATAATCAAATTATAATTTTAAGACCAGAATCCCTATTGCGCATTAACCTGTACTTAATTTGCGGATTTTAAATTATGTCATTATACCGATACCCGTTCCCTACGCAATCACTTAAATATTCTCTACATTATCACTAACGTATAAAAACACTAATTCTAAGTTTTAGCCAATGTCTTATGTCACATCATTATACAATATAAATCGACGTTTAATAAACAAGTTTGAACAACCTGGCAGCCTCCTTTGTTAAGCAAAGCTTATCAATGTCACGATTCAATTGAGGATTTTGATTTCCCTCGTGCGATACTTTTATCGCCATACCTTTCGCGTATTTGATCGGTAACTTTATCAATTTCAGAGTGACAATCCGCTTTACTATCATTAAACAATGACTGTTGCATCGATGGGGGCGCTTGAAAACCTGATACCCCCACACCGATTAATCGATAGGCACCGGACAATCGGCCGCGATTCTGAACCACCGTATTTAGTAATGCCTTGGCAGTATGCCAAATACTCGATGTCGAATCCAACGACTGTTCCAACGTTTTGCTACGCGAAATTGTTTTAAAATCGCTGTCTCTGAGTTTAAGGGTAACGGTCCGATACAACTTGTTCTTTTTTCGCAAACGCTGACCCACTTGCTCGACTAGCTCTAGCAAAATGGCCATTAGCACAGGTATATCGGCAATATCATTGGCAAAGGTGCGCTCGTGCGATATTGATTTTATTTGTGTTTGTGAACTGACCGTACGCGTATCTATTCCATTAGCGAGTTCCCATACCGAACAACCTTGCTGTCCAAATTCCTCGCCCATGAAATCCTTTGTTCTTAGTCGAATATCCTTAAACGTTTTTATCCCCAAGGTTAAGTAGCGTTGCAACGACGACTTTCCAATTCCCCACATTAAATGAACCGGTAACGGATCAAGAAAATTCTGTTCACCATTAACCGGTACTTGTACAAACCCATCTGGTTTATCAAAATCGCTGGCGATTTTGGCGATAAATTTTGTACGAGCGACACCAACTGACGCATCCAGTCGTAATTCGCTTTTGATCACTTGCTTGATTTTTCTGCCAATGCTTGCTGATGAACCAAACAGTTTTTCACTTTGAGTGACGTCTAAAAAAGCTTCGTCCAATGCTAACGGTTCGACCACTGGTGTAAACGTTAAGAATATATTTTGTATCTGCGCGGATACTTTTAGGTATTTTTTCATATCGACAGGTAAGAAAATAATTCCGGGACATTTTCTAATCGCCGTTGATGCGGGCATGGCACTAAAGACGCCATATTTGCGCGCCTCGTAACTGGCGGCTGCAACCACACCTCGATGCTTGACCGATCCCCCGACAACCACTGGGAGATTTTCCAAGGCCGGGTTATCTCTTATTTCAATCGACGCGTAAAACGCATCCATGTCAACATGAATGATCATCGTGGTCGCTGATAGGTGATAAACGGTAAATCCTTTCTATCAGCGATGACAAGCCTTTGTCAGCAAAATGTTGATGTGCAGCCAAAACATTTTCCTCGCTAAGTTTATTAATGATAAAATCGCTGCTAAAATACTCATGCACTTCGGTATCAGGAACCGCAAACGGTGGTCCTGACATTTCGCTCGGATCATAATCGACCGTGATTAAAAAAATATTACAATTTTCTGGAATAATTGTTAATAAATGCTCGATATACTGTTGGCGTAACGGTTTATCGAGCGCCACCAATGCCGCGCGATCATAAACATCGGAGACACCAGAAAGCGCATTAGCACTTAAGCGGAAAAAATCGCCACAATAAATTTGCAGCTTGTCGACACGCCAGAGACTAAAATCTGGTAGAAGCATTTTCTTGGGACTAAGCGTTTGCTCCTGCATAAATGCGTCAACAGCCAACTGACTGACCTCAACACCGATCACCTGGCAACCTTGTTGCAGCAGCCAAATCATATCTAGTGATTTACCACAAAGAGGCACAAAAACCTTGCTTTGCTCAAGCACCTGGCTATCACTAAACCAGCGTAGAAGACCCGGGTGGGTTTCCGGTAAATGGAAGCCAATCTGGCTCTCTTCCCAACGTTCGATCCAATATTGATTAACGGACATGCTAAGTACAAACCTTTCATAGAGTTAGAAAATTTCGCTGCTTATGATTATAATGCCATGCTATTAACAATAGACACTTAATAATCGTTATATTTACCCAATTGAAACAGGTAACCGGAAATTGAACATAAACTGGCTTGATAAAAGTATTGCTACAACTTTAGCTTCTATTTTATTGATTATATTAGGATTTATTTCACCCTTATGGCCTTCTTATCTGCTGCATACGGGGTTATTTGCATTTTCTGGCGCAATAACCAATTGGCTGGCAGTGCACATGCTTTTCGAAAAAGTACCCTTTTTATATGGCTCGGGTGTCATTCCCAATCAATTCGAGGAATTTCGCAGCGCGATCCGTGATTTGATCATGAAGCAGTTTTTCAACCCGGACAACGTTAATCGATTTATTACCGCAAAGTTAAAGCAACATTCACACAAGATCGACTTCAAGCCCTTTATCGATAAACTCAACTACGACAAGTTATTCGATAAACTGCTTGAGGCGATCCAGCAATCTTCGTTGGGGGGGATGCTCGGGTTAATCGGTGGCCTGTCGGTTTTAAACCCACTGCGAGAACCGTTTTCGGATAAAATAAAAGAAGCATTAATGGAATTGGCAAATTCGAGTAAGTTTCAGTCGGCGGTTAGCGATAGCATTTTTGCCAGCGATTTTAAAAAAGAAATGTATAAAGATATCGAAGATATTGTCACCCACCGACTGCAAGAAATGACCCCCGAACTTGTTAAAGAGATTACCCAGGCCATGATCAAAAAACACCTGGGTTGGCTCGTTGTTTGGGGCGGCGTATTTGGCGGCCTAATCGGGCTGATCGTAAGCTTTTTTGTATAGGACACAGACTATGGCCATTAAACCAGTCATTCGCATGGGTAACCCACTGCTAAAAGAAATTTCCAAACCCGTTACAGAATTTGATAGCGCTTCTTTATGGTCACTGATCGAGGATATGAAGGACACGATGCTCGCTGAAGAGGGTGCCGGTCTTGCTGCCATCCAAATCGCAGTCCCGTTAAGAGTGGTTATATTTTCAGTGGAAAGTAATCCACGCTATCCGGACGCAGAATCGGTACCAGAAACAGTGCTAATAAACCCTACGATAACGCCTGTCGGCCAAGAAAAAGACACCGGCTGGGAAGGCTGCTTAAGTGTGCCTGGTCTTCGAGGTTTAGTCGAACGGGATACGTCTATCCGTTATCAGGGTTTTGATCCATACGGAAATCCAATCGATCGCACCGTTTCTGATTTTCACGCCCGCGTCGTTCAACATGAAGTCGATCATCTCGATGGAATATTATATGTGCAACGCATGGAGAATATGCAATCGCTGGGGTTTCTTGAAGAACTAAATGATAGTGGTGCCATGAATTCGGCTTGTCAACCCTGTGAATCGAAACAAGCCGAATAATCTGCCCAATTAAATGTTGCAAGTAGCCCGGACTTCGCGCAGCGAACGCCGGGGAACAACATTGTTACCATAGCAAAATAAGCAAAAGATGCGTCAGAAAACTAACGCTAGCCGCTGGAGTTAAATTGAATTTAAGATGGTTATTCTTTTTCCCGGCGTTCGCTGCGCGAAGTCCGGGCTACTTTTGAGGACAAGCATACTATGTGTAAAAAAATTAATTGGGCAGAGTACTAGGCGTTCCCATGGATGCAAGATTACTGTTAATTACCACCAATGCCTCTTTACCCTATCAATTTATTCAATCACTGATTGCACATAAAAAGCCATTGCCTGATCTGGTTTTACTCTGCCAGTTTATACAACCCTGCTTTGAGGACCCGCACCCATTATCCGAAACCATTATTGTCCCTGGCGATCACAGCGTGACAACACTGTGTTTTGAGCACAACATAAAAATGATTAAAACCCATTCTGTGGACGATTTTGAGGTGACACTCTCTAAACTTATCGATGATTACCAAATAGATTTATTATTATCGATATGCTGCCCGGTAAAGATACCCAGTAGCCCGGTCGCAAAAATAAACCATCACGGTTATAACCTGCATCCTTCCCGATTACCACTGTTTAAAGGACCAACGCCACTCTTTTGGCAGCTACGCGCGGGACTGCAGGTGTTGGGCGTCAGCTTGCATACACTCACCGACAAATTTGATAGTGGTTTACTGGTCGCGCAAACAGATTTTAAATTTTCCAATGGTAGCTCGTATCATCAGATTGAAACTATCATCGCCAGACTCGGTGCCGGCATGGTCTGTGATCTACGTGAAAACATCGCCAGGCATCACCCGGTGACGCCGATATCCACTTATGAAAAAACGGAAAGCTACCAGTCGTTTCCACTGCAAAAAGACTATTTAGTCGATGCTATCTGGACTGCCAGACACGCGTTTAACTTTATACGCGGTGCCCGCCCCAACCCTACCGCCATACCATTCCAATATAAGTTAAAAAACGGTCATATTGACCTTTATGGGGCCACAAAGATTATACCAAGGCCAGTGCTGGCAACCGCACAAAAAACCACTGCTACGCACCCGCAAGTAGATAACAAACACAGGCTGATTATTAATTTTAGCGACCAGGAAATTTTGTTTGAAAAAAATCAGTACCGTTTTTCTATTAACAAATGATTTTAACCGTATCGCCGACTGATAAGCTTAAGTCAGGCTGGTACTCTTGAATTAAATTTTGCCCAAAATAAACTTTTTTGTCCTTTTTACGATAAGTTAACAACGTTTTCATTGGTTCTTTGGCTTTGTCGCCGGTATCAGTGTTAATGGTTGGTATGATACACCGCGAACACGGCTTGACGACGTCAAAAACACAATCACCAATTTTTATTTTTTTCCATCGATCTTCGTCATGCGCATCGGCCCCTTTAACGACCAGGTTGGGTCGAAACCGCTTCATCGGTACTGCTGGACTACCCTCTTCCTGCATCCGCCTGTTTAGCGCTGCCAGAGATGCTTCGGTTATTAGCAAAAAAGGATAACCATCGGCAAAACTAACAATATCGTTACTTGAAGAGCGGTAATCTGGATTGACCGCCCGTTGATAGTTGTTGGCCATCGTCACCAGCAAGCAACGTATCGATAAATACTCGCTAAACCATTCGTTGGCCTCGTTAGTTGCCACACTGGCTTTACACTGGTCTGACCATATTTGGACATCCATTAGTTTTTTTCCAACCGCGTTGGAGACTATCAGCCCGGTCTGCCCAGGTGCATGCAAACTAATTTGCTTCGCGGTAATGTCGACATCCACTAGCGCGAGTTTAGAATATTGTCTCTGGGTAATAAATTTCCCGTCTGCATCCACCAACATCCAGGAGCGATCATATTGAAACCCGGTTCTATTGATAGTAGCTGACTGTTTACTAATACCTCTTAAGGATTTAATCGGATAAATATTGATCTCTGACAAACTCAGATTAACGTTTGGCATGCGGGCTAGTTACCTGTTTACTAATTAAACTATCGCCATCAGTTTATCATATTCTGCTAACTAAATTTCGAATCCGTAGCCCGGACTTCGCGCAGCGAACGCCGGGGAAAGAATAGGGTTTGAAATTCAATTAAAACAGGCGTATGCGCAAGGTAGTTGGTAACTGACTAAAACAACGGGAAATAGGATGTTCGTTCTCCCGGCGTTCGCTGCGCGAAGTCCGGGCTACTTGCTTCGAGACACATTGAAAAATTCAATGAAGGTCTGTCATCTGCTAGTGATATTTTTTTTGATATTTGTCAATAAGTGCACAGTTCAACACACGTACCAGTGCCTCGGCGGCATTGGTTAAAGCAGGGCTGGGCACGACTCATATTCTGGTACTGATCCGCACATTGCAAACCACAAGCCATGGCGTGTTTGTAGCATAGTTTGAGACAGCGCGAATTGGCGACTTTTGCCGGACTCAGTCCGTTAAAATCACTCGAGGTGTTATAACTGGATTTATAAATGGCCGGTAAATTTATTGGCTGGGTTTCGCGTCGAAAATATCGATGTTCCCTGGCTCCGCCCTTACACACTGAATCCTGGTAGCTATATAGACCACTTGGTTGCCGACATTTATACACCTCGGTGAAGGCGCTGCTGGCAAACAGCGTCGCAAGTATCGCACATAATAATATGAGTTTTTCCCTGTTCATTACTGGCTTAATTCAACCCAACGTTATTCATCTATTTAGTACACGACGTGTAAACGAGTTTCTACAATGAGTTTATCGACAGATTGGGGGGAAATTTTAGGACAAGATGCTCAAAACAGGGTTTGCGATCGATATTCGTAAATTAAAATAAAAAGCCTTGGAAGCAAAAAACCATATAATTACTGCAATAATTTTTCACGGTTACCCAAAATGCGCTCAAAAGTTTGCAATGATTGCTCGTCTTTGGCGATACAGCGCTTGATAAAACGGTGTTTTAATTTCTTTAAACGCTGATATGACAGAACAAACCGCTTCTTAATCTGCCTATCTGCTTGTGAATTAATCTTCCCTTGTAGAATGATTTGTACTTTCTGATAAGCTTTTTCGCACCTTAATGCTCTTTCACTTTGTTTCTTATCCACAACAGATTCGGAGGAATTACTGCAAGCATTTAACATAACGATAATCAATATTAGTATTAGTCGGCGATTCATTTTAAGCCCGATTATTTTTCTGAATTTAAACTATTTTAGGGCGCTGGGACGATAATAGCAATGCAGAAAGGCCTGGCGCGTATCGTCAATCCCGTAAACACCGCGATAACCATCCTGGTCATCATTTATCGCTAACTAATTCATAACAGTACTAACTATTTTTCGGAAGTTGTTAGCATCAATAACACGCCATTCACCACCGTCTTTTTTGACCCGTTTTTTCCACTTGTCTAAACGCTTAAAATACTTTCTCGGATCTCGACTGTCCGATTTCAGTTTGGTGACGTTAACAGAAACGACATTAATATCGGCAAAATTCATCGGAATATTTCGAATCTGACCTTTTTTTAGATCTTCTTTCATGTCGGAAAAAATAATAATGCTTTTATTGGCCGCATCGGATCGCCCAAGGTATTCCAATGCCTGTAAGACACCGCCGGTAATGTCAGTATAGCGGCTACTTTTTACATTTTTAATAAACTTGTTTACATCCTTTATCAGCGCGATTCTTTGTCTATTGGCCTTTGAGGAACGCATGTCCAATGTAACATTAATGATAATATCTTTCTCGCTAAAACTATCGCTATCGATTCTGGCAAGCGTAAAAGAATCGCCTGGCTGCATTCGCACCACAATCGCCTTTATAATACGGTTCGCTTGCTGAATTTCACGTACATAAGTACCTGAGGTATCCACCAACATATAAATCGCGCGCAAATACCCTTTCGAATCTGAGCACGATACCAGTTGGGTTAATATTAAGCTTGCTAGAAAACCACCTGCTAACAGTCTTTTCATGAAAACATTCCTACCTTGCCTTTTGCGTTTCTCTTTTCTTTACTCGTCAGCCTATATTCTAGCCACAAAGGCACAATGATAATGAGATCGTATGCATGTACCAGTATTTTTCCTATATGACGAAATATATTGCCTATCAATCGTAGTACAAATCCAATAAGTCGCAATAGCGCCACCCAAATTGTCCGCATCGCAATCAATGAAGAATGAACAAAATATTCCAATGGTATCGCCACAAAGACCAACGCAAACGGTAACACAAAACTTAGCACCATATTTAACTTTCGCTCGAAAGAGCTGTCTGCAATCGCACTCAATGCCAGTTTTGTTCCGGTGATAGCGGCGTCCACGGCTTCACGGTTGGTTGCCTTGACTTCACGCAAAATCCCCAGTGCCGCCTCAAGGCAGGCAAAGGTCGTTAAGATAATAAAAGCTAACCAGGCAAGTTTTTTTCGCATCGAGTCGTCCATTGAACCAATGCCGGGGAATAAATGGGTAATTCGTAGCAATTCCATCAAAAACAAGCCCATGGAAAGCTCGATCATAATAATCACCATCGATGCGACGACTGACGTACGAATGCCGCCGATTGCCATCTCATTGGCACCGACCATGTCACTCATTGCGCCTTTAATCAAACCAAAGTTTGCAACTGCACCCGCGATCGCTATGGCCAATATTAGTCCAGAAATCAAAAATTGATTTAATGACGTTGAGGCAGCCAGGCTTTCAGCCTTATCGCTTTGGGATCGCATTTCCGAAAATTCATCCATATACTTGCCAACTTCCTTGGCACGGACTGTCAGTTCCTTTATGTTTTTGTTCATCTCATCCATGGACACACTTAAACTTCTGACCGTCGGAATCATACGACCGAGTATTTTATGACGCTCTTTGTTAATTTTTCGATATTCTTTAACAACATCCTGATGGTTGCTATTAAACGAATCATTAATATCACCGAGCACATCAGCAACCATTGTGCTACTTTTTGACGGTATTTTAGCAACAGCGACAATCGCTTTTTCCCAGCCATCGACATTGGGCGGTTGCTCCTCGGTACTACTGCGATAGTCCGCTTCCAATTGATTCATCCGTTCCTGAACTTCGCGGTGCAAACTTGGATAGTTTCCAAGATCACGTTTAACGGCTGTGTCCATCCGTAAAAATTCTTTTTCCAGCTTTCGTTCTGCGGTTTCGTGGCCTGCTGCGATCAGTATTTCGCGATTGCGTTTGCTCATGCGTTGAGCCATTATCATAAAAGATCTTGACGCCATTCTAAAACCAGAATAAAAGGCATTGAATATTGACATGATAGCGTTATGTGCCGGATAGCGTGCCAGATAGAGTATTACAATAGAAATTATCACCCAAACTAATAGTGACAGGGTTTGGGAATTCGGTACGATTAAAAGCACTTCTGGCAGTACTGAGGCATTTTGCATACTTGGCTCCTGAGAAACGAAAACCCAATTGTCTTCGTGTCATTTGCAACAACTAAACCACAATTAGCATAATCTGCTAATGTTTTTTAAAAACAGCATCCTGAATAAACTTACTTATCTTTTTTATTAAATACAAGCGGTTATAGAGATTTTTTAAAAATTATTACACAAGTCGAAGGTGGTTATTGCTTGTTGCCAATAGACCAATCAGCTGGTGAGGTAAGATAATTGCTTCCGTAACAATATAGCCTTAAGCGTAACAGTATTTATTAATGTTAATGCTTATAAATGTCTAAATTTTGAACTTATTCTCAATTTATTAGGCATTTATCAAGTATATGTAAGCTAATTTATTAGGGTTATTATATTTTTAGTTTATATTTAAGTATGAATTGTATCGTTCGGGATTAGATTATCAACCATCTAAATATTTTTAAAATCAATGGCTTATAAAATACTATTGCAACTAGCTGTAAAATAGAGGTTTTTTATCAGCGTTTTTTTATACCAATGACATTGGGTACCGGCCATCCATACTTGGTAATAATATTCTGACTTAACCTAAGGCGATACCGACCCAATAAGTTGAATTCCTTATCCTCACCTCCTCTAATAAACAGTTGTGCTTGAGGGCCACCTTCTACATACATAGCGGAGCGTATATTAATCGGCAAAGCAATAAGAATATTAATCAAATCGTGGGTGGTATATAAAGCCCTGACATGGATAAAAAGAATATTACCGTCTTTATCAGCAGCAATCGCCGCAGTACTCCATTTTCCCTTCTGCTGTTTCCATACGTTTTTGCCAGTGCACGAGATCATACGAATACTTTGCACTAACACATGAAAATCCTGTTTCATTTGTTTGATACTATCGCATTCGCGGTCAAATAGTTTGACTTTTCCATCATCACTTTTAATGGGATTAAATGCCAGAATGGTTTTGTGCCGACTGAGCCTTGGATTGTTAACATGTGCTCCAGAGCGCATAAATGAAATACTTCTTAGATGATCACGTTGATACATACTGGCATTAATAGAGGCGACAAATTTATATTTTTTTGCCCATTGCCTAACGCTTAAATTGACACCTTCGCCTTTTGCTGAAGCATTAGCCAGATGAAACGAAAAATATTTTGGGTTAATCCGTAAAATTCTTACTATCGAGTCACCGAGTACGGACTCGGATTTGGCCTTGAATTCACCAAATTGCAATCCTTTTTCTAATGTAATCCACTTTAAACCGCTAGTTTTATCTGCCAGTGCCTGTTGCGCCGTTAGAACAATAACAAGCAGTATCAATTTACTCATGTAATTTTTTTGCATGACGATGACTTTATTAGTACCTGGGTTGTACGTTCCCGAATTTTAAACAGTATAGCATAACGAAGACACTTATATTAATCGTTGACTCTCCCGGGACTGTCGATAACGTTTTTTTTCAATTCGATAATAAGCCAGCAGTAAATCGACTTCCAAACTAATTGCTTGTCTGACTTCGCCCAAAGACAAGTGATAAAAATTCTTAAAATCAATCTTGTTTAACGGCAAGCAATCGGATACAAAACCCAAATGTACCGCATCTTTGAATACGGCTATATCATCATCATCAAACTTGTACGGTCCTGGGTATAAAAATTTAGCGGCAAACGCATATAATCTAATCTCAGAAGAAGTCACACGATTGGTGCTCCCCATGGTAAAACCAATCGTGAACGCTTCGTCTTTGGGCAATAATCCACGCCCTAAAATAGCATGAATGCAATCATGATCATGCAAATCAACTGCCCCATTGAATAAGGTAACACCCGGAATTGAAAAGTTTGGATTTTCGATCAGCTTTATAATTAGCGGGACTTCATCCTGGGTGGCCGCAACGGAGGTTGCGCTGCTAATGACTTCTTGCAAGGTATACGTATCCTCTGCCAGCGGCACATGCCAGTCTGCCCAGTTTATGTTTGCAAGCGGTAGCATCGCCTACCAACCTGCTATTCTTGCGTCTATCATCAGCTTTTTCATCTCCCGAACTGCATGCGCCAACCCAATGAGCACCGCTTCGGCAACAATTGCATGGCCTATATTCAACTCAACAATATCATCAATTGCGGCTATTTGGCGTACATTATGATAATGGAGGCCGTGGCCAGCATTGATACATAAACCGATATTTTTACCTAACTCAACACCCTGGACAATTTTTGTAAGCTCCCTCTGTTGAGCTTTATTATCTTTTGCATCAGCAAAATGGCCCGTATGTATTTCGATAACTGGCGCACCCACTTCAGCCGCACAATTAATTTGTGCCGGATCAGCATCGATAAACAATGAAACACGGATACCGGCATCGGTCAATCGTTCACACGCTTTCTTAATCTTGCCCTTATTTGATACAACATCCAGGCCACCTTCTGTGGTTAACTCTTCGCGGCGTTCAGGTACCAGACAGCAATCAGCGGGGCCTGTCTTTATAGCATAGTCAATCATTACGTCAGTAACCGCCATTTCCAGATTAATTTTAGTGTTAACAATATCCATTAGCATCTCCACATCCCGTTCTTGAATGTGTCGCCGATCCTCTCTTAAATGAACCGTTATTGAATCTGCCCCTGCCTGTTCGGCGATGGCCGCAGCGGTAACCGGCTCGGGATAACGCGTACCCCGCGACTGACGCAAGGTCGCTACATGGTCGATATTGACACCGAGTAATATTTGTTTGGATTGACTATTTAAAACACTATTCATTGATTATTTTTCCTGCACTGTCACTGTTAACAGGTCAACAGTAACTTTTAGTATTCATTCACTAATAAATCACGACTCTTGATCTTTTTGTTTCCAAGGTAAAAATCAATTACCCTGCGCATCAGGTTTCGGCATTCACGCAAACTGCGTTTATCGTTGATCTGTTCATTAACCAGCGCGATCATGCTGCTACCGTGTATCAATACATCAGACAATAATTCGTGATTATGACTGCTGACCGGCCCGGTTTCAATAATATACCGATAGAGTTTATTATCTTTAACTTTTTTACCTGTATCTGCCTCAAACTCCAACGCTAAACCATAGCCCAGCAATTGCAACAATTTTTTTTCGAATATTCGCAGCACCAGGGAACGGCTTTTATCGGTACCCATTTTTACCAGGGTTTGATCATAGAGTTCAAACAATTCGCTAACAGGGTCATGTTTAACGATTAATTTTATTAACAACTCGTTGAGATAAAACCCGCAATACAGCGCTTCCCCGGAAAGATTCGGATGAGTACTAACACTATAGGGAAATTCTTCAACATGTGTCAGCGTGTATAGATCGCCTTTCCCCTGCCACGAGACTTTGACCTTTTTGAAATATTGCAGGAAAGCCCGCTGTCTTGATTTTTCCCGGCGCACCCCTTTTGCAATTAAAGATACCCGTCCATGATCGCGGGTCAACAACTCGACGATCAAACTTGAATCACGATAGCGTATCGTGTGTAAGATATACGCTGTCTGTAATACTTGCTTGTAACTCATGCTGCTGAGTGGCTACTATTCGCCGTAACCGAGTAAATGCAACATTTTTTCACTATTAGCCCAGCCATCTTTGGTTTTGACCCACAAATTCAGATAGACCTTCTGCTTCAGGAAGGCCTCTATATCTTTGCGGGCTAGCTGCCCAACGCGCTTCAGGTTCTTACCCTTGGCACCAATAACAATGTTTTTTTGACTATCCTTCTCTACCCAGATAATCGCATGTATTCTGACTAGCTTATTATCGCGCTCTATATTTTCTATTTGCACCGTTAGCGCATAAGGAAGCTCTTGCTGCAGCGAACAAAAAAGTTTCTCGCGTATAAATTCAGCGATCACAAAACTTTCATTTTTATCAGTTATCTGATCTTCTGGAAACATGAAAGGCGACTCAGGTAAGCTGGTAAAAATTAACTGCTTGAGATAGTCGAGGTTATCGTTCTTAGTGGCAGACACTGGTACAATATCCTCCAACCCGGTTTTATCGATCAAACTGGCCATTTTTTCCAGTACGTTTTCCCGCTTTATTTTATCGATTTTATTGCCAATCATAATCACTTTAGCTTTGCGCCTAATAATCTCGTTAAACACATACTCATCTTCCGGCGTCCACCTAGTAATATCAATTAGAAACAGAACCAGATCAACATCGCCAATAACGCTAAGCGCTGCCTTGTTCATATAACGGTTGATCGCTTTCTGTCCTGACTGGTGTATGCCCGGGGTATCGACAAAGACCGCCTGAGTGGATTCTTGTGTACAGATACCCATAATTTGGTGGCGGGTAGTTTGTGGTTTTGGTGATATAATACTGACTTTCTCACCGACCAGTTTATTTAACAAGGTTGATTTACCAACGTTCGGCCTGCCCACCAGTGCGATAAAACCACATCGAGATTTTTTATTCATTGCCTAGCACCACTAATGCTTTTTCTGCCGATTCCTGTTCCGCTTTACGCCGACTACCAGCAACGCCGAATGTATTGACATCTAATCCTTCAACTTTACACGAAACGGTAAATTTCTTTTTATGTTGCTCGCCACTGGTTTCTTCGATGTGATATTCAGGCAAAGGTAACTTTCGCGCTTGCAGATATTCCTGAAGGCGTGTTTTTGGATCTTTAAGATCATCTGAATTTGGGATGGATTTAAACTGCTCGGTGTAGAGTTCAATAACAACGCGGTGGGTCTCTATAATATCACTATCCAGATAAACAGCACCGATCAACGCTTCAAACGCATCTTCCAGAATCGACGCACGCCTAGCCCCACCACTTTTAAGTTCGCCCGGGCCCAATTCCAGGAAACCACCTAGTTGTAGTGATTGCGCAATTTCAGTTAGCCTGTCTCCTTTAACCAGATAAGAGCGTATACGACTTAGTTCACCTTCTTTCGCGTCTGGAAACATCTTGAATAACGCCGACGCGATAACAAAATTTAGTATGCTGTCGCCTAAATATTCCAGTCGTTCATTATTGGATTTGCAGACACTTCTATGTGTTAACGCTTCCCTGATAATATTCTGATTCTTGAAACTATAGCCCAGTTGCTTACAGAGTCGGGTATAATCAACCATTATCTAACCTTGATATTTACCTCATGTTTAAATCGTTTGCTTATAAAATAGCCTGCTAAAAATGAACGTCGTATTTCGTAATTCAATATCACTTTTAGCTCCCCGATATCTCTTTTAAAAACCATTAGTTTTTTAAGTTCGTCGCGTCTGCTACTCTCTATATAATCCGTACTTAATTTTTTATCGAACGTAATCTTTATCTTTTTATCAGATACATCCGATTCCTTATTAAATTTCTGCTTTAACATTTCAACCGCCGAACGAATCTTTAACTTCTCCCAATGTATATCAATCATAACAAAGGAAAGCAACCCAAAAAATCCAATTATCATCAGTACCAGCGCCCAACCACCGACCGTCATGCCTTTTTGCCTGCCAGCGCCTATAATCCCAGAAACCATAACATTTCCCCGTAGACTCAACCTCTATATGTTTAATACTATAGCAGTTTATCGAAAATTTGTTATTGTCTAGTATTCGCGATCACTTGATCGATTTGAACATTCTACTCCAGCGAACGTTAACCACTGGATCCCAATTCATCCACACGGCAAAAGCGCGGCCAACCAGATTTTCTTTGGGCACACCACACCAGTAACGACTATCGTTACTATTATCTCGATTATCGCCCATCACAAAATATTCGTCTTTTTTAACGACAAAGCGATTATTCGCCTTATCCATGCAGGAATATTGCGTATCCTGCCGACTTATCAATACCGTAGCATGAGTGTGTAGACCTAACGTCTCCTCAATCAACAACTGATCCCTATTTTGAGGGTCCTGGCCGCCGCCGATATCACTGTAAATTCCCATTTCCTGATAAGGTAACGGTTTTCCATTGATGACAAGTTTCTTGTCCTTAAACTCGACTATGTCACCAGGAACCCCGACGATACGCTTGATATAATTTGTTGTTGGTTCATCAGGAAAGCGAAACACGGCCACTTCACCCGGTTTTGGATCATCAGTCTTGATCATCACTTTGTTAATGATTGGCATACGAATACCATAACTAAATTTATTAACCAGTATAAAGTCGCCGATTAATAAAGTCGGAATCATTGAACCGCTTGGAATTCGAAAAGGTTCGGCCACAAACGAACGTAACAATAATACCAGGACTATCACCGGGAAAAAAGCTTTACAGATATCGACAAATACCGGTTCCCGTTTTAATTGCTTTTCCAAAGCACTCTTTTTATCTTTATTTTCTGTGTCTATTTTTTCCCCGCGTAATTCCTGATTGCTTTTATCTCTTCCCGGTTCCCAGAGACAGGCATCCATTAGCCAGACTAACAAAGCGACAATGGAAACCAAAAACAAAATTGTTGGGAAATCAAAATACATAACAATAATCCTTAAAATTTTTCGATGCGACTAACGACCTAGTATTATTTATCTACTTTCAGTACTGCCAAAAAAGCTTCCTGGGGAATCTCTACTCTACCGACCTGTTTCATGCGTTTTTTACCGGCCTTTTGCTTTTCCAATAAT
This sequence comes from Gammaproteobacteria bacterium, assembly GCA_003233345.1. Taxonomy (GTDB): domain Bacteria; phylum Pseudomonadota; class Gammaproteobacteria; order SZUA-21; family SZUA-21; genus SZUA-21. The sequence goes on along the minus strand of QILK01000231.1, from coordinate 2,139 downwards.
TTGCGTTTTCTAGAAATATCACCACCATAACACTTTGCGGTTACATTCTTTCTCAAGGCTTTAACTGTCGACCTGGAGATAATCTGGCTGCCAATCGCCGCCTGAATCGCAACATCAAACATCTGACGCGGTATGATCTCTCGCATTTTTTCCACAAGATCTCGACCACGTCGCACACTGTATTGCTTATGCACGATCAATGACAGTGCATCGACCCGTTCACCGTTAATTAATATATCCAGTTTTATCAATTTGGCCGCCTTAAAACAATCAAACGTATAGTCAAACGAGGCATAGCCACGACTGACCGATTTTAACCGGTCAAAAAAATCGAGTACAACTTCACTAAGTGGTAGCGCAAACTGTAACGTAACCTGGTTGCCGAGATATTGTAGATTTTTTTGTATCCCGCGTTTCTCGATACACAGGGTAATCACCGCGCCGACATAATCTTGTGGAACCAGTATATTAGCCGTAATAATAGGTTCACGAATTTCTTCTACCTCATTAACAGGCGGCAGATTGGCTGGATTTTCAATATGTAAAATTTTATTTTTAGTGGTCTTAACTTGATAGACCACGGTAGGTGCGGTCGTAATCAGGTCGAGATCATATTCGCGTTCTAGTCGCTCCTGAATAATTTCCATATGCAACATACCTAAAAAACCGCATCGAAATCCAAATCCCAGGGCTTGTGATGTTTCTGGTTCAAAATGTAATGCCGCATCATTGAGACGCAGCTTCGATAGCGCGTCGCGAAAGGCATCATAATCTTCACCTTCCACAGGGAATAATCCTGCAAACACGCGTGGTTGCGCCTTTTGAAAACCGGGTAATGCTGATTCTGCCGGTTGATTAACCGACGTCAGGGTATCCCCGACCGGGGCGCCATCTATGTCTTTAATCCCAGCGATAACAAAACCAACGTCCCCTGCCTCTAAAACCTTTTTTTCTATTCGCTTAGGCGTGAAAATACCTATTTTTTCCGCCTGAAAATTTCTGCCAGTCGACATGACCTTAATTTTGTCCTTGACGTTCAGCACCCCGTCGACTATTCGCACTAACGATATAACACCGACAAAATTGTCAAACCATGAATCAATAATCAACGCCTTGAGTGGTTTATTCTTGTCGCCACTGGGCGCTGGAATTCGAACAATTATTTCTTCGAGTAACTCGTCTATGCCGATGCCCGTTTTTGCACTGGTGCGTACGGCATTTGTCGCTTCAATACCAATAATTTCTTCAATTTCGGTGACTACTTTTTCAGGTTCTGCAGAGGGTAAATCAATTTTATTAAGTACCGGCACCACTTCAAGATTTAAATCAAGTGCCGTATAACAATTCGCAACACTTTGCGCCTCAACACCTTGCGCGGCATCAACAACCAGTAACGCACCTTCACACGCTGCCAGCGATCTTGAAACCTCATAGGAAAAATCGACATGACCCGGCGTGTCAATAAAATTCAATTGATATACTTCGCCATTTTTAGCGTGATAATCCAGAGACACACTTTGCGCTTTGATAGTGATACCACGTTCCCGCTCAATATCCATCGAATCGAGCACCTGTTCCTGCATTTCCCGCTCGCTAAGTCCACCACAAATCTGAATAAAACGATCCGCCAGTGTTGATTTACCGTGATCGATATGGGCAATGATTGAAAAGTTTCTTGTATTTTTCATCTAGTTTACTGTGGTGGCAACCTAAGCGCATCTCGTAGTGCGTTTACATCAAAAAAATAATGGCAAATTTCAGTATCACCAAGCATTAACACAGGAACCTTGCTTGCGTATAAGCTTAATAATTTATGATCATTCTCAATACTAATAATATCCAATAGCAAATTCATTTCTTTCTGGTAAGGTTCTATTTCTGCAATCAGGTTTTCGCATAAATGGCAGCCATCCTTTATATAAACTGTTAGCCGATTACTTTCCATCAACGCACCCTTGTTACTACTCCAGTGTATCATGTCCCGGAGTGAATATTTCCACCCACTACTTTTTACTTCAATCACCTACTGACAAATCAGCTCGGCTAATCAACGCAAGGGGCTTATAAGCTATTTTTCTTGAAAAATCAGGGGATTATATGACGAGTATTAACGCTAATCAACTTAAATCTAGCAAACCA
>QILK01000196.1 GCA_003233345.1 Gammaproteobacteria bacterium | reverse complement strand
GTGATATCTTTTGGTATATCAACAACCACCGGTCCGGGCCTGCCGGTGGTGGCAACGTAAAACGCTTTTTTAATCGTCAAGGCCAGGTCTTTTACATTTTTTATCAAAAAATTATGTTTAACGCAGGGCCGGGTAATGCCAACTGCATCAACTTCCTGAAACGCATCAACGCCAATTAAGTTGGTAGGAACCTGACCGGTAATCACTACCATCGGAATCGAATCCATATAGGCCGTTGCAATACCGGTTACCGCATTGGTAGCACCCGGCCCTGACGTGACCAGCACAACGCCTGGCTTTCCGGAAGCCCGCGCATAACCATCGGCTGCATGTGTGGCAGCCTGCTCGTGGCGAACCATGATATGGTTTATGTCATTCTGCCGGTAGAGCGCATCGTAAATATGTAATACAGCACCACCTGGGTATCCAAATATTTCCTTGACGCCCTCACACTTAAGTGCTGCAACCAAAATCTCCGCCCCGGTAAGTTCTACTTTTTCTTTGTTTTTAGATGCCATTGCCTAACACAGTTAATTTCAGTATAAAATAAATAAATGCCAAAAAATATATGGTTTAATGAATCGGATTCTACACGATTTTGAACGCCGGTGAGAACTTTAATACCAATAATTAGCTGTTAACAATTATCAACATGTGCCGGAATCAATTCAGGCTAAGGCACCCACGCCCGGAATTCTCATCGCTTATCGATACGCCTATTTAAAATAGGGACAATTATCAATCCAGAAAGTTAAAGTTTATGCAATGATTATCCGCAATAGAGATATGAAAGGCTAAATCGGATCTGCAACCACTAAACATGACTATCACTAAACTATTCAGACTTATCACTGCCTGCTCACTTTTTTCAATAGGGTTATTACTGTTTAATCAATCGGTTCTAGCAGAAATGTATAAATGGACCGATAAAGATAACCAGGTGCATTATGGCCAGTATCCGCCCGATCAATACCAGGCCCAAGCGGTCGCTGAACCCGATACCCGCGCAGATAGCTCTCCTCCGATCGTCCGTAAACAAAAATCGGTAAAAAAGGACAGCAAACCCACGAGTGTAAAAGCCAAGCAAAAAGCGCAAAATACCATGCGTTGCGCAATTGCACAGAAAAATATCGCCCTGTTAAAAAAACCACATAACATCGTTCGAAAGAAGGATGGCGACCAGGTATCAGTTGTTACTCATGATGAACGCGGCACCTTGATCAAGACACAACAAGATCTGGTGGATCAATACTGCTCCTGATTACGTTTATACGAATCCTTATTCACGGTTTCAAAAAATCTCAAACTATGGGAAACTAGCTGTCCGATTGATAATCAGGATTAGTGACCATTGCCCTACCTAAAAATTCAAACTAATTGTACACTCGAAAATGCGCAAGGAATCGAACTGTCAGCAAAGGCATCCCGTGTCGTCGCCGAGCAATTAGGTAAACCCGAACGCTATGTTATGGTGGCAATCGATGACCGCAAGACCATGCTGTTTGCAGGTACATCATTACCGCTGGTCTATATGGAACTGAAGAGTATTGGTTTACCCGACGATAAAACAACAATGTTATCAGCCGCATTATGCCAACTGGTGAATACCGAACTTGGTGTTAATCCAGATCGCATCTACATTGAGTTTGCCAACGCTGAACGCCCTATGTGGGGATGGGATAGCAAAACCTTTTAACTATTAAACGAGACAAATTAAACAACTATGTTACGCAGTCATTTTTTAATCCCGACATTAAAAGAAATTCCCGCCGACGCGGAAATTATTAGCCATAAACTCATGCTCCGCAGTGGCATGATCCGCAAGCAGGCTTCTGGCGTTTACAGTTGGCTGCCACTGGGCTTACGCATCGTGCGAAAAGTCGAAGCGATTGTACGCGAAGAAATGAATGCCGCACACGCCCAGGAATTACTCATGCCAGCCATTCAACCGTCCGAGTTATGGCTGGAGTCCGAACGTTGGGATAAATACGGTCCGGAGTTGTTAAGGTTAAAAGACCGTCATCAGCGCGAGTTTTGCTTTGGTCCGACACACGAGGAAGTCATCACCGATATCGTGCGCAACGAAATACGCAGCTATAAGCAGTTGCCGCTTACCTTTTACCAGATACAGACAAAATTTCGCGACGAGATTCGACCCCGCTTTGGGGTTATGCGCTCACGCGAATTTATTATGAAAGATGCCTACTCGTTTCACCTGACGGATGCTTCATTGCAGGAAACCTATGAGCGCATGCACCTGGCCTATACCAATATATTTAACCGCCTTGGCCTAAAGTTCAGACCGGTGGAAGCGGATTCGGGATCGATTGGTGGCAGCCAGTCACATGAATTCCATGTGCTTGCTGATTCCGGTGAAGACGCGATCTGTTTTTCTGATCAAAGTCAGTATGCCGCCAATATTGAACAGGCATCTGCTTTGCCCTCCAATAAAAACCGCCAGGCAGGTCAAATGGACCTGACTAAAGTGGAGACACCAAAGCAACATAGTATCGAGCAAATCACAAAATTTTTAAAAATAAAACCACAACAGTGTGTTAAAACCCTTATCGTAAAAGATAGCGAACAAAAACTGTTTGCCCTGGTACTCCGTGGTGATCACGCGCTTAATCTGATCAAGGCACAAAAACTTGATAACATTGCCGAACCATTAGTGCTGGCATCCGCAGAAGAGATCCAAAAAGCGATCGCTTGCCCACCCGGCTTTATTGGACCTGTCGATCTTAAACTGACGCTTATTGTTGATCATGCTGCCGCCCAATTAAGCGATTTTGTCTGTGGTGCCAATGAGATCGACAAGCATTTCACCGGTTGTAATTGGGAGCGTGATGTCTCAATTCCTATCGTCGCCGATATCCGTAACGCGGTCGCCGGCGACCCCAGTCCAGATGGCAAGGGCACCCTGTCTATCGCCCGCGGTATCGAGGTGGGTCATATATTTCAGCTGGGTACAGAATACAGTTCCAAGATGAAAGCCACTGTACTAAATGAAGCCGGTAAATCTGTCAATATGACAATGGGATGTTATGGCATCGGGATTACCCGTATCGTCGCCGCTGCCATAGAACAAAACCATGATGATAATGGTATCGTCTGGCCTGACACCATCGCGCCGTTTCAGGTGGCACTATTGCCACTGAATATGCACAAATCCCATCGGGTACGAAAGGCCGCCGAGTCCTTATACCAGGATCTCCTCAACGCGGGTATCGATGTTTTATTCGAAAACACGCAACAACGACCCGGGGTCATGTTTGCGACCATGGAGTTGATAGGTATACCGCATCGGATAGTCATCGCTGAAAGAGGACTGGATAATAACATTATTGAATATAAAGGACGTCGGGATCAAAATACGACAGACATTCCTCTGGATAAAATCATCAGTTTTCTACGAGAGAAGCTTTGAACAACCGGTTTGCTATTTGATTTTAAATTCGGATAACTGCTGATAATCCAGTGGCTCGCAAACAACGTTAACAACATCGGCATAAGGCGGGCCTGCCCATAACCATTCACCAACATAAGCAACCGCCTGGCTGTCGCCGCACAATACTATTTCGACGCTACCGTCTGGAAGATTTTTCGCCCAACCGTTGACACCTTTATCCAGCGATACTTCCTGTACAGAAACACGATAAAACACACCCTGAACCTTGCCTGATACAATGCATTTTTGACATATATTCATATACTAAATTTTGGGTAACGACCTTATACCCGACCTCCATGTCTAATAGTAACGTAATAATCGCCTAACGCCACGGTTTAAACGACATAATTTTCAGTCAATGCACTATTTATTTTGACGACAAGTTATTCTTGTTTTCAATTTTATACTTGGAAAAAGGTTTCTTGGTATAGGCTTTAGTCGCTGCATAGGCGCCGAGCATCATAAACTCTTTAGCGTCAGCGGTCGCACCAATATAGCGAACCACCATCTTTCCCTGCAAATCAAAAAACGCCATGACTGGCGTGGCATCACGATTATTGCTTATTCGATAGAAAAACTGCTTTTGTGTTGTCTCTTTCCCTTGAAAATCCTTGATCTCTTCCTGGCGCTTGATGTCCACGGAAAAAACCAGAAAATGCTTGCTAAAATATTTTTGCACATCACTTTTATTAAATATAGTGGTCTTCATTTTGTGACAATAGGGGCAACCCTCTTGCTCAAAAAATATTAAAACGCCCTTTTTACCTTTGCTTTTGGCCAGGTCCAGTTCCTCAGAAAAATCACCCAGACTTTTTTCAAGAAAATCGTCGGCAAAAGACCAAGCGGGTAGCAATACCATTGCTAATAATAAGACGCCTATTTTTAATCTATTCATTAATTCCTCCCAAAGAGCCGCACCTGCAACACAGCTGCGGAATAATATTACTGAAATTCACCCGTGATTTCAGATTTTGACCTTCAATTAAAGCATTTGTTCCATTAGAATGAAATTGTAAAGCATTTAAGGCGACCGAACCCCATGACAATGATCAAGCTTAGCGATCTGAGCGAAAGTATTGCCGACGCATTGCAGTTTATCTCTTATTATCACTCAGAAGATTTTATTAAGGCCTTAACCAGCGCCTATGAATCTGAGCAATCTGTGGCGGCAAAAAATGCAATTGCACAAATACTGGTTAATTCAAAAATGTGTGCCGATGGCAAACGCCCGATCTGCCAGGATACCGGCATCATCAATGTCTTTCTCGAGGTCGGAATGCAAACCAGCTGGGATCAGAGCTATCCCTCGATAGAAGACGCCATTAACGCCGGTGTACATCGCGCCTACACACACAAGGAAAATCCTCTCAGAGCGTCTGTCGTTGCCGACCCGGATGGATTACGCAAGAATACCGGCGACAATACACCGGCGGTCATCGTCATGCGCATCGTTCCCGGCAATCAGGTTTCCGTTATCGTCGCCGCCAAAGGTGGCGGTTCTGAAAATAAAGCCACCTTTACCGTTTTAAACCCCAGTGATGATGTTGCTGAATGGGTTTTGAAAACCATTCCTAAACTCGGTGCTGGCTGGTGCCCACCCGGCATCATCGGAATCGGTATCGGTGGTACCGCAGAAAAAGCCATGTTGATGGCCAAGCAATCGCTATTGGAACCCATTAATATTCAAACATTGATACAGGCAGGTGCAAAAACAACCGCCGAAAAACTGCGTATTGATTTATATGAACGGATCAACCAGCTCGGCATTGGCGCGCAAGGATTAGGCGGCCTGGTAACCGTCCTTGACGTCAAGGTACTTGATTACCCTACCCACGCCGCATCAAAACCGGTGGCACTGATTCCTAACTGCGCCGCAACCCGGCATATACATTTTACACTGGATGGTTCGGGACCGGCCAAACTCGTCCCCCCGGCCCCGGACTGTTGGCCCGATATTAATCTTGATACACAAAATACATCAACAAAAATTGATATCGATAACATCAAACGCAAAGATATATTGTCATGGCGCAGCGGTGACAGCTTGTTAATTTCAGGAAAAATTTTGACGGGTCGCGACGCCGTCCATAAAAAACTAACCGATATGATAAAAAAAGGCGAAGCCTTTCCACCCGGACTCGATTTTAACAACCGATTTATATATTACGTTGGACCAGTAGACCCCGCACCCGGCGAAGTCCTGGGGCCTGCAGGGCCGACCACTGCCACCCGAATGGACAAGTTCACCGATACCCTGCTGGGTGCCACTGGTCTTTTAGGTATGATTGGCAAAGCCGAACGCGGTCCGAGCGGAATAGCCGCCATTAAAAAACATCAATCGGTTTATCTGATTGCCACCGGTGGTGCCGCCTATCTAGTCTCCAAAGCCATTAAATCGGCAAAAATCATCGCCTTTCCCGAGCTGGGTATGGAGGCAATATATGAATTTGAAGTTGAAAACATGCCCGTCACCGTCGCGGTAACCCCTGACGGTGAATCAATACACCAAACAGGCCCACAGATCTGGAAGATTAAAATAGGTAGCACAAGATCCTAATGCACTACCAAAATAATTTTTTATATAACCCCGTAGCCCGGACTTCGCGTAGCGAACGCCGGGGAGCGAACATTGTCACCATGGCACCGTGAGATGTGCCAGAAAATTAACACTGACGAAGATTGTAAGATTTAAGTAGAATTTAGGATAGTTATGCTTTTTTCCCGGCGTTCGCTGCGCGAAGTCCGGGCTACAGGTAACGCCGAATCAAGACAAACCCGTTAGATTTTTTTTGGTAAGTTTTGGAAGGTTTCTCGTATTTTGTTACTAAACCTGTTTTTACCCGTCACACTAAGCGCTTTACTGGAAAAATAGTGATCCAAGCGCTTAACAAGATCCTGATTGGAGGTAACAATGATTAGTTTGTCGGTTTCGGCAATATAAGTTTCCGGTTCCACCAGTTCCAATTGTTTCCAAAAACGCTCTTCCTTAGCACTACCGGTAACACTATGTTCGTTTAATTTTTTCTGATAAGCCTTGGAAAGAAATGGATTATCCATTTTCTTATCGGAAAGCGAAAAACCGCCATAATTAATAAAAGACTCTTTAATCATAAACGGCGTCAGTCGTGGAAAGATATACCATTCATCAAATTGGTTAACCGGTAGCTCCAATGGTCGCTGTACAACAGGGCTGAGAGCAACGCTATTGGTTTGTTGCCAACCCGCCTTTATTTCATCAGAACGTAAACGGTAAGGCTCTCCATCGTAAGCAACGATGGCAACATATTTGCCAACCACCAATTCTTGAACGCCAAATATTAACGAGCTTAAGTAGTCGTTATTTAGCTGAAACCAACTGTAAGCTCCATGTGTCCCTTTTTTTATCATTTGTTAACCTTAAAGTTCCAATAAATAAACCAATATAGCAACCCAGATTTTTTGAAGGGATCGCTTGCTTCCGAAATTAATTATACACGATCCTGAAGAAAAACAAGGTCGGTAAAAAAAAGGTTATTACTACTAATTGTTAGTTTTGTTAACTCATGCTATAAATTAGCCAAGCAATAACCATAGGCTTCCTAGTTTTAATCTACCATTTTATTATAATAAATCAGGATATTTCCCCACAGGATTGTATATAATAGAATCAATTGCACGTGTACTAAGATTAGAGACAGATTTTCCACTGTATTAGTTGGCCATCTCACAAGATTCTATGTATGATTTTTAACTAATTTTTAAAATTAGCAATGAAACTTGCATACATAAAAATAGTCTAGATAATGATGACGTCGCAATATCAATTATATGTGTAAAAATTTATCAAATATTACTAAATTAGCAATAATGGGACTCTTTGGAACCCTGGTCACAGCCTGTTCTGATCGAGCAGTAACCGCTCTCGACCGGGTAAAACAGGATGGTTACCTGATTGTTGTAACCCGTCAGTCACCCACCACCTATTTTCATGGACCGTATGGAGAAATGGGTCTTGAATACGAATTGACCAGCCGTTTTGCCCGCTCCTTGGGCGTACGTCTAAAGTTTATCATTCCCGAGCGCCACGAAGATATTCTAACGCTGGTAGAAAACCGCAAAGCCCATCTTGCAGCAGCCGGGTTAACGATTACCAACTCGCCGCAAAAAAATATTAGATTCGGTAGCATTTATCAGGAGATCACCCAACAACTGGTCTATCGATTAGGTAAACCCAAACCAAAATCATTTACTAATCGATTATCCGGCAAACTGCGGATTAAGTCCGGTAGCGCACACTCGGCTCACTTGCGCAAAATTAAGAAAAAATATCCTGCACTATCCTGGGAAGAATCACGGGAAAGTGAAACCGAAGAACTAATGCATGACGTTTGGCGAAAAAATCTCGACTATACCATCGCCGATTCTAACGAAGTCGCTACCATTCAACGCTACTACCCGGAACTGCGTGTCGCCTTCAACCTAAAAAACTACGACAAGAATGGAAAAATCGTAAAGCAAAACCTGGGCTGGGCATTTAGAAATGACAACGATAATTCGCTGTATAATGAGGCCCAAAAATTTTTTCTACAAATGAAAAAATCCGGCAAACTGGCGCAGTTAAAAGAAAGATACTACGGCCATATTGATCAGTTTAATTATTTTCAGATTACCAGTTACCATAAACATATAAAAGAACGCCTGCCAAAATACCGGCGCGCATTCCAAAAAGAAGCCAAGCGGTATAACATGGATTGGCGCTTGCTCGCCGCGATTGGTTATCAGGAGTCCTTGTGGAATCCGAAAGCCGTATCCCCAACGGGTGTACGTGGCCTAATGATGTTAACACGTGGCACCGCGCGACAAATGCGTATCAAGAACAGGCGCGATCCGTTCCAAAGCATTGCCGGGGGCGCAAAGTATTTTAACCGCATGAAAAAGAAAATAAACATTCAGGTATCTGACCCTGACCGAACCTGGTTTGCACTGGCCGCCTATAATGTCGGGCGTCTGCACCTGGTAGATGCGCAGATTATTGTCCGCCAGACCAAAGGTGATCCTTATCGGTGGATTGATGTACGCAAAGCTCTGCCCTTACTGACCAAAGCAAAATGGTACAAAAAAGCCCGCTTTGGCTACGCCCGGGGATATGAACCGGTGATCTATGTCAGAAATATTCGCCGCTTCTATGATTTACTGGTTCGCTATGAGCAAAACCAAGCGCTACATAGCGTGGCAAAAACAACCACCAAAAAATCTGCTGGCGATACTCGGGTGATTGCTCCGGATCCAGTTAAAACTAATAACGAAGCCAGCAATGAAATCAAAGCGACGACGACAAAGCAAAAAAGCAAACGGAAAATCAAAAGAAAAAAACGCGTTAAACCCAACAACCGGCAAGCCACTAGCTGACTTACCCTGGTTGTTGTTAACAGCGTCGGGGTTTTTTACGTAGTTGACTGAAGAATTCCGAAAGTATCTGACTACACTCCACTTCCAAGACACCCGCGCTTACTTCAATGGTGTGATTATGCGATTTAGCGGATAATAAATTAAATGCACTGCTAACGGCACCTGTTTTTAAATCAGGAGCCGCGTAGACCAGTCGCTTGATTCGCGCATGTATCATCGCGCCAACGCACATACAACAAGGTTCCAGGGTGACATACATAACCGTACCCAACAATCGATAATTACCAATATGATTTGCCGCCTGACGTATCGCCATTAATTCAGCGTGCGCGGTTGGATCGTGAGTACGAATGGGCTGGTTCCAACCTTCGCCGATCACTTCATCATCTAATACGACCAGTGCGCCCACTGGCACTTCATCAATCGATTGCGCTTTTTGTGCCAATGCCAACGCACTACCCATATAAGCCAGGTCTTTTTCCAAATCTTCCATTATAGAATCTCAAAGTGAAACCTGTAAAAACGGTTATTCTAACCCTTACGATTTCTAATACCTTCACCCGCAAGAATTCTTGTTTTAGATTTTAAAAACATTCTCAAAAGGGGCGCTGTACGAAATTCTGTGTAACTGCTCGTCAATTAGGCGGCATGATAACTGGAATAACATTTCGGCCATTTCTACGATACACTCTAAAATCACTATCAAATGTAATAACATGACTAGTCCAATGAATTTCTGATAAACGAACAATACCCCCATCTGCCAGTGACATCGGCACATCCGCATACTTTTTTAGCAATCGCTTAATTGATTCATATTCTTTCTTGAATGACAGTCCAATGGATATCATCCCTCTTGATAAAAATTCCAAAACCACTGACGCATCACTGCCTGTTTTTCCTATTAAGAAACAGACTTCGGATAATACAGATTCACATGTTAAAAGCGGCGGTTAAATTTGGTTGAATTGATTTTTTGTCCATTCATGGTAAGGTTCATTCTTGTTGAGAAAAGAAACTAAGGGTCCAGTATCAACAATAAAAACCTCTTTGCTAGCAGCCATAATTGTCCATATACTTTGAATTTGTTGATAAATCTGACGGCGCACTAATACTGCCACACAAATCCTGCCCTAATTCACCAACTAATCCTGTTTTTACAGCCACGCTTTTTACCAAGTAATCCTCTAATGCTATGCGAATAATGGCAGACTGATTTTTTCCAGAAGTCTCTCTCTTCTGTTCTAGCAAAGCATATAAATCATCCGGTATTTTTACCGATAACGGCTTCATGGCATACCTCACGTTAAAGTAATACAGGCCTGGCATTATAGTATTTCTACTGCCAGCGGTCCATTGACATACTTTGTACGGCCACCGTAATCTTACTCCCACTCAATCGTCGCCGGTGGTTTACCGGATATATCGTAAGCAACTCGGGAAATGCCTTGAGTTTCATTGATAATGCGCCTGGAAATAATATCAAGAACATCATAAGGAAGGTGCGCCCAGCGGGCCGTCATAAAATCCACCGTTTCCACTGCTCTTAATGCCACCACATAATCATAACGACGGCCATCACCCATAACCCCGACCGATTTGACTGGCAAGAAGACCGCAAAGGCCTGGCTAACAGCATCATACAAATTATTCTTTCTTAATTCGTCAATAAAGATCGCATCCGCACCCCGCAATATATCTGCATATTCCTTTTTTACTTCACCGAGGATACGCACACCCAAACCAGGACCCGGAAATGGATGCCGGTTAATCATGTCTTTTGGCAATCCCAGTTCTAAGCCCAGTTTTCTGACTTCGTCTTTAAACAATTCACGCAGCGGCTCCACCAGTTTTAGCGTCATATCCTCTGGCAGACCGCCAACATTATGATGCGATTTAATGACGTGCGCTTTTCCAGACTTGGCACCGGCTGACTCAATGACATCAGGATAAATCGTACCCTGTGCCAACCATTTGATATTTTCAAGTGCTTCTGCTTTTTCCTCAAACACCTCGATAAAGGTGTTGCCGATTATTTTTCTTTTTTGCTCGGGGTCATCAACACCTTGCAACGCGTTTAAAAACCGGTCTTCCGCATTAACCCGGATAACATTGATACCCATATTTTCGGCGAAGGTGGCCATGACCTGGTCGCCCTCGTTTAACCTTAACAGGCCATTATCAACAAACACACAAACCAGTTTTTTACCGATGGCTTTGTTCAGCATCGCCGCAACCACGGAAGAATCGACACCACCAGACAATCCCAGCAAAACTTTATCATCACCGACTTGCTCGCGAATCTGGGCAATACTCTCATCAATAATATTCGCGGGTGTCCACAATCCGTCACATCCACAGATTGACGTTACAAAACGCTGGATAATTCTTTGCCCTTGCTGGGTATGCGTCACTTCTGGATGAAATTGCAAACCATAAAACTGGCGGGCTTCGTCAGCCATTCCGGCGATCGCCGCAGTATCTGTGCTGGCAATTTTGATAAACCCATCCGGTAAGCCCGTGACCTTGTCGCCATGACTCATCCACACATCAAGCAAACCATAACCTTCCGCACTGGCGTGATCCTCGATGTCTTTTAATAGTTGGCAGTGCCCATGAGCTCTGACTTGCGCATAGCCGAACTCCCGGTGCGTTGACGGCTCGACCTGTCCACCGAGTTGTGCTGCCATGGTTTGCATGCCATAACATATTCCAAGAATAGGAATATCCAAATCAAATATTGCCGGTGTGACCACAAGCGACTCGTCACCGGTCACAGACTCAGGGCCTCCTGACAAGACAATGCCTTTGGGTGCGTAGTCCTTAATCTGCTCAGAGGTCATTTCACAGCTGTGAATTTCACAATAAACACCTGCCTCGCGGATTCGACGGGCAATCAGTTGGGTATATTGCGAGCCAAAATCTATGACCAGAATTCGATCCTGGTGAATTTGCGTATCTAATGCTGTGTTCATATCCGCCTTTTACTAAGTATTTGAAAATCTGACTGGGAAATAGAATACGCCGCTAAAAGCGGCGCATCGGCTGGCTTAATTCTCCAGAATAATAGACTAAATTACATTAATGGCTATCACGACGACTTCGACCCGGTAGTTCGGCGCTTCTTTGGTAATCGTGACATCATGAACGTGGCTTTCGCGCATGCCGGCAAAGGTGACTCGAACAAACTCCGGTTTTGTGCGCATCTCCTCAATATCGATGCAACCGACATAACTGGGTATAAGTAGAATAAAATCCCTATCCCCAAAAGTCCAGGTTTATTGAACAGTCGATCAGTGCTCTATTTCCCCTAATCACGGTGAACCCTTACTGACTTTCTCCTCTTTTGCTTCACTCTTTCTGTGTGTTCACTCGATTTTCAACCAATTCCCGCCTTCAGACCGACAAATGCCCTAAGAAGTTATCAACGACCCATCGTTATTGGCTTACTTGGCAGGCAAGTTGGTTACTGGCATCTTGGCCGACTAGGTTTATTTCGATTTGCAAGACTTATAAAATTTTAAGCTCGGTACTGCTGCGTGATATGGGCCAAGTTCCTTTTTGGTTTCAAAAAATAGTAAACGATTATTTATTCAAAGGAGTTTATCATATTACAAATAGAGAAATAGCTACTGAAACTTAAGTTAAAGCAAAAACATCTAACTCAATTGCACTTTTAATTATATCTTTATAAAATTGATTAGCTTCTTCACTAAATGACTCAGCAGCTTTATCTTCAATTTCATACTTTTCTGATTTAGTAAGCATAATTTTTGTATTTTTAAAATCTGCTTGTTCTATACGATTAGCTAAAACACTTATTGGCTTCCTTAATATAATGGTTATAGTAATAATCGCAATTGGCCATGCCACATGGCCGATTATATTTGAAAATAAAGTAGCTCCGTCCACATATACTTATCTCAAAATTTGATAGTTAATTGAAAGATTCAGTAAAGTGATTAATGCTAGTCAAGATTATAAAACTATAAAGAAAAAGTGGACACACAATGTGTTAAGTTTCAGTAAATAAAGTGTGTACTTAATAATATAAACAAGATAAGCCGACTCTATACCGTTTAATTCAATTTTCGGTTAAAATACATCCCATACATACTAATACTGTACATATTTATAGTGGTTCAGGCTTTCTGAAACGGTCTGTCAGAGATTTTTGGAATGTACGATTCCCCCCTCATAGTCTTTGCACTTTAAACGTTAATATGTGGTCTAATTATATGGAACTACTTGTCGAATTCTGCTACTAAGTAACATATACTCTTGTAGGGTGCCTACAGACAGTCGGGGATATGTTAAATTTAGTCACAAAAAAACACTTTATTAGTATTGATTACCTGGGATTTATTATTTATGTTTCAAAATAATTTAGTGCATTTTTAGCGTCTTGGAAAGAACTTTGCTTTTATAAATTAAACTTTTTTTTCTTTTTGTCGTTAAATGTATTATGGAGAAAGGTAAAATGCGCCATATAGGTATCACATTAAAACTTGCTTATGAAATTGATAAGGAAGAAGATTTGTATGTATCCTCATGCCCAGATTTAAACGTAAGCAGTCAAGGAAGTACGGAAGAAGAAGCGAAAAATAATTTATTAGAGGCTATTCAGTTGTTTTTCGAAACATGTATAGAAACCGGGACCTTCGAAAAATCATTAAAAGAATGCGGGTTTTCTGTTTCGGAATATAGTGACAGTTATTATAGCAATCATTATATGGACGTACCTATTTCCCTAGTTGCAAATGCCCAAAATCACACCTGTTAATTGGAAAAAGTTAGAGTGTGTGTTTTTAAAAGATGGGTTTAAACATGCGCGGACAAAAGGTAGCCACAGATCTTATACAAAACCCGGAATATCACGGCCGCTTGTAATCCCAGCTCATAATCCAGTTTCTATAGGGGTAATTACTTCCTGCTTACGGACGGCGTTAATGAGTAGAGATAGATATTTTCAACTGCTTGATTCTTGTTAATAAGAAACTTAACGTATATATCAGTAATAGTTTTTATATATGCAGAAATCAGAAAATGGAAACTATAAATAGTTTCTATGCTCTAATTATGCTTGCTATAATCAGTTTAATAATAAAATTATCTGATATACCACCAAATACGTAAGCAACGATAGACGGGGAGATGCTAATAACCCAGTGGGTAACGTGTCCAGATTTGGGTATAGAATAAAATCCCTATCCCCAAAAGTCCAGGTTTATTGAACAGCCGATCAGTGCTCTATCCGACGTATGCTTATACTTATATCCTATTTCTGGAAATTCCTTTAATATTTGTGCTTTCTTATAAATACCCTTAACCACATTATTCGCCGCTTCGTAATTGTCCTCTGAAATATAATCAAAAATATCTTTTAACCATTGGCTAGCTTCGCTAGTCCATATTATTTTTGCCATGATTTAATTCTACGATCCATCTCCTCATTACTAATCGTATTTTTAGAATCCACATCTGCAAGCCCTCTGTCGATCATTCTTTTGAACGCCAGTTCTTTTAACAACTCATCATAGCTGCTATCATCTGGCTGATCTTCAAGTATTTGTTTCATTTGATCTTTTGCGGTTGACATTAAGAATATCTTCTACTTTTTCAATAGTATCGGAACTTACCATTAACTAACTTTAACCTATCGATTAACAAAATCAAAGGAGTACTTGGTGTATCCGCGGACACTGTCATCCCCCTCTTATTCGTTAGAATACTTCACCTTGCTGTGTCAGTTGTTCTGCGATCGTTCGTGTACCGGCTCCACCCACGACTCGCGGTGTGAATATCAACGGCCAGTTGAGTCGCTCTCGTTTCAGGTTAATATTGTCTTTCCTATTAATCCGGTAATAATAGCTACTCGTATTTACGTTAAATAATTGGCAGAGTGGTTTCACGTTATCGTGCTCTCTTGATAAACTCTAAATCAAATCTATCGTTTGATGCTGGATTCAAGATAGATCAGAGTCGTAGACTAAATTACATTAATGACTATCACGACGCTTCTTTGGTAATCGTGACATCATGAACGTGGCTTTCGCGCATGCCGGCAAAGGTGACTCGAACAAACTCGGGCTTTGTGCGCATCTCCTCAATATCGGCGCAACCGACATAACCCATACTTTGCCTTAATCCGCCGAGCAATTGTTGCGCTATATTCATTAACGGGCCTTTATAAGGTACGCGTCCTTCAATGCCTTCGGGAACCAGCTTTTCGACATCGGCGCTGTCCTGAAAGTAGCGATCGCTGGAACCCTGCTTCATCGCCCCGATCGAACCCATGCCCCGGTAAGATTTATAGGATCTGCCCTGAAATAATTCTACCTCTCCGGGTGCCTCATCGGTACCGGCAAACAGACTACCGACCATGATGACATGGGCACCGGCGGCAACGGCTTTGGCAATATCACCCGAAAAGCGTATACCACCATCAGCAATCACTGGCACCCCACTACCCTCCAGCGCTTTACAAACATTGGATACCGCTGTAATTTGCGGGACACCAACGCCTGCGACTATTCGTGTTGTACAAATAGAACCAGGGCCAATACCGACCTTAACTGCGTCCACACCGGCTTTCAGTAAATCTTTTGCCGCATCCCCCGTGGCAATATTGCCACCCACCACCTGCAGTTGGGGATAGTGCTTTTTGGTCCAGGCGATGCGATCCAGAACACCTTGTGAGTGCCCATGCGCCGTATCAACGACAATAACATCAACACCGGCATTGACTAATGCCTCTATTCTTTCTTCTGTTCCAGCACCGGTACCCACGGCTGCGCCAACACGCAGACTGCCACTTTCATCCTTGCAGGCGTTGGGATAGTCGGTCGATTTTTGAATATCCTTAACAGTGATCATGCCGCGTAAATGAAAATTTGAGTTAATCACTAATACTTTTTCAATTCGGTGTTTGTGCAGCAGTTTTTGTACTTCATCGCGACTGGCCCCTTCTTTTACGGTAACCAGATGCTCCTTTGGTGTCATTATTTTCGAGACCGGTTCATTCATTCGGGTCTCAAAGCGCAAATCCCGGCTGGTGACAATGCCAACCAGGTTCAGCCCATCAACGACGGGGACACCGGAAATACTGTTTGAACGGGTTATTTTCATGACCTCGCCGATACTGGTGTCAGGCGCGACGGTAATCGGATCCTTGATCACACCGCTTTCAAACCGTTTCACACGTAGAACTTCATTTGCCTGTATCGATAAATCCAGGTTTTTATGAACGATGCCCAGGCCGCCTTCCTGCGCCAGCGCAATCGCCAGCCGGGCTTCAGTCACGGTATCCATGGCTGCCGAGACCAGTGGAATACTTAATGAAATTTCACGTGTCAGTTGTGTTTTCAATGAAACTTCTTTCGGCAAAATAGTTGAATGTGCCGGTAATAACAAAACATCATCAAAAGTGAGCGCTTCTTGCACGACTCGCATATAGGTATGCCCCAAGGTTGTTAGTTTGTAGTAGCATTATTTTAGTACAGCGGATTATAAAATCTGTTGCAATCCAGGTAAACCAGTTTGCTAACTAATTTGGATAAAAGTCGTTCAAATTTGTGCAATTATTGGCAAATACAAGTACAAGCAACCAAATCGACTACAATAATATGAGCGCAACGAATGCCTTCAGTTAAAAACTGCCCTGTTCGGGCTTACCCAGATTTGTCTATCATATGGCTAAACCAGGAGATTTGAAATATGAAATTATTAGGGATATTCTTACTTACCATACTTTTTAATCCTGCTATATTCGCAGCAGACAAGCAAAGCTCTGCCACGGCAATAAATACCGCCGTTGAAGCTTTCAAAGAAGTTGATAAACTGGGTTTCAGCTGGGATAGTACCTACAGTGAAAAAATCGGACCGGCTAAACTACTGTGGCGCAAAGGAAAGTATAAAAAAGCTGAGCAACTCGCCAAAGAGGCACTGGAACAAATCAAAATGGGCAAGGAACAGCATCGCTCTTCATTAAATTACGGGCTACAAAGCAAATAATTGAATACTCATCTGGCGCAAAAAGACATATACAGTGTTTCGCGATTAAACTCGGAAGCACGGCTGTTACTGGAATCCCGGTTTTGCATTATTTGGGTTGAAGGTGAAATATCCAATCTAGTCAAGCCAGGTTCCGGCCATCTCTATTTCAGTCTCAAGGACCCATCGGCACAGATCCGCTGCGCAATGTTTCGCAACCGCAACCGACTATTGGCGTTTACCCCGGAAAACGGACAGAAAGTACTGATTCAGGCCAAAATCAGTCTTTATGAAGCCCGCGGGGATTTTCAACTAATCGCGCAGTCGATTGAACCGGCTGGCGAAGGTGCATTACGCCAAGCATTTGAAGCATTAAAACTAACCTTGTCTAACGAAGGTTTATTCGACCCCGCGCACAAAAAACCACTGCCGCCCCTGCCCGAACGCGTCGGCATTATTACCTCGCCAACCGGCGCTGCGGTTAAAGATATTCTAACGGTCTTACAACGAAGATTTCCGCCGTTAGGGGTAACGATATATCCCACCTTGGTACAGGGTGACGATGCCGCTATCGCCATCATTAAAGCGATCAAACTGGCTAACCAACAAAAGACGTGTGACTTACTGATTTTGGCGAGAGGCGGTGGTTCTATCGAAGATCTTTGGGCATTTAATAACGAGCAACTTGCTCGCGAAATTTTTAAGAGCAAACTGCCTATTGTGACGGGTATCGGCCACGAAATAGATTTTACCATTGCCGATCTGGTCGCCGATGTACGCGCACCGACGCCCTCTGTTGCTGCGGAGACGATAAGCCCTGATCAGAATGAAATTTTATCGCGACTCGAACTCAATTTTTTACGGCTGCAAAAAACCCTCGTTAATAAATTAACCCAACAAAAAACCCAGATGAACTGGCTGTCCGAACGCTTGGCACAACAACATCCAAGCAGTAGACTGGAGCAACATTCGCAAAGAATAGACGAGCTGGCTATACGCCTTAAACAACGGTTTTCTATGCAACTGACACTGCGCACAACGGTCCTCTTAAAAACCGTTGCCGACCTTAAACGCAATAACCCGGTATCCACGATTTCCAGTTACCTCAAGCAAACTTCCAATCTTGCATCACGATTAAAATCAGCGATGTCTAAAAACCTTGAGTCGAGTAGGTACTCTCTCGGAATTCTTTCCAGAACACTGGATTCCGTTAGCCCATTAGCTACACTTGACCGGGGATATTCTATTTTATCATCGTGCAAAAACCGCTCATTGATCAGTAAAACAGCACAGGTTAAGCCTGGTGACGAGATCGCTGCCCGCGTATCTGATGGCAATATCATCTGCACTGTTAGTAAAACTGTTAAATAACAGGCTTTTTGCGGTAAACTAGATTTTCTTTAATCAATTTATAATCAATAAGACAACAGCGATCAATCACATTGTGATTCTGGTAACTGTCAGGTGTATATATGAATAGAAAAAATATTTCTTGCTCGATAATCTTAGTATTTGCAGGGCTGGTTTCATTAAATTTACAAGCAACTGTCATGAGACAAATTAACGCTGTACCTGGGGGCGTTGTGGTTTTACCACTACCGATAAATAAAAAACCGGTCAGAGCTTCCTATCGCGGAAAACGGGTCATGATCCTTAAAAAGGATGATCAGTGGGTTGCCGTAGTTGGTATTCCGTTATACGTTAAACCCGGTACGCAATCTGTTGCTATTTTTTATAAGCGCAAGAAAAGAAGGAGCATTGAATTTTTTGTAAAATACAAAAAATATAAAACACAGTACATCACGCTTAAGAACAAACGAAAAGTTAATCCCTATAAAAATGATATGAAGCGGATTCTTAACGATATCAAAACGATCAAAGCCGCCTTTAAAAACTGGCAAAAAAAACGTAAGGTAGAACTGTATTTCGAACCACCGGTCACCGGGCGCTTCACTGGCACCTATGGTTCACGCCGTTATTTTAACAAGCAGCCACGTAAACCACACAGTGGAATGGATATCGCCGCCCCTCTCGGCACCCCGGTTAAAGCCTCTGCAAAAGGCATCGTCATTAATACCGGTGATTATTTTTTTAATGGTAATACGGTCATTGTTGATCACGGTCAGGGTTTGATGACATTATATTGTCACCTGAATTCTATCGATGTCCGTGTTGGCGATAAACTCAAGCAAGGTCAACCTCTAGGTACCGTTGGGAAAACCGGACGCGCGACAGGACCCCACCTTCACTGGTCTGTCTACTTAAACCGAACCTCCGTCGATCCAGCCTTGTTTATCAAGAAAAAATACACTCGACATATCAATCATTAAAATCCGAAGACAGTAACCCCTTTCGTTTGTCAAGGCGTTACTAATCAAGAGAACAGCGCCCGTGCAAAAAACACGGGCAAACCAACAAAAAATATGCTGTTACTTGATAACAAGGTTAGACGAAGAATCAGCTGATTTTATTGGACTGGTTTACGTTAAATTGGATATTACTCGGATATATCGAACTATTATGCTAAAACAAGCGCAAGTCCCGTTAAACAGGTGTATAATTACACAATTCTCGAATTATTCTTTAACTTTTAGAAGTTTATTCTTCCAATTTAAGGATTTATTTATTAACCTTTGCGGCTGTATGGAAGACGCTGACGAAAAATTAATGCTGCGATATGCGGATGGTGACACCACCGCATTTGAAATTCTTTATACGCGACATAAAGGTGGCTTATATCGATACCTGTACCGGCAATGTGGTAATTCTGCCATTGCCGAGGAACTATATCAAGACATCTGGTTAAACCTGATTCGAGCAAGAGAACGATATACCGTTCAGGCCAAATTTACGACCTACCTTTATCGTCTTGCTCACAACAAGCTAATCGATTACTACCGAAAGCAAAGTAAAGGGGTGCCGGCATCATTTGATGACGACGACTGTCCCGACCAGGAGTCAATCCCTGATCTCAAAGCTGAAAACCCAACAGAAATTATAGATAAAGAAGAAAAGAAAGAAAGATTAAAAAAATCGATTGCATTATTACCCGAAGCTCAACGCGAAGCGTTTCTATTACGTGAAGAGTCAGGACTCAAATTAGCAGAAATAGCCAATGTTACCGGCGTTAATGTGGAAACAGCCAAGAGTCGGCTCAGGTATGCAGTATCAAAACTTAAAGTAGCCCTTCGAGGTGAACCATGAGCAAGCAGTCTGATCAGGATCTGGAAAAGTACCTTCAAGGCGATTCGGAGCTTTCGCGAATATACCAGGAAAATGCTAAGAATCTCGAACCACCGGCCCGACTGGATAAGATGATATTAAAGTCGGCGAGCAAGCAAGGTTCCAAGCCCGGTATCAAAACCTGGCTCACACAGCTATTTGGCAATGACTGGCTAACACCAGCCACTTCATCGGTCATGGTTATATTAATGGCGATAGGTGTTTTTCTACTGGTGAAACCGGTTAGTGATCATTCTGATCTCGATAGCGAAAAAGATGCGGTTGCACAAACAAAATCTGATCGTGAGGAAACCCGCAAATCACCGAAAGATAAAACCGTTCCTGTTAAGGACTATTCTCGTAAAAAAACCACTAAAGACGCCTATATCGAGAAACATGGACATAGTCGGAACTCGCCTAGCGAATGGTTAGCACATATCAATGAACTTTATAAACATGACAAAGCCGATGTTGCCCGTGTGGAGTTTGTCAAATTTAGAAAAATGTATCCTAAGTATCCCGTTAAAAAAGTGCTAGGTGATGATCCGGTCATTAACCTTGATCCAATGACAAAACCAACAAGTAAAAGCCGTAAAAAATCTAAGGACACTAAATCCAAATTCTATAAATCGACGAAGTAATTGCCTGAATAATTATTGCTTGGAAGAGGACACTGAGGATTTATTGGCGCCACAATTAATATAGTTAACACAAGGTTTATAGTAGAGACATAAGGCTAGAGTAATACCCCAAAGAAATGAAGCTTCTAATAGACTGCCTGTTACCACTAAATGCGCGACCCCACTCAACAAAGTTAAGTCTGCAAAAATAAATCCATTGACCATACATCGGCGCAATTTTTCCGCATCTTTGCCTAATAAAACAAAGTTACGATTAACTTTAAATGTTTTTAAAATAGCTGAGCGAATACTCTGATAACGGAAAATCAGAAATAGAGAAGGAATGATAGAAAATAATCCAATATAAAATGTGTATACACCATATTGCGGTAATGATTTGGTGAAATAGTTAATTTGATTCAAAACAACAAAAATCATAACAAATGCGACCGTTTGCAGCATGATGCCACGCCAGGTCTTGGAAATATTATGAAAGCTTAGTTTTTCTTTTTCAAAATGTTCTACAAATTTCATTTTTACTTGATTTTCCTGATAGCAGCAATGCCTATAACGGGCACAAAAGTACCCTTATTTCTACAGTTAATTGTTCTACCCCGGATAACGAAAAATCAAAACTTTTTTATTTTTTATTTATATTAATTTGCTACAACTACCTACATTAGTTATAAGAATAGTTTGTGGAGCCAAAGCAAACTTTGAACCTGATCACATAATAAACAATATGTGAATAAAAGTGAACAGGTTAATGCCATTAAATCAAATTTTTTGGTAAAAAGCACCTGTTTTTATCTAGAAGCTCAACGTCTTTAGCTGATTTGCATGTATACCTACTTTTTTCTACGTTTTACCCATTTCATCAATCTTTTTTTCCGTGTTTTCTGACGCTTTGTTAAAATGTTCTTTCTGTCTTTAAACGGATTATCTCCCGATTTGTATTCAACTCTTACTGGGGTGCCTGATAACCTTAATTTGTTACGAAACATATTGGTCAAATATCGCGTATACGCTGCAGGCACCGCATCTACCTGATTTCCATGAATAATAATGATAGGTGGGTTTTTTCCGCCCTGATGAGCATAACGAAGCTTGATTCTGCGGCCTCTCACTAATGGAGGAGAATGGGCGTTGACGGCATGGATTAACAGGTCGGTCAGTTTATTCGTTTTGAAATCCGCCATTGCCGATTGATAGGCCTGGTTGACGGACTCAAACAGGTGGCCCACACCTGATCCATGCCATGCTGAGATAAAATGTATATCGGCATAGTCGATAAACGTTAGCCGTCGATCGAGCGTATCCCTGATCTCTTGTCGCTGCTCAGACGACAGTCCATCCCACTTGTTTATCGCTATCAATAAAGCGCGGCCAGCGTCCAGTATATAGCTCAGCAAGACCAGATCCTGGTCAGCCAAGCCTTCCCTGGCATCAACAAGTAAAATCACAACATGGCACTGCTCAATCGCCTTGATTGCCTTAATAACACTAAATTTCTCGACGGTATTAATGACTTTGCTTTTTCTTCGTATTCCCGCCGTATCGATCAGGGTATAAGATTGGCTATCAACTGAAAAGGCAATCTCAACCGTATCTCGCGTAGTACCCGGTTGATCGAATGCCACTAATCGCTCTTCCCCTATAATTCTATTTATCAATGTCGACTTGCCGACATTGGGTTTCCCAATCACGGCAATACGAATGGCACGACCCGTGTCACCTGTTGCCGACGAACTCAACTCTTCTGGTGGCCGATTTTCAGGGATATCTTCTAATAAAGTCTCCAGTAGCTTGCGAATATTCCGACCTTGGGTCGCTGATATAGGGTAAGGATTGCCAATACCCAACGAATAAAATTCGGTACAACTCAGTTCCGGGTTGAGACCATCAGTTTTATTGACAAGTAAATAAACACGGCGGTGAAGACGACGCAGTTTTTCCGCAATTTCTTCATCCTCTACATTTAATCCGGCTTTTCCATCAACTAAAAAAAATACAATATCAGCCTCAGCAACTGCCTGAAACGCCTGGTCGCCAGTCAGTTTATCAACCCCTTCTGCATCAATAATAAATCCACCAGTATCAATAACAATAAAGGCGGTATCACCAGACACGGCACGACCGTATTTTCGGTCACGAGTCAGCCCTGGAAAATCAGCGACCAGTGCGTCTCGTGACCCTGTCAGGTAATTAAATAGAGTGGACTTACCAACATTAGGTCGGCCAATTAATGCAATTGTGAGTATATCAGACACTTAAATAATCCTGAGGAATCTACTTAAAGAAACCTGAATCATTTATAAAATATGCGGACTAGCTTTATTTGGACAATTTTCCAATTCGAAACATCGCTAACTCCCCACCGCGGCCAAGAATAATAATCGAATTCTTGTAAGAAACCGGCGCTTCCAAATAACCGCGCCCATCAGCTCGTTTTCGTGCAACAAAACTACCGTCTTTTTTCGACAACCAATGCAAATAGCCATCAAAATCACCGACAACAATGTATTTTCCCATCACCGTCGGGCCAGTCACCAAGCGCGCGGTTAGCGCATCCTGTTTCCACAAGGGTGCTCCAGTATTTCGATCAATAGCCCAGATATGGCTCTTCTCATCGGTTACAAAAATACTGTTAGCGTCAGCCGCCAGGCTCTTAACTGATGACATTTTCCGGTTCCACTGTACCTGTCCAGTCTTGGTATTAATCGAAGTCAAGCGTCCCTGGTATGCTGAAACATATAAAGAATCCTCGTAGATCAAAGGATCGGAATCAATATCGACCAAACGCTCCAACTCAGTGCGACCACTGATGAGGGTAATGGTTTTTTCCCAATTAACGCTACCCTTATCGGCACGCAAACTGACAATTTTTCCGTTATCAAAGCCAACATAGACTTTATCGTACGAAACGATTGGCGCACTGTTACCGCGAATCGTCAATACGGGTGCCGGTTTACCGTAAATCCATAGTCGTTTTCCAGTGCCAATTTCCAGACCGATAATTTGGCCATCAATCGACCTGATAACAACAATATCGCCGGAAATCGCCGGTGTAGCCAGTACCTCACTGGTAGCCTTGGCAACCCAGATCTGTTTCCCGGTTTTAGTATCGAGCGCAATCACTTCGCCGTCGGTGGTTCCGACTATGGCCACTTTATGATTGACCACCGGGCCACTGGAAACCCGTTTCTTGGTGTCGGATTTCCAGACGACTTTGCCATTATCTAGCGATAGCGCCGTCACCCGGCCTTTATAATCCGCCGCAAAAACATGCTTGCCGTGAATAACCGGTTTCAGTCTCAATGTCAGCTTGCGGGTACCAACACCGATATCACGCTCCCAAACCTTGATGACTTTAATCAATGGCTTGAATTTTTCTAGTTTTGCCGGTGGTTCGGTATTATCTTTTCCCCTGAACATCTTCGAACAACCCGACACAAACAACAGGACTGAAACCGCCAGCACCGCGTTGATCAAAATATATTTTACTGTTTTAGCTTTATTCATATTAACAATTTTTAACATTTTCCAATCGATGCTCTATTAGTTGTTTAAATTGCGCGCGACTTGACGCAGCCTGTGATTTTTTATTTTTGACTGAAAGTATTTTTATCGAATTTTTATATGATGACCTAGCATCACCACATTTTTTTTGTTGCTCATAAATAGTGCCTTTAACATAACTATAATACAAGCTAAATTTTTCCGGATATTTAATCGCTAATGTGTTTAACGCTTTATCCAATTGTCCTGAATCTCGAAGGACGCGGGCTAAGCGTAATCTGGCAAGCTGGCCTCTGAATGAACCCTCGGCAGTTTTAGCGATCACCCATTGCAGTTGTACAATGGCTCCTTTTAAATCATTTTTTTCAACTCTAATCTTTGCCAGTAACAAGGCACTGTCCACCGCAAACGGAGAGCTATTGTGTTCGCGAATTAATCTTTCAGAAGCTGACTCTGCGACTGACTTTTTATTTTCAGGCTTTTTGTCACCTTTGCTATCATCTTTAGTATCACCTTTATTAACAGTCACTGGTTTTTTCAGCGCCGCTGTTGATTCTTTGGAATATGCCAAAACCAGGTTATCGAAACTCCTCGATGCCAGTTCCCGCTGTTCCAGCTTGTAACTGGTCCACTGCATATAGACAAAAACTGCCAATAAACCAACCGTAACAATCATTATCAGGGATTTACTGTTCTTTTTCCACCAAAGCTTGATTTGCTCAAGTCGCTCTTCATCTAAATCTGACACTTTAATACCTCTATTTTGCTATTTTGTGTTGCCTAATCAGCCTGCTGATCAACCGGTTATACGCGCCATGTATGGGGTTAATTTATCCAGTTCGCTGGGAAATATGCTTGCGTATAAATTCTACCAATTTTTGCTGGTCAATTTTGATCTGTTTACCCTCTTCTCGCAAGTATTTTATACTAATTTGCCCGGAGTTGACCTCATCTTCTCCCAAAAACAACGCTAGTTCAGCACCACTTTTATCAGCACGTTTAATCTGAGCTTTCATATTGCCGCCGCCACAATTTATTATCACACGTATGTTGGCGATCGCATCACGCAAGGTTTCTGCGATGACAAATCCAGTTTCTTGCGCTTGATCACCAAGCATCACCAGATAGATATCAGGTCGTTCAGGCTCAGGTAAACTATTTTGCTTTTCCAGCAACATAATCAATCGCTCGATACCCATGGCAAAGCCAACAGCGGTTCCTGCTCGACCTCCTAGTTGCTCCACCAATCCATCAAAACGACCGCCTGCACAAACTGCACTTTGTGCACCCAACTCATTAGTCGTCCATTCATAAACGGTATGACAGTAATAATCCAAGCCTCTAACCAAGCGCGTATTGACCGTATAGGCGATCTGCAGCTTATCCAATAACGCTAATAAACGGTTAAATTTACCGGTCGATTCTTCACCCAGATGATCGAGTAAAACCGGGGCATTGCCAATTAATTCTGCCATCTGCGGATTTTTACTATCAAGAATACGTAATGGATTACTGCCAAGACGGCGAATACTGTCTTCATCAAGCAAATCTTGCTGTTGCTGAAAATAATCGACCAGAATTTTTTTATATTGTAAACGTTCTTCGCTGGTTCCAAGCGTATTTAATTCAAGTGTCATATTGGCTAACCCTAATTCTTTCCAAAGTCGGGAAACCAGCACCAGATGTTCCAGTTCGATATCGGTATCAGCAAATCCAAACGCCTCTACGCCTATCTGGTGAAATTGCCGATAACGACCCGCTTGCGTATTTTCATGACGAAACATTGGGCCTGCATACCATAGCCGCTGTTTTTGATTATGCAATAAACCGTTATCAATCGCCGTGCGCACGCAACCTGCTGTGCCTTCTGGTCTCAAGGTCAAGCTTTTACCGTTTAAGTCATCAAACGTATACATTTCCTTTTCAACAATATCCGTCACCTCGCCAATTGAGCGCTTAAATAATTCTGTGTGCTCTAAAAGCGGCATACGAATTTCCGCATAACCGCTGCTCTGCAACAAATGACGGAACTTACTTTCGACATACTGCCAATTTGGAGTACTCTCCGGCAAAACCGGCGGCATGCCCTTAACTTGTCGTATTTTATTAGCCAAAACCAGTCCTTCGATAATTGAAATCGGGATATTATCAGATCGAAAGGTAGTTTAATCTGGAATACAGTAAATTAACAGTCAGAAACAGGGATTGTGTCTAAATCTATCTACAAAATCAGATAATTCTTGCAGATAATTCTGGCAAAAAAGTTTAGTTCCTGGCGCGTTTTCGCTTTCGCAGTTTACTATTGTCTGCCTTGGCATTAAGCCGGGGATTTTTACTAAGGGGACGCTGTTTTTGCACAATGATTGTTCTAGCCCCACCTTTATGGCCGGTTTTTGAGTGACTTCTTTTTAAGTGTTTAACCAATCGTCCGTTTAACTTAACAATAATATTTTTAGGCTGCTTTAACTTAACCCGGAATGGTGCCCTGCCAGTGACCTTGGCTCGATAACCCTGAACACCTCTTTCCTTTAACAATTGCTTGTTATTAGCATCCAATACAACAATATAAGACGACTTATTAAACTTTATCGATAAAGTATCGAGTTTGTTAGCTTTGATTACTGATTTTTTAGTAGCGACCGCACTCACGGCAAGCTTGGAAACACTGCCAACAAAATCAAGCTCATCGACGCTTATCGGTCCATGTTTTTTCGCTGATAATATTTTGGATGCTACTTGAATGGTCTCATCTGCAAGTAGAATATCCTCATCCTCTTTTGGCTTGGAATTATAGATTAATGCCATTGCGGCAATGATAAGCCCCAAACTAATGACATAACTAAAGATCCGCACAGGTAAAACATGATTCTTAGATGACTTTCCCTGTTTAAGTTTTCTCTTCTTTTTAGCTGTAAAGGTAGTTTCTTCTTCCTTACGTAAAGTATACTGGGTAATAAGCGGATCCGCATTCAATCCAAGCAGCGCCGCATAATTTCTTATATAACCTTGCACAAACGCCGCAACGGGCAGATTTTTATAATCATCATTTTCCAATGCATCGATTATATCGATACTCAGACGCAACTGATTGGCAATATATTTCATCGACAAATCGCGCGCACGACGCGCCTCCCGCAACACCTCGCCTGGCATCGGGCCTTTTATAATTGAACTATCAAATCCGCTAAAAGTGTTATCCATATCAATTCATCTTCCGATAGTGTTGTGCTTCATTTGACGCTGGAAACCGTGCATTCAATAACATTCCCAGACTAGATACCCTGTCTTTATTCCTATTCAATTTTGCAATTTGAATATTTAACCACAATGACCTTGCATTTTGTTTATTGCGCATCGACCATTTTTTTAATAATGGCATAGCACTCTTATAACTTCCCTGATCAAACCGGATTTGCGCCAAATTAATCAGAGCCAATGAATTGAATAGATCAATTCGTAAAGCTGATCGAAAGTATTGCTCCGCTTTTTTATGCTGTCCTGCTTCCATCATACAGACGCCCGCATTCGCCAATGCAAATGCTCTTGCTGGATACAAGGGATCTCCCGCAGCCAGTAAAAATTGTTTTTCGGCGGCGGCATACTTCCGCTGCTTACACAAAAACGTTCCATAGTTATTACGCGTACCTGCATCACCTGAATCCAGCGCGACTGCTCGCTTAAAGTGTTTGGCTGCTTTGCCTGTTTGTCCAAGCCTTTGATATAAAACGGCCAGCCACTTATGTGGTTTGGCATTTTTAGAATCATATTCTAATGACTTCTTACACTTTTCCATGGCCACAACATATCGGCTCTTTTTAATATAAGCCGCGCATAATTGCGCATTCAGCTCAGATGACTTTGCCACATCCAACCGATATCGGTGCATTGGCCGGGCTCTGACATTTTTATTTTGATCCTGCTGCTTTTTTTCGCTCTGTTGCGTCTCAGGCTTTATGGACTGGTTACAGCCCTGAATCATTAAAAATATGTAGCCTGCCATTAATAATAGTATATTATTAAAATGAATCATACAGTTATTCCCTTTTTGCGGTCAAGTTCTAGTTTCCATTGTGCCTGGCGTCGGGTTCGGTCGTTAACCTGACCCACCAGCTGACCACAAGCAGCAGCGATATCGCCACCACGGGTTTTCCGAATAATTGTTGGAAAGCCCGCTTTAATCAAGATATTACGAAACTTTTCCATACGCTTGGTATCCGAACACTGGAAGTCTGCCCCTGGAAAACTGTTAAAGGGAATCAGGTTCACCTTTGATGGAACATCCTTCAATACTTGTGCCAATTCATACGCATGTGTATCTAAATCATTGATATCTTTTAGCATTACATACTCCATTGTAATGCGCCTGTGTACCTTTCCGGCGACATATCTTTGACATGCAGCCAATAACTGATGTAACGGGTACTTCTTGTTTATCGGCACCAATTGATTCCTGAGCGCATCATTAGGTGCATGTAGTGACACCGCCAGACTGACATCCTGCGTCTCTCGAAGTTTGTCGATCGCCGGAACCAGACCAGCTGTGCTTAGTGTGACCCGCCGCTTGGACACCCCAAACCCGTTATCATCCAGCATTATATCAACAGCTTTCGTCACGTTTTCAAAGTTTAATAACGGCTCACCCATCCCCATAAGCACAATATTGGTAATGATTCTACTACCACGGTTTTTTGCAATCCCCAATTCGAGTGTGGCAAAAAGCACTTGGCCAACGATTTCATCGGCCGTCAAATTGCGGCTAAATCCTTGCGTCGCCGTTGAGCAAAACGAACAGTTCAATGCACAGCCGACCTGGCTGGAAACACACAGCGTGCCACGCTCTGTTTCAGGTATAAAAACCGCTTCAATGCAATTCCCGTCAGCCAATGCCAGCAACCACTTAATGGTTCCGTCGTCAGAGGGTTGCGTTGATACCAGTTTCGGTAATTTTATCGTTGCACTGGATTCCAGCCGTTCGCGCAAACCCTTGCTTAGATTGCTCATCTCACTAAAGTCAGTCACCCCCTGATGATAAATCCACTTCATCAGTTGGGATGCGCGATAAGGTTTTTCTCCAAGTGTGGCAAAAAACACTTGAAGATCACTATGAGCTAGTCCTATTAAATTTGTATCAGTCATGTCTATACCAAATAATATACGTTACCGAGTTCTTGGGCACACTTCGTCATCACTAAAAAAGAAGGCGATTTCTGCTTTCGCCGTTTCCGGCGCATCCGATCCGTGAACCGCATTTTCATCAACTGTTTTGGCAAAATCCGCACGAATAGTCCCGGCAGCGGCATCCGCCGGATTGGTGGCTCCCATCAACTCGCGGTTTTTGGCAATAGCGCCTTCGCCTTCCAACACTTGTATTACCACGGGACCGGATGTCATAAATTCAACAAGATCATTATAAAAAGGTCTTTCCTTATGGACTTCATAGAAACCACCTGCCTGGTCCTTGCTTAAGTGTGCCATTTTTAATGCCACGACGTTAAGCCCACCTTTCTCGAATCTTGAAATAATATCGCCGACAACATTTTTTGCTACTGCATCTGGCTTAATAATAGAAAGTGTTCGCTCGATTGTCATATAAATCTCCGATAAATTATTAAAAACATGAACCTGTTACAGCTAAAACTTAAATTGGGGCCTATTTTAGCCCGTGAGGGTACTAGTAGTCTACCCAGTTAATTTCTTCACACAGCCCATTCCTGTTCGTAGCCCGGACTTCGCGCAGCGAACGCCGGGGAAAGAATAACCCTCTTAAATTCAGGCAAAATCCTACAACCCCTATTGGAGATGAATCAGGCACATTCTACTTTACTACCGTCACCATGTTCGTTTTCCCGGCGTTCGCTGCGCGAAGTCCGGGCTACTTTGATCAATATTGTCCGGATGTTTGGTCACGTTAATATAATCGCACAAACACCTGCTAACATCAGCAACCCGGCGAACAGATTTTTTCTAATTTGCTCATCGTGAAACAGATAATAACCATACAGCAGTCCAAAAAGTAAACTTGTGCGTTTTACCGCAATCATATAGGCGACTTCAATATCTGCAATCGCCAGAAAATGGCTGATTACCATTATCACCATTAAGCTACCGATAAATAGATAATGAAGTTTTTGTTTTTTTAGAACGTTAAATGACCGGGGTCGCGAAAAGCCAACCCACAGTAATGCCGCAACCCCAATGCAGAAATAATAAAAAGCACCAAACAACTTTGGCTCGATATAACTTAAAGCTTGCTTGGAAAAAACGGAGGTAACACTATAGATAGCCGCCACACCCAACATCATCAAAGATGCTTTGTTTTGCCGGATCGCTAAAAACGGTTTAACTAACGATCTAATATTACGTAAATGCTCGAGTTTTAGATTAATCATATAGGCGCCAACAGTAATCAGCAAGATTCCGAGTAACCCGGCGCTGGTGACCGTCTCCCCAAGCACGAGCCAGGCGGTCGCTATGTTAAAGACCGGTGTGAATGCCAAGTAAGGTAATGTATTCGGCAGCGGCGCATCACGAATTGATATTAAATATAAATACATTGCCAATAGTTCCAAGGGAACCAGTAATACCATCAACAACCAGAATGTCAGATCCAGTTGCGAATAAGGTAAAAAAAAGACAACAGGAAATAAGGCAACGGCAGGAACAAAAAACCGTATCGCCACCAGTTCCATGCCGGTAGAGACCGGAAATAATTTTTTGGTAAAAGCGTCTGCAGACGCAAGTGATATTGCCGATACCAACGCAAGTAAAAACCAACTCATAGGCGATTATAGCGTAAAAGAGCATAAATGACCCGATCTCGAGCCTTGGGCTAGTAGGTTCCGCATTTTCAACTATTTAATAAGTCATCGGCGTCCCCTGCTTTCTTAGTAGGCAATACTTCTTGCTTACCCTTATTTTTGTCTTTTCGCCTCTCTGCACGATCGACACAACACAGCCCTAGTATTTATATTTCCCTTTGCTACTTCATACCACCATTTTTGTCTTCCTGCCGCCCAAATTTCTTCTGTTCCACAATTTCGGCATACAACGACTTTATCAATGTAGAACCTTGGCAATCCACCATAGGTGTTATTATGAGAAAGCTCATCTTTATTAGCTAATACTGCCCCAGATGGGGGTCGAATATCAGGATCAGTTGTATCCATTCCTGACTGAGCTTTTACTCTAGCTAGTAGACGACTTTGATTCAATCTCTCCATTTTGTTCTTTTTTCTACTCATAATCCCCTATGACGCATAACGAGGCTGTAGAAAAACCAGCTTCTGTAAACCGTATTCTACTTATTCGTTCCGATATTGGCAAACACAGGCTCAACGACCAACATTCGCTGACTGTAGATGAGCTTGCCTTTGCCCGAGTCGACACGATGCTTCATCCAGTCGGTGAAATTAGGAGCACGTTGGCCTTTGTTAATAATAAATGACACCTGGAAATTGAGTCCAGTGTTACTTTCTTTTTTCCAATGCATTGGGTCACGTCTTGCGTGTAACACTGAAAGTATAATTATTGTATTATCTTCAACGATATAAAAGATTCCAAATGGAAAACGTTTGGTAACAGAACGCTTTACATTTTGAAACACAGTTTGATATATGAGGGGATTTTTTTATCTTATTAATGACTTCACCGACACATAACTTAAAGTCGAAACCAAAGTCTGACCTTTGTTCCTGATACCAATGAAATGCGTCTAATAAGTCTTCTTTCGCTTCCGAGCGAATGATTAATTGGTAGTCCATTATTATTTCATTTCTTTTTTAACTTCTTCCCAAGAAAAACCCTCTGTTGGTGATTCATTATAGGCTTGCAACCAGTCACTGTAGACTGATAAAAATTTCTTATTTACGGCTTTATTTCTGACCTGCTATGGACGCAGAACAGCGCAGCCAGTATTGTCGAGAAAAAGACTCTATCCCCATCAGCTTAAAGAATGGCGCTTAAGCTTTGTACAGACAGATGGATTGATGAGCAATAGGAATAGCTGGTTAGCTCATTTCCTCTACCTGTATTGGTAATTTATATTTTTCCGATATTCTTATAGCTTCCTGTTCTATTTTGGAAAACTCAAAAGTGGTGTTTTTTAAAATGGCTTGATCTAGCACAATAGATATTTTCGTATAATCTTCCCTACATATATCAACTATCTCTGGTTTGCTTCGAAGAACTCCTTTTTCAAATATGAACTCTGCCGCTTTTCCTTTTTCAACAACAGAAGCTGTTAATACAGAACATACACCATTCAAAACAGCTAGCCCGAGTTCACATAATTCAGAGCCAACTTCGATATTCTTTTTTTGATTGTGACACCCCATATGTAAAGCTAAAAATATCATCGCAGCGGGAAGCTGATCCGCTGCGGGGTGAGGCTTAAGGGGTAAACCAACGTCATATTCCGATGTAACATTATATTTATTTACTCGCATCAAAATATGGTTACAATTTCCTTCTACAGCTTCATCTACCGCATGACACAGTGTCTGAAAAGCCAGCCTTGTATTCAGACCAGGGGCGTCAAGATCGCCTAAATAAAACTCAGGCCGTTTTCTTATAGGCTCCAAACCCTTCAAGACTTTTATTTGGCTTGAATCATATTCATGGGACATTCCGAGTTTCTCCGAGAGCTAACAGTCCGCAGCTAACAGGCACGCCGCTTGTCGGCGCGTCCTTGTTGATCTGTCTGGTTGGATGCGCTCACTTAATAAGACCATGCTTAATTAAATGCTCGACTTTCTTGACCGAGCGAATAGGTTGCATCGATATCAGAATCAGCAGAGTATTTTTATTCTAGGACACCCGACATGCGAGCCGTTTATCCAATAGTCTAAAATCGACAGTCATTGTTATATTTAATGTAGCTAACAAATCGGCATTGTAACTGATATAGATGTTATATACTCAATTTATATTATCTAGTTAAGGTAGTCCTAAGTTTTCGGTCTGTCCTTTGAAGTTTTGTCCAGCAAAGTTTTTCTAAGCAGTATTTCCTCCGATGGTGAAATAAAAAATAACGCCTTTATTGATCTCTGATTCTGCCCAAATATTACTATTGTGCCTGCGAATAACTCGCTGAGCCGTTTCGAGGCCAATGCCTGACCTTGGAAATTCAGATCCATATACGGTTTCCTTATTATCCGTGGTACCATCACGCCAGGTCCATAGATGACAAGGTTTATGCTTATACCTTATAATATAAATAATCGCATAAAACGCCGGAAAACTTATGAAATATCACCGTTATAGCCTTATAACTCTAATACTAGCCCTACTCCCCCTCCCGCATGTATCGGACGCAGATGATCTACCCGATGTAAAAAATTTGCACAAGTATAAACTTAATATTCCGCTCCGAATTTTTAGTAGTGATGGTCAA